>NZ_JADALJ010000001.1:4217981-4590963 GCF_014876185.1 Rufibacter sp. LB8 | reverse complement strand
TTTACCATTAACATCGCTTCTTCCAATCCCGCGTTTATTTGTGTTCCGAATTCTTCAGGGGGTTACAAAAATGAAAAAAAACTCTTGAACAAAAAACTTGAACCTTATGAAATTCTGACACTGTCATTCAAAGGCAGCACATAGGCGGTAGTAGCCGTTTTTTCTTTTTTCTTTCTGTCAAAGCTGAAGTCAATGCGTCCCAAATTTATCCCCGACCAGCCTACTTGGTTCACCAACGTGACGTGGCCATTGGCGTGCGTGATTTTTTCGGGCTCGTCCAGGAACGTGTGCGTGTGGCCGCCAATAATCAGGTCAATGCCGCTCACCTGCCTGGCCAGCTTTCTATCATCAATCTTAGCCGATTCATAAGAATACCCCAAATGGCTGAGGCAGATGACTAAATCCACTTTCTCGTCTTCGCGCAGCGTTTTCACTAGGCGTTCAGCGGTGGCCACGGGGTCCAAATACTTAGTGCCGCCAATGTTATTGTCTGCTACCAAGCCATTCAATTGAATGCCCAACCCGAACACCCCTACCCGCACGCCTTCCTTCACAAATACTTTATAGGGTTTAAACTGGCCTTTGAGAATGGTGTCTGAAAAATCATAGTTGGCAATCACGAACGGAAAGCCCGCGTGCGGCAACTGTTTCTGCAAACCGGCCAGGCCGTTGTCAAAATCATGGTTGCCCAGCGTGGCCGCGTCATAGCCCATTTGGGTCATTAACTTATACTCTACCTCACCCCCGAAGAAGTTGAAATACGGCGTTCCCTGCCAAATATCTCCGGCGTCCAACAACAACACATTGGGTTCCTGTGCTCTAATTTGCTTCACTAAACTCGCCCGACGCGCCATGCCGCCCATGCCGCCGTTCTTTCGCCCGTCATTAGGGAACGGGTCAATGCGCGAGTGCATGTCATTGGTGTGCAGAATAGTTAGTTTTATGGGTGCAGCCGCAGCGTGTCCAAGGTTTGGCAACCCCAGAAGTGCCAGCCCAGCCGCGCCGGCCGCGGTATGTTTTATGAATTCTCTGCGTTTCATGATTTTTTGGTATCACGTAGCAAGTAGCAGGTATCAAGACAAGAACATGGACGTCTTGCTACGTGATACCTGCTACCTGCTACTAATTCAACACTTTCACCCGTCCGTCAAGGCTTCCCGTGACCGGTTTGCCTTGGGCGGTGATGGCTTTGATTTCTTTCAAGATGGCGTCGCGGGCCAGGAGGCCGGTTTGCTCTACTTTCAGGGCTTTTTTCAGGAAACCCATGTTGTCTCCGCCGTTGGCCAGGTAATCTGAGATAGCCAGCGTATAGGTTTTGTTGATGTCAAACGGTTGGCCGCCAATGAAGATGCTTTCAATCTTGCCGTTGCGCATGGAATACGTGGCGTTGGCCACAGATAGGTTCTGGACCCGCGCGGCGTAATCAAATAGCTCTTTGACTGTTTCGCTAGAGAGCGTGAGCACCAGCATTTCGTTTTCAAAGGGCATCAGTTCAAACACATCTCCCACGGTGATGGGGCCTTTGTCAATGGGGTTTCTGAGGCCGCCGCTGGTCATGCCGCCCAGGTCAATGGGTTTTCCGTACACGGCGCTGGTCTGGGTCCTGGTTAAATCGGCTACAAAATTACCCAGGGAAGATTCTACAGAACCTTTCTCCAGGGCCACGGGCGCCTGACCGATGACCTCGTTCATGGTCTGGTCCACGCGGGCGCGGTAAGGGGCAATGGTGGCCTCAGCAGTAGGGTCTGGCGCGAGTTGCGTGTTAACGGGTATATCTGTCGGTGTGCTCAGGCTGGCCGTGGGCACAAAGGCTTTCTGGCACCCAGCCAAAGATAAAACCAAGCCCAGGCCGAGGGTTAAAACGCGGGGAAACGGAGAAAAAACGAGGCGCATGTAGAAATACGTATTTTCTCAAAGATACAGCGCCCCTAGCTAAAAACCCAAAGCCGCTTGAGAGAGTTTTAAGCAAGATTTCGGGGTAAACATAGGGTTTTTGCTATACGTTTGGGTGTAATTTTTCAGGCTAACCGCTTGACTTATAACTAGTTTTTTCTTAAACTTGTCTTCATCTGGTGGCTGGCCCGCCGCTAGGCGTTCACCTTTTCTGTACACCTATGTTACCGGTTCCATGGAAGCTTTTCTATCAACTACGGTACTGGGTTCCGGCTCTACAACGGAACCTGTCTTGGGTGTGGGCCCTTCGCCCGGCGCCGCGTCACTGGCGCGCACGGGTCACCCAAAAGTGGCGACGGTTTTTGCACCCGAGCTCCCTTTCAAACTCTCTGTCCACTCTATTTCGCCCGCAGGTTACAGCCTGGGCGGCCAGCGGAAACGTCCTCTCCTCTGCCCGTACCGTGCGGCCCTGGCTGTACCTGCTTTTCCGGCGACTCCTTACGTAGCGGCCTGAGCATTTCTTTTCAGTTTTCTGGTTCTCCGTTACCGGCCTGGCCTATGCCAGCGGCTGTTTCTTTGTCAGCTCCCTACACCACCAATCAGCATCCCACACAACCATTAGCACCCATGAGCAATTCTTACCTACAGTACAGCAAATGCATACTTTTAAAAGTGAGTTTTGACGTGACCCTGTTTGAGAAAGAACTCCGGAAATGTTTAAAATTGCTCCTCACCGAAGAAATACGTGAACTGAAACGCTGGTGCCGCGCCACCTTCCCCAAAAGTTTCCGGCGTATTATGGGCCGTTGTTTTAGGTACTTTAAACGGTTCAAGACCGGCGGCAAAACCTCTAACGCCCCCGTAGCCTTGGCGTAGAGCCTTGGTTTGACTTTAGCATCGGCGCAAAAAAGAAAACCCGTTTTTGGCTTCATTTCTGGAAATGAGCCCGAAAACGGGTTTTTTTTGCGATTATATCTTGGAGTATAAAATCAGGAATGCGCTGGGCGAAAGCGTTCCGGCCCCGACGGTTGCAAAATATCACGGCGGTTTTCCTGAATTGGCGTAACTTGCTTTGCCTTTTTTACGGGCCCAACTTCATGGAAACGCCACAACTCCCCACGCATCCAAATTTCCCTTTAGCTACCAAAGTTTTACTTGTGCGTCCTGCCAACTTCGGGGCCAACCCAGAGACGGCCGCCACCAACGCGTTTCAGCAGGAAGTGCCCGTCGGCTCAGAGGCCAAAGTGCAGCAGAAAGCCCTGGACGAATTCAACCAGTTCCTGCTAAAGCTTTGGGCCGCCCGCATTGACGTGGTGGTGCTGGATGACCTGCCAGATCCCAAAACCCCCGATGCCGTTTTCCCCAACAACTGGATTTCGTTTCACCCCGGCGGCAAGGTGGTGCTCTACCCCATGTTCTCCCCTACCCGCCGCCTGGAGCGCCACCCAGATTTGCTCCAACAGCTGCAGGAGGAGCACAATCTTCCGTTTACCCAGGTCCTTGACCTCACCCACTTTGAGAACGAAGGCAAATTCTTGGAAGGCACCGGCAGCCTGGTCTTAGACCGCAAGCATAAAATAGCCTACGCCTGCCTGTCTGAGCGCACGCACCTGGAGCCCCTGCAGGCTTTCTGCGAGGCACTTGATTACCGACCGGTGACTTTTTCCGCCACAGATGAGAACGGCCTGCCCTTTTACCACACCAACGTGATGATGAGCCTTGGCGCAGATTTCGCGCTGGTGTGTTTGGAGTCTATTAAAGACGAAGAGGAACAAGGGCTGCTGCTGGAGGCGCTGGTAGACACCGCCAAAGAAATCATTGACCTGAGCTTGGCGCAGGTGAAGAAAATGGCCGGCAACATGCTGCAGGTGCGCAACAAAGCCGGAGAGCCCGTGCTGGTCATGTCTGAGAAAGGCTACAAAGCGCTGCGCAAAGACCAGTTTGAGACATTGAACAGCCTTACCAAAATGACCCGCGCCGACCTCAGAACCATTGAAGCCCACGGCGGCGGAAGCGCAAGATGTATGTTGGCGGAGATTTTTTAATCTTCCGGTTTCGGCTTCATTTCTGGAAATGAGCCCGAAAACGCCTGCTACAGATTCATAATCACTTGCCTTAGTTTCTGCGCGTCTTGGGTGGCGTTGCCGCCGATGGTGTTGTTGAAGAAGGCCCACACGGTTTTACCATCCAGCAGGAAATCTTGGGCCATGTACCCTAAGCGCTCCAGTTCCTCCTCGGGATAAGAGCCACGGTAGAGTTGTGGCCGTGCAGGCGCAGGTACACGGTGTCTGTGGTGGCGGCAGCCAATCCGGGCCATTTCTTTCCGGCGCTTACCACCACCAGAGAGATTTGATATTCCTCCAGCAGTTCCAGCACTTCCTCTGTGTGCCAAGAGGCATGCCGAACCTCCAGCGCGAAGACCGTTTCTGGATATAAATTCCGGAGCAAGGTAAAAAAGTGCTTGGCGATGAGTTCATTGTAATGGAAAGAACCCGGCAACTGCACCAGCACCGGCCCCAGGCGCTCTTTCATGAGAAGGAAACGGTCCATCCATTTGCGCAGCGGTTCTTCCACGTTCTGCAGTCGGCTTTCATGCGTGATGGAGCGGTGCAGCTTGGGCGCGAACTTGAAATGCGGCGGTGTGATGTCCAGCCACTTGAGAATGGTTTTCTCCATGGTGAAATGGTAGAAGCTGCTGTTGACCTCGGTGCAGTTGAAGTGCTGCGCGTAAAAAGGCAACATCTCCGCCGATTTAATATCTTCAGGGTAGAAAATGCCGCGCCAGGCGTAACTGTACCCCGAGGTGCCGATGTAGAGTGAGTCTTGGGCTATGTCCATGGAAGTAAGAGACGGAGAAAGCGGTTTTGGGTTTGGCAGTAGGGACTTTTTATCTTTCTTATTTCGGCTGAGGGAATAGTTGTGCGTGCCATTTGCGTTCCTTTCAAGCTTCAGATGCATGCTGATGGATTATTTGTGCACGCAGTTTGCTTTCCTTTCAAAGTTCAGATGCATTCTGACGGATTAGTTGTGCACGAAGGTTGCTTTCGTTTCAAAGGTCTGCTTCATCCTAAGTTCTACAAGACGGCCTTTTCCATTGCAGGGCTCCGAGCGCTCACGGCCGCGAGGCCCCGCCTTCCCCTCTCACGCTGTACCAGCTTCCTGGCGCCTTCGTCACCCGCCTGGCGGCGACGAAACCTGCTTAGGCGCTCGATGGAAAGGCTGGAAAAGGTGAGGGTTAGTAAGCAGTCTGCGTTTTTGGCATCAGCGGTGCCGCCTGCTCAAAAGACCTCACAGTTTTGGAAACCTGTGAGGTCTGCGCCAATTGCGTTTTCGGGCTCTGGATTGTAAATGGAAGCAAAACTGAGAAATAACCTTTCCTAGGAAACATTCATATCGCAAGTTTAGCGACAGCGTAACTTGTGGTTAAACACGTTGTAAGTTTACAAACTTACGTGAGTTGATAAACTCACAACATGGAAAGCCACAAGTTACGCTGTCGCTAAACTTGCGGCAGATTACATTGTAGAGACCAGGCACCGCCTTGTCTCTACGTTGGAGGTCCCGACAGACGCTCACTCAAAAGACCTCGTAGCGTGCGCAGCTCCTACGAGTGTCTCCGGTAATTCCGTTTTTGGCTCCGTTTCCAGAAATGAGCCCGAAAACAGATGGCGGTATTCTGGGTTATGCCGTAGAACAGTTCAGGCAAAAAGTTATCTTTACCCACGCAATTGCCCATTTTTTATGACCAACCCAACCTCCGCAGAGCCTTTGTTCTCACAGTTTTCGCCGGTGACGGCAGAACAGTGGGCAGCCAAACTACAGCAAGATTTGAAAGGCGCAGACCCGCAGGACCTGCATTGGCAGAGTTATGAAGGCATAAATGTGGCGCCTTTCTATACCAAAGATGACCTTCCGCAGGAACCGGCCTTCACTACGGTACCCGGCCAATTCCCATACTTGCGCAGCCCCAAGACTCAGAAGAACAGCTGGCTCAACTACCAGCCGGTGCACGCCACCGGCAAAGGGCACGCCGCCATTGACAAGGCAGTAGACGCGCTCACCCGCGGGGCAGACGGCATCCATTTCATCATGGAGAGCGGCGCTGCCTTTGACGCTGATTACCTCCTCGCCCAGATAGACCTGGCCAAAGTGCCGGTGGCTTACTCCGTTTCAACTGAGGCCGCCACGTTTCTCCACCACCTGCTCACGGGCCTCCAGCGCGCCAAAATCAACTTAGACCAGTTGCAGGGGTTTCTGAAATGTTCGCCTATACTGTCGTCTGAGAGTTACAAGCAGCTGGACATGGAGCACGCCAAACATTTGCTGGAACAGACTATAGACGCCAAGAATTTTTACGCGCTCACCATCAACGGAAGCCATTTCAGCAACAAAGGCGCCACGTTGGTGCAGGAAATCGCCATCACGTTGGCCATTGCGGTCTGCTACACCAACGGGATACGACAGGAGATTTTGCCCGAGGAGCGAATTTTCAGGGACATGCAGTTTCACCTCACGGCAGGCACCAATTATTTCTTTGAGATTGCCAAGCTAAGAGCCGTTAGGTTATTGTGGGCCAACATTGTAGACGCCTACGGTGCGCCCAAAGAGGCCGCCAGTGCCTTACGCATACATGTGTCTACGTCACGGTGGCACCAGGCCACGCTGGACCCGCACACCAATTTGTTGCGCCACACCACGCAGATGATGAGCGCCATCATCGGCGGAGCCGATTCTGTGGAAGTGGAACCGTTTGACAGCACGTACAAAGAGCCGAATGCGTTCAGTGAGCGAATTGCCCGCAACATTCCCATTATTCTGAAAGAGGAAGCGTACCTGGACCAAGCCATTGACCCAGCCGCCGGCTCCTATTACCTGGAGTACCTCACCAAGGAGATTGCTGAGAAAGCCTGGGCCTTGTTCCAGGACATTGAGGCGCGCGGCGGGTTCATGAAAGCCTCTGGCACCGGGTTCATACAGGATATTATCAAAGACACCAGCACGCAGAAATTCAAAGACATAGCCACCGGCAAGGAAGTGATTCTGGGCACGAACAAATACCCCAACAACAACGAGCAACACGCCTTTGACCCTGAGCAACTAATCCAAAGCAAGCAGTTTGACAATACCCGCGCCGCGTACAGCTATGAGGTTATGCGCCTGGCCACTGAGCTCCATTTCAGAAAGAAAAACCGCCGTCCGCACGCCTTGGTGCTGCACATGGGCAACGCCATTCAGGAACACATTCATGCCTCGTTTGCGCGCGAATTCTTCACGTGCTCCGGTTTCACCACCCAGGTCTTGAAGTTTGACACCGTAAGCGCCGGCCTGGCCGCCGTGAAGGAGATGGACGTGCAGGTAATTGTGATGGCTGCCCCCGAAAAGCAGTATAAAGACTTCGCCGAGACCTTTGCCAAGGGCATGCGTTCGCAGCACCGCCAGGGACCGGCCCTGATTTTAGCCGATGACCCCATGCACTTGAAAGACGAACTGCGCGCCCACTGTTTTGACGAGTTCCTGTTCCAGGGCTGTGACACCGCCGAAATCATCACCCGCATTCAGGAACGTCTGGGCGTATAGCGATTCGGGATGAGGCCTGAGTTTTTTCCGTTTTCGGGCTTGTTTTCAGAAATGAGCCCGAAAACGGAAAACTGCCACCATATAACAACCATTTCACCATGACCCAACAGACTGACACATCTTCGGAAAACCAATTGGACTCCACCACTGACCACGTCCTGCAAGCGGCCAAACAAGGCCTGGACGGACAGGTGGACGCCTGGAACGCCGGTGACTTGCGCGCCGCCATGGACTTCTACTGGAACTCCCCAGACATGCTCTGGATCAGCAAAAACGGCGTGGACAAAGGCTGGCAACCGGTGCTGGACATGTTTGAGCAAGACTTTGCAGATCGTAGCACTATGGGCACGTACACCTATGAACCGCTGCATCTGGAAAACCTGGGCCCGGCAGCCGCGCTGTATGTGATTCAATGGAAAATTGAGCTGGATGGTAAACGCCTGATGGGCGGTATTTCGTCACAAGTCTGGAAAAAGATGGATAGTCGCTGGGTAATTACCTCTGAGCATGCTAGTTAAGGAGTTCCCAATTTTGAGTTCTGAGTCTTGGGTTCTGAGTTCTGAGATTTCCTGCTTCCTCACTTTGTCATCCTGAAAGGACCTTGTGGGCCAACTAGACAGGCAGAAGCGATGAAACCTCCACTTAGTGTAATGTGCAGAGTGATAAAAAGGAATGACTCTATAAAATTTTTCGTACTTACCCACAAGGTCCTTTCAGGATGACAAAAATAGAAGGGAAAACCGGAGCTTAACACGATAGAAACACCCGCGGGCGTCTTGCTACCTGATTCCTGCTACTTGATACCAACACACCATGAAACCAGATTTCACCAAAATACCGTTCACGTTTTCGGGCTCTGTTTCTGAAACGAAGCCAAAACCAGCACCTAAAACCTGGAAGACCGCTGAGCGCTTGCCTTTGCAAAACTTCTACACCAAGGAAGACACGCAGGCCTTTGAGCACTTAGACTTCGCCGCCGGGCTGCCGCCATATCTGCGCGGGCCGTACAGCACCATGTACGTCAAGAATCCCTGGACCATCAGGCAGTACGCCGGTTTCAGCACCGCCGAGGAATCCAACGCTTTCTACCGCCGTAACCTGGCCGCTGGGCAGAAAGGTTTGTCGGTAGCGTTTGACTTGGCCACGCACCGGGGCTATGACTCAGACCACCCGCGGGTGGTAGGTGATGTGGGCAAGGCCGGCGTAGCCATCGACTCTATTCTGGATATGAAGATCCTGTTCGACCAGATTCCGCTGGACCAGATGAGCGTTTCCATGACCATGAACGGCGCGGTGTTGCCTATCCTGGCCTTCTATATTGTGGCCGCCGAGGAACAGGGCGTAAAGCCGGAGCAATTGAGCGGCACCATCCAAAACGATATTCTCAAGGAGTTTATGGTGCGCAACACCTACATTTATCCGCCGGAACCCAGCATGAAGATCATCGCTGATATTTTCGCGTACACCTCGCGGCACATGCCCAAGTTCAACTCTATCTCCATCTCGGGCTACCACATGCAGGAAGCCGGGGCGACGGCTGATTTGGAGCTTGCCTATACCTTGGCGGACGGCCTAGAATACGTTCGCACCGGTTTGGCCGCGGGCATGGACATTGACACCTTCGCGCCGCGGTTATCGTTTTTCTGGGCCATCGGCATGAACCACTTCATGGAAATTGCCAAGATGCGTGCCGCCCGTATGCTCTGGGCAAAAATCATCAAACAATTCAACCCGAAGAGCGATAAATCCCTGGCTTTGCGCACGCACTGCCAAACCAGTGGCTGGAGTTTGACCGAACAGGACCCGTTCAACAACGTGGCCCGCACCACCGTGGAAGCCATGGCCGCTGCCCTGGGCGGAACCCAGAGTCTGCATACCAACGCCCTGGACGAAGCCATTGCCTTACCTACCGATTTCTCGGCGCGCATTGCCCGTAACACCCAGATTTACCTGCAGCAGGAAACGCACATCACCAAGACCGTAGACCCGTGGGGCGGCTCGTATTACGTAGAGGCTCTCACCCATGAACTCGCCCATAAAGCCTGGGATTTGATTCAGGAAGTAGAGCGCCTGGGTGGCATGTCCAAAGCCATAGAAACCGGTTTGCCTAAAATGCGAATTGAAGAAGCCGCCGCCCGCAAGCAGGCGCGCATTGATGCCGGCAAAGACGTGATTGTAGGTGTCAACAAGTTTAAGCCGGAGTCTGAGCAGCCCCTGGAGATTCTGGACATTGACAACACCGCCGTGCGCGAAGCCCAATTGG
The DNA here is from genome assembly GCF_014876185.1 of Rufibacter sp. LB8. NCBI lineage: Bacteria > Pseudomonadati > Bacteroidota > Cytophagia > Cytophagales > Hymenobacteraceae > Rufibacter > Rufibacter sp. LB8. The sequence continues at coordinate 4,581,230 of NZ_JADALJ010000001.1, read as the reverse complement.
CCCGTTTAGCCCACCTGCGTGAAAACCGCGATGATGCCGCCGTCTTTGCGGCCATGGACGCGCTCACTAACGCCGCAGAAACCGGGGAAGGCAACTTGCTGGAATTAGCAGTGCAGGCCGCCCGCGTGCGGTGCAGTTTAGGGGAGATTTCGTATGCCTTAGAAAAAGTATTCGGCCGCCACAGGGCCACCATCAGATCCATATCCGGCGTGTACAGTTCAGAGATTTCAGACGACGAGAACTTCGGCAAGGCCCAGGCTTTAGCTGATCAATTTGCTGCCCAGGAAGGCCGCAGACCAAGAATCATGGTCGCCAAAATGGGCCAGGACGGCCATGACCGCGGCTCCAAAGTCATCGCCACCTCCTTCGCGGATTTAGGCTTTGACGTGGACCTGGGACCGCTGTTCCAAACCCCAGAGGAAGTTGCCCTGCAAGCCGCCGAAAACGACGTGCACGTGGTAGGAGTCAGCAGCCTGGCCGCCGGTCACAAAACCTTGATTCCTTCGTTGATTGCCGAATTGAAAAAGCTGGGCCGCGAGGACATTATGGTGATTGCCGGTGGCGTGATTCCGGCGCAGGATTACCAGTTTCTGTTTGATGCAGGCGTGTCTGGGGTATTTGGGCCGGGCACTGTGATCAGCGTGGCCGCGCAGGAGATTCTAGAGAAGTTATTGAAGGGGTAGTCTGCTCTGGCGTGAGCCTCCAGACTCGCGCTAGAAGTAATCCTACGCCTGCATTTGCGCAGCCGCACTCACCTGCAACCATTTCCGGGCTTCTTCTATTTCCCCGAAAATCTGCATCTGAAAACCGGAAACCGACTGTTGCATTTCTTCGCTTGAAATCCCAGCCAAAGAATCTGGGTGGACCACGTGGGCAAAACAGCGGAGACCATTGGCAATGGCGCGGGGCGTCCAGTCAGTGGCAATCCATTCAACGGCGTGGTTCCACGGGCCAGATACCTGCCGGTTATCATTGAGCAGTTTGGGGCAATTGAACTGCCCCAATACCTGGGCACATTCATTGGCCCCAGCCACCACACTTTCAAAGGTTTGGTATCCTACCCAATTGTTGGTCACAGTGTGGGTCTGGGCATCATACTCAATGGAGAGGTATGTGCGGCCCAATGCGTTTTTAAGTTCTTTCTTCATAGGAACCTGTATCTACAGACAGCGTAAATGCTCATTAAGAGCCAAACCTACCTAACAGCGCTACCGGAATGAAACACCATTTCATCAGTTAAAACGGCTAAGATGGGCTAAGGTAAGATTTCTAGACAGCAACTCCTATTCTTTCGCCTTCAGGCTATCATCCTTACTTATAAGAGGTTATTCACAGCGTCAGAAACCCTTCCTTGCCTGAAAGTACCGTATTAATCAGATTTTGGCCCAATCTTTGAATTCTGACCGGCATCCATTTGTTCTGACAAAGATGAAGAAGACGACTCTACTTTTGTTCCTGCTTTCTTTCAGCCTCTGGGCGGTGCCCGCGTGGGCGCAGAAAGAAGCGTCTATCTGGTATTTTGGCGGCGGCGCGGGCGTTTCGTTTGCCAACCCACAGGAGCCGCAGGCGCTCAAAGACAGCAAGATGTTCTCAGAAGAAGGTAGCGCGGTGCTCTCAGATGCGCAGGGCAACCTGCTGTTCTACACCAACGGCATGCAAATCTGGAACCGGGACCGACAGCTGATGGCCAACGGCTCTGAGCTGAAAGGGCACGAGTCGTCCACGCAGTCGTCGCTGATTCTTCCCAAGCCGGGTTCTTCCCATCTCTATTACCTCTTCACCACAGATTTTCAGGGCCAGAGCCACGGCTTGCAGTACCATCTTATTGACCTGAGCAAAAACAACGGTCTGGGCGAAGTAACCTCTAAAAACAACCTCATCTTCGCGCCGGTCACGGAGAAACTGACCGCGGTGCGCCACCAGAACGGCCGCGATTTTTGGGTGATCACGCATCGCTGGAACAGCAGCACTTTTTACGCCTATCTTATTTCCCCGCAGGGCATCACGTTCAAACCCGTGGAAAGCACCATTGGCGCCATGCACACCGGCGACAACGGCGGCACCATTGGCTACATGAAAGCCTCAGCGGCGGGTAACAAACTGGCCGTGGCTTCCTGGGCGCCGTTGAACAAAATTGAAGTATTTGACTTTGACAATGCCACCGGCCAAGTGAGCAACCTGGTGGATCTGGGCAAGTTTGACGAAGCCTACGGCCTGGAATTTTCCCAAGACGGCAGCAAACTCTACGGTGGCAAAAACGGTTTGAACGGAGGCGAGGCCCGCATTTTTCAGTTCGATTTACGGGCTGGTTCTACTGATGCCATCATCCATTCCGGCAAACAGATAGGCAAAAGCACCAGCCGAAAAATAGGCGCACTGCAACTGGCCCCAGACGGTCGCATTTACGTGGCCCGCAACGCCAGCAACTGGCTGGGCGTGATCAGAAACCCCAACGCTTTGGGAATGGACTCAGACTACAAAGACGCCGGCCTGTCACTGGGCACCCAGAAAAGCGAGTTCGGGTTGCCCAATTTCCCCGGTTTCTACTTCCAGAACATTCCCGCGCCTACCGGCTTTGTGGTGCAACAACAGCAGAAGTAATTTCCGTTTTCGGGCTCATTTCTGAAAATGAAGCTGAAAACAGGGATTCATATAGCAGTTCCAGAATGCGTTTCACTATTATGGGAAGGGTTGAATGCCAGGAAATTCCCTACGCATTGCGTCCCCCTTCGAAGGGGGTAGGGGGATGATGTACTCTTGCAGATTTTGCATTCCAGATAATCAATTTCTTATTCCTGTTTCACTAGGCGGTGGTTCTTCAGCTCTCTTTGTCATCCCCCTACCCCCTTCAAAGGGGGACGATATGCGTAACAAATAACCCGCCTTCAATTCCAGTTTCAGCTTCATTTGCAAAACAGAGCTCAAAAACGGGAGTTATAGTTAGCTTTTGCCTTCGCTTTATTTCTGCTGTAACCCATTTCCAATTGCGCTTTCCCGCACCGCCAATCAAACAATAATTCGTACTTTTCGCGGACCATCAGAGAAACCCTGAACTAAGTGCTTAAAAGATTTTCGCCCGCTGCCTACGCTGAAGGAGTTTTATCCGGGAACCGGGTATTGCTGAGCCGTGCCATCACGTTGGTGGAAAGCACCTTGGCCTCTGACCAGGAACTGGCGCACCAGGTCATGGAGTTAATTCTGCCGCACGCGGGAAAGTCAGTCCGGGTGGGCATAACGGGCGTGCCGGGCGTGGGCAAGAGCACGTTTATTGAGGCCTTCGGGAGCCATATTCTCGCGGAGCACGGCAAAAAGCTGGCGGTGCTGGCCATTGACCCTACCAGCCAACGCACCGGAGGCAGCATTCTGGGCGACAAAACCCGCATGGAAACCCTGGCCGCCAACCCAAATGCGTACATCAGGCCATCGCCGGCCGGCAAAACCCTGGGTGGCGTGGCCCGCAGCACCCGTGAAAGCATGCTCCTCTGCGAAGCCGCCGGTTTCAACGTCATTTTTGTGGAGACTGTGGGCGTGGGCCAATCTGAGACGGCCGTACACGAAATGGTGGATTTTTTTCTGCTTTTAATGCTGGCCGGGGCCGGCGATGAACTGCAGGGCATCAAAAAAGGCATCATGGAAATGGCAGACGCCATCGCCATCACCAAAGCAGACGGCGCTAACCAGTTGGCGGCCACCAGCGCCCAGGCTGAATACCGTAGCGCTCTGCATTTATTTCCGGCCAGCGCTTCGGGTTGGACGCCGCAAGTGAGCGTCTGTTCAGCCTATGAAAAAGCGGGGCTGGCACCCATCTGGCAATGGGTGGAAGAGTACGCACAACTCACCCAGACGAACGGCTATTTCCAGCAGCGTCGGCAAGACCAGAACCTGCACTGGCTCAAACAGAGCATAAGGCAGAGCCTGGAAGAGCGCTTTTACCAAAACTCTGCCATTCAGCGTGAGTGGGAAACGGTGGCCCAACAGGTGTCAGGGGGAGAGAAATCACCTTTCGCGGCGGCGGCGCATTTGCTTCGGCTTACCTAGTTATTTCTTCAATTCTTAAGATGGTGTTAGTTGTCTGACATCAGCTCCAAATTACGTAAAAGGCGTTTTCCTGATTTAATTTCCTATTAAATCCAACGCATTCTCCCTTCACCTCAACCTACCGATAAAAGTATTTTTAAATATTTTTATTAACCGCGTAGGGGAATATTATCCTATTCCTGTCCAAGAAGATAGAATCTAAGATTTAGCTAATAAAAATCCAGCAGCACACCATATTTGAGTATTTATGAAAATCGGTGCGATTAACTTTAAATTTTTGGCATCTATTTTATAAAATCTTAGACTTTCTAAACAGAGCTCACTTTTGGAGTTAAAGAGCGCACGCTACTATAGAATTACCAGGATAAAGATATTATACAATTCCACAAAACCTTAACCTTTCTTTCCCACTAACATGACACGTTTAGTAGCCTTTCTTTTCACTTTTATGCTCTGCAGCAGAGCCGCAGATGCACAGCATGCAAATCCAACCTCAGCCTCTGAAGTTTTACAGAAATACAACCAGAAGAAACAGCGTACCTCTTTTACGTCGGCCAGCTCGTTCTTCTCTCCTGAAACCATAGCCAGACTCCTCAAGGAGAAAAAGAAATCTGGGGCAAAACGCAATGCGCGCACTGCGCCGGAATGGTGCTATGAAACGGGAACCATTCAGTCTTTAGAAGGTGGCGTGGAGCGTTTCTTTGAGGAGCGGCTCACCTATTCCACCCCAGACGCTTACCAAATGGTAGTGCGTGAACTGGATGCCAATGGCATTTTTCTGCAGACGGTGGGCAGCGGGTCGGCGAGCGTAGGTACAGATGACACCTTGCGGTATGAACTGAAAGAGAAGGTGCAAGATGGCAGCATGCAGCCCAAGCGCGTGTATAAAGCAGTCTACGACGCCCCCAGTGATTCATTCAAACCAGTGTTCACGAAGGAATACACCCGGCACTCCTCCGCCTCGTCCGCTGGCCTTGATGTGACTACTTACAAATACCATTACAACCACCTGCAGGGCCTGCAGTATGAAATTCTGTCGGAAGATGAAGGCACCCAAGGCGGTCAAGCGTATTATGACGGCGTAAAAATCCTCCACTATGAAAACGGCAGCTATGAGGCATTTAGGTCTGTCAACAAAGGCCAATGGATCAATGATGAAAAAGCGGTGGTGCAAAAGACTGGAAACAAAACCTATGTGCGGCAATTCGCCAACCTGGGCACGGGGTCCTGGGTGCTGTACAACACCATCACGTACACCTACAATACGGCCAACGTGCTTATAGAGGAACTGCACCAAGACCTCACCGGCGAGTCACTGAAAAAAGTGTACACGTACCAAAACGGCAACCTCATATCAGTGGACCAATTTATCACGCATCCAGAAAATGCCGCGCTGTGGTACGCCACTGTGAGCGAGCTCAGAACCTACAACGCCGCCAACCAGTTAGAGGAAAAAAGACACGTCAATATTATCAACGGTGATCCAGGCAACACCTTCAACGGCGACCGATTCACCTACACATACTATCCTGCGGGCCATGCGGCAGCCGGAAAACTGCACGTTGAAAGCAAATTCATGGCCGGCGGGCCAGACGGCTGGCAACCTGCCTCCCGCATTACTTATAGCTACACCCCAGACGGCAAATACACTTCCTATTCCGTGGAAAGCATGAACCGCGGCGCCACAGAACTCAGCCACGTGGTGTATTATGAAACCGATGACCGGAACCTGTTGGTGAAGGAAGAAACCATTGAGTATGGCTTTGGCACTCCCATTGCCTACCACAAAAAAGCCATGACTTATTTGGAGTGCTCCACCATTTTGAGCACCCATGATGAGGTAGCCGCGAGCGCCAAGATTCTGTCGACCTTTCCTAACCCGGCGCAGGAAAACATCTCCATGGCCTTCAACCTTTCAAAGGCTTCTGCCGTAACTGTCACGGTTCTCAGCCAGACCGGCCAGAAGGTGCGGTCACTGCAGGAGAAGCATTTGGCCGGTGGCGCGCAGGTACTTACCCTGCCGGTGCAGGACTTGGCCGCCGGTCTTTACCTGGTGCAGGTGCAAACCGCAGACGGGACCAAGACCACCCGTTTTATCAAGAATTAGCAGTGTTCCCCAATATGAATAGAAGCCGGCCCAAAAGGCCGGCTTTCTGTTTTCGGGCTCATTTCTGGAAATGAGCCCGAAAACAGAAAATTTTCCAGCATAAATACGGTAAAATAACGCCGGTACTTGGTTAGGTGTCAGATTCTGCGGTACTTATGGCATAGAATATTTTAACCTTTCTGTATGCGTCCGCATCTTTCCCTTTCCCGTCGGCTGGTAGCGTTCCTGTTGCTGTTGGTGTTTTTGCTGCCGTCTGTGCCAACCATGGCGGCGGCCCCAGCCCCGCTTGAGGCGGCCTGGCTAAAGTTTCATGAGAACAAGCGCGCTGAGGCCCGCGAGCTCTTTAAAAAAGCCACCGCAGACCCCGCGCTCAAAGCCGAAGCCCACTTAGGACTCTCGTTTTTGGCCACCTTAGACCGCACGGCTCCAGAGGCATTCTCTGAGTTTATGCAGTTTTTTAAGGCTTCTGAGAACCCATACCCGTATGTGTATGCCCTCTGGACCTCCCCGTCTGTGACTGGCGGCAACGGCAAGAAATCTGCGGAGCAACTGGCGTTCCTGAAACAACTCACCACAGACCCCAAAGCCGACGGCACCCTGAAAGCCATGGCGAACTCCATGCTGGGCAGCCATTTTGAGGCCAGCAACCAGTTGGCCACCGCCCACCAGCACTACAACGCCATTGGCGCCTTAGACAAATGGCAGATGGTGGGCGAGTTCGAGAACATGTCGGGCAGCGGGTTCAACAAAGACTTCGGGCCCTTGGGTAAGCCCGAGAGTACTGCCACGTTTGTGAACAAGCACGGCGCCACCGTTTCGTGGTTCACGCCGCCGGCCAGCCGAAATGACAAATGGATTGACTTCACCTACCACTTCTATTCCAGTGATGCGTCAATCTACGCCCAGACGTTTGTCACCAGCCCCAAAGACCAACAGGTGCAATTGCGTCTGGGGGTTTCCGGCTCCTTGAAAGCGTGGGTGAATGATCGCCTGGTGTTTGCCGATGACGTGGAACGTAACAATGACCTGGACACGTATTTGACTTCGGTGAACCTAAAAAAAGGCGTAAACCGAATTCTGGTGCAGGTAGGTGAAAGCTACGCCGGCCGGTCAAACTTCCTGGCGCGCCTCACCAATGAGCAGGGCCAACCTGTTGCAGGCCTCACCTCTACCGCTGCTACCCAGGCCTATGCCAAAGAAACCGGCCCAATTCCGGCCACGCTGCCTTTGCCGTATGAACAGTTCTTTTTGAGCCAGACCAAGAAAGACAGCAAGCAACTTCTTCCGCAGATCATGCTGGCGCAAACGTACCTTCGCAATGACAAAACCTCAGACGCCCGCCGGGTGATCAAAGAAACCAAGAAACTGATTCCCAACAGCAGCTACCTGGTCATGCGCCAGCTGGAGGCCTACCAACGGGAAGAAAACCGCACCTCGCTCACTACTTCTTTGGAATGGCTGAAAGAACATGACCCCGAACTGCCATTTGCCTTAGACCTTCGGTTTGACGAGGAACTGGAAAAAGAGAACTACACCCAAGCCCTGGAATTGCTGGATAAAATGGAGAGCCAACTAGGCGCAGACGAGTCCATCATGGAAAAGCGCATAAAGGTGCTTTCTAAGAAAGAGCAGTACAATGAAGTGATTAAACTGGCAGAGAAAGGCTACGCCAGCTACCCGGGCAACGCCACGTTCATGGAACTTAAATACATGATTGAGAAGAACGTGAACAAAAACCAGACGGGCGCGGCCAACGTGCTCAAAAAATACCTGAAAGACAACCGTTCCTACCCTATCTCGCAGCGCCTGGCCTCCATCTATTTTGACAAAGGCGACATGAACAACGGCCTGAAACTGTACAACCAGTATCTGCAGGAAGAACCCGTGGCCGTGGGCATTCAGCATACGTTGGCCAATATTTACGCCCAGGCCCAGAACCACAAACTAGCCGAGGAAGCCTACCGCAAAACGTTGCAGATTTCGCCCTACATTGGCAAATACTGGGCAGACCTAGCCAAGACCCTCAAAGCGCAGGACAAAACCGACGAGGCCTTAACCGCCTACCGCAAAGCCCTGCACCTGAGCCCGACGGATTATACCAGCTTGAAAGAACTTCGGCAGTTGGAGAACAAGAAAGACGTGTTTTCTTACTTCCCGCAGAATGACGTGTATGCCGTGATCAAAGCCGCGCCCAAAGCCGCCACCTACCCAGAACACCACAGCGTGATTTTGTTGGATGACGTGCAGAAAGTGGTGTACAAAGGCGGCGCCTCAGAGGAAAGACGCACCATGGTGGTGAAAATTTTCAATCCGCAGGGCGTGGAGTTCTGGAAAGAATACGGCGTGGGCTACCACAACATGCAGCGCTACCTTATGGAGAAAGGCGAAGTGGTGAAGCAGAACGGCAGCAAAGTGCCCGCTGAAAGCAATGACGGCCAACTGGTGTTCACCAACCTGGAACCCGGCGATGCCATTCACGTGACCTATAAATTAGAGAACCACCTGTTAGGAAAACTGGCCCCGCATTTCTGGGACCGCCATTTCTTCACGCACTTCTTCCCGTCCAAGACCACGCGTTACAGTCTATTGGTTGACCCCGAGACCAAGTTCCAGTACAAAGTGACTCAGAAAGCCCTGGAGCCTAAAATCTCCACCGCTGACGAGTTCAAGTTGTATGTGTGGGAGCAGCAGGACCAGCCCGCGCTCAAGAGCGAAGACAAAATGCCCGTGTTGGCTGACATTGGGCAAACGCTCTACATCTCCTCTTTCCCGGACTGGAAATTCATCTCCAACTGGTACGCAGACCTGGCCGCCGCCAAAGCCAGACCAGATTTTGAGGTAAAACAGGCCGTGGAGGATGTGTTCACAGGTAAACCCAACCTGAACCCCGTGCAGAAGGCGCAGGCCATCTATGAATACATCACCACCAACATCACGTACAGTTCCATTCCGTTCCGGCAGAGCGGCATTGTGCCGCAGCGCCCCGCAGACGTGCTGAGCACCAAGATAGGCGATTGCAAAGACGTGTCTACCCTGTTTGTGGCCATGTGCCGCGAGGCAGGCGTGTCGGCGCAGTTGGTGCTGGTGAACACCCGTGACAACGGCTATGATGACCTGGTGCTGCCTTCCATTGACTTTAACCACTGCATAGCCAAAGTAAACCTGCCAGACGGCAAAGAGCTGTTTGTGGAGTTGACGTCTAATTTCCTGCCTTTCGGGAGTTTGTACCAGGGCATGTTGCAAAGTGGTATTCTGGAGATTGACGATGAGCAGAGCCAGGCCAACCGTACGCTGGCCCACCTGAACCCCAAAACACGCCCCATGAACCAGATTGAGCGCAAAGTGCAGGTGAAACTGGTAGACAATGACCTGAGCGTGGTGGAAGAAAACGTGAAGACCGGGGCCATGGCCGCCGACGCCAAACAACGGTACCGTGATGCCGGCCAGCAGGAGCGCGAGCGCATTGTGCAGCAGGCCATCTCAGACCAACTGCCCAGCGTAAAAGTAACCTCGCTCACGTTCAAAGGCTTAGATGGCCCGCAAGACTCGGTGAGTTGCCGCATTGCCTACCAGGCCAATGACGTGGTGACGCAGGTAGGCGGCATGTCTCTGTTTGCCTTGCCCTGGACCAACCGCGCCACCGCCCGTGACTTCACCTTCAGTGATGAAACCCGCATTGCGGCCCTGGACCTCTCCCAGATGCTCTACGCCGACCGTGACCGCGAAACCATCACCATGACCTTGCCCACCAAGAAACTCCTGGCCGAGCTTCCCACGCCGGTGAAACTCTCCTGCACCGTGGCCGAGTACAGCCTCACGTTCAAGAAAGTAAACGACCAACTGGTTTTCACCCGTGAACTGAAGTTTACCAAAGACATCATTCAACCCCAGGAAATGGCCGCATTCCAGGCCTTCTACAAAAAAGTGATTGCCGCCGATGCCCGGCAACTTGCCTTGAAATAATAGTGGAGGTATTCATTCACAGAAAAGCCCGAAGCTGATGCAGCTTCGGGCTTTTCTGTTTTCGGGCTCATTTCTGGAAATGAAGCCGAAAACGGAAGTGTGAGCAAGAAATTCCTATAGGGACAGGTCGCGACCTGTCCGGGGCGGTGGCGGAAGTAGGTTATTCACTCCGCAGCACCAAGCAGATAATTAGCCAGGAATGCGTGGATCAGGAATGCGTTGGGAGTATTGCATACGCCCCTACAAAATCAGAAATGCATGGATCAGGAATGCGTAGGACAGGTCGCGACCTGTCCCTACAAATCAACACTATGTACTTTTTAAAAGCTTACCTAACTCCTGGGGTGGAAATCCTGGATAATCTGTTTGAGGTAATCTCTATCCAGGTGCGTGTAAATCTCAGTGGTGGTAATGGACTCATGGCCCAGCATTTCCTGCACGGCGCGTAAATCAGCGCCGCCTTCAATTAAGTGCGTGGCGAAAGAATGCCGGAACGTGTGCGGGCTGATGCTTTTCTGCAAACCTACTTTGGCAGCCAGGTCTTTGATAATGTTAAAGATCATGACGCGCGTGAGACCAGAACCGCGGCGGTTGAGGAACACAAAATCCTCCTGTCCTTTTTTGATGGTCTGGTGGCGGCGCACGCTGTCTAAGTAAATGCGCATGTATTTGAGGGCGTCGCGGCCAATGGGCACCAGGCGTTCTTTGTTGCCTTTGCCGGTCACCCGCAGAAAACCCAGGTCTTCGTAGACATTGCTCAGCTTAAGTTCAATCAGTTCAGAGACGCGCAGGCCGGAGCTGTAAAGGGTTTCCAGCATGGCTTTGTTGCGGGTGCCCTCAGGGGTGCTCACGTCAATGGCCTCAAACAAGTGCACAATCTCGTCATAGCTGAGCGTGTCTGGGAGTTTGCGTTGCAGCTTGGGGCCTTCAATGGTTTCAGTGGGGTCAGCGTCCAGCAGGTCTTCCATGATTAAGAAGCGGTAAAAGGCGCGTATGCCCGAGATGGTGCGGGCCTGGGAATGGGCGGTCATGCCCAGGGTGTTGATCCATTCCAGAAAGCCTTGCAGGTGCGTTACGGTCACGGCCAAGGGAAGCACGGTTTGGGCAGTCACCTCAAAGTAGTGCTCCAGTTTGCGCACGTCGCGCACATAGGCCTCAACAGAATTGGCAGACAAAGATTTCTCCAGCTGCAGGTATCCTTGGAATTGCTTTAAGCTACTTGACCAATTCATGGGGGAGGTGAACGGTAAAAAAAGGAAAGAATGTGAGAGTACCCATATGCAGCAAGGCCAGATGAATGGTGGGGTGCAGGCAGACGGCCAAGGCCACCTATGTACTTACAACGGTAAAATAAGTCAAAAAATATAATGTTCGCCGAAGGCTACAAAATATTAAATCAATTTTACAACAGATTACACCGGTTGTTATGAATTCCACAACCAGGCCACCGCATCACGTATCTTCCTAGGCAATTGCCTTTTAAGTCCTTTGTGCTCCTGTAATAAAGGCACTACCTGCTGCGCAGAAAATGCTGGCAAAATTTCACCGCCTAAGTGCAGGAATACAGGTTCTCTATTTCGTTTGTCGCGTTTCTATTTGTAAACTTACAGCCTGACCCCACCGCTATGAAAATATTATTACTCAACGGCCCCAACCTGAACCTGCTGGGCCGCCGCGAAAAGTCCATTTATGGGTCCCGTTCCTTTGAAGACTACCTGGAGAAAGACCTGCTGCCCGCCTTCCCAGACCTGGAACTGGAGTACTACCAATCTAATATGGAGGGCGAACTCATCAACAAACTGCACGAGGTGGGTTTTCATTACCAGGGCATTGTGTTCAACGCCGGTGCCTACACGCACACCTCTTTGGCCTTGGCAGACGCCATTGCCGCCATTGAGACGCCCGTTGTGGAAGTGCATATCTCCAACGTGTACGCCCGCGAGGCCACCCGCCACGCCACCTTTATTGGCGGCCGCTGCGTGGGCAGCATCTCTGGGTTTGGGCTGGAAAGTTATCGGCTTGCCTTGCAGTACTTTGAGCGCCTGAAGCCGTCTAAAGTGGGATTTAATTACAAGAAAGCGTAACCCAAATCCGTTTTCCACGTGTAGCACGAGTTCTGACCCGGCCCGCTGTTTTGGGGCTCATTTCTGGAAATGAGGCCAAAAACGCCGCCCAATAGATTTTCCCTGAAGAACAATACCCAACCCCCACCACACCCATGTTCAACTTTTACCCCGGCCCGTCCAAAGTTTACCCAGAGGTTAGAGACTTTATGGGCATGGCGTATGATGAAGGCATTCTGAGTATTCCTCACCGCAGCGAGCGCTTTGTGCAGATGATGCGGGAGTTGGTGGGGTTGCTGCGCACCAAGCTGAACATTCCACAGGATTACTACATTTTCTTCCCGTCGTCGGCTACGGAGTGCTGGGAGATGATTGCCCAGAGCCTCACGCCGCACAAAAGCCTGCACGTGTACAACGGTTCCTTCGGCGAGAAATGGTACCAGTATGCCAAAAAGCTGAGACCAGATGCTTACGGCCAGGCCTTTGACGTGCAGCATGAACTGGATGCGCCCAATCTGCCCCTGGAAGAAGACACCGATGTGATCTGCGTGACCCAAAACGAAACCTCCAACGGCACGCAGGTGAGCATGAACACCTTGCTCAAGCTGCAGAACCAGTTCAAAGACCCACTGCTGGCCGTTGACGCCACTTCCAGCATGGCGGGCCTCAACCTCAAATTCATACGCGCCGATATCTGGTTTGCCTCGGTACAGAAATGTTTCGGGTTACCAGCGGGCATGGCGGTGCTGGTGTGTTCGCCACGCACCATACAACGGGCCAAAGCGCTCAATGATAGAAAGCACTACAACAGCCTGGTGTTTCTGCATGAGAAAATGCTCAATTACCAGACCGGCCACACGCCCAACGTGCTCAATCTCTACCTCATGCGCCGCATGCTGGAGAAACTGCCGCTCATTAAAACCATAGACCAGCAACTGGTGAAACGCTCTAAGGACCTGTACAGCTTCTTTGAGGAATACACGCAGGTAAAACTGTTGGTGGAAAACCCCGAGGTGCGGTCTCAGACGGTGCTCACGCTACAGGGCAAAGACAAGCAGATTCTGGAGATCAAGAAACACGCGGCGGCGCAGAATCTGCTGCTGGGCAACGGTTACGGGGCGCTGGCCAAAAGCACGTTCAGAATCGCTAATTTCCCGGCTATCATAGATGAGGAGTACGTGGCGCTGCAGGACTTCTTCTCTAAAAATTATCATTAGTTTTGCAGCGGTAACCAACCCCGCCGCCCATGTTTGACTTCAGCCTTAAGGAGATTGTCTCTGTAAGCCTTATTCTGTTCGCCATCATTGACATTCTGGGGTCCATTCCCATTATTATTGAACTGCGCCGCCGCGAAGGCGTGATTCAGTCTGAGAAAGCCACACTGGTGGCAGGCATACTTATGTTTGTGTTCCTGTTTGTAGGCGACGGTATTTTAAAACTCTTCGGGATTGATTTTGCCTCTTTTGCGCTGGCAGGTGCCATTATTATTTTTCTGATGGGCATGGAGATGGTGTTAGGTATTCATTTGTTCCATTCCAACCCAGAGGTGAAAACCGGGTCCATTGTGCCGTTGGCGTTCCCGCTCATTGTAGGGGCGGGCACCATGACCACGCTGCTTTCCTTGCGCGCCGCGTATGCCTTGCCAAATGTGCTGGTGGGCATTCTTTTGAACTTGGTGTTTGTGTACATTGTGCTCAAAAGCTCCAATTGGCTGGAACGCAAGCTGGGCCAGAACGGCACCGAAGTGCTCCGGAAGGTCTTTGGCGTGATTCTGCTGGCCATTGCCATCAAGCTGTTCAAGACGCACGTTTCCATCTAAACGCGTTTTTTTCGCTGAGTTCTTCTGATGTTTGTGGTTGCAACCTGTTTCTTTACTTTGGGCCTTCCCTTTCCTTCTCACTGAAACGCCATGTGTCTATGTCCTCTATAACTACTAGCAAGTTAGGTGCAGTGCTTACGTTCCTGAGTCGGGGCCGGGTGGTGCTGGCGGTCTGGGTGTTGCTGGCCGTTATTGCCACCTCCAAGCAAATCCTGAAGGGGAATTACAACAACTACCTCATTTTCAAGAACTCCTTCTGGCACGCCTGGGAACAGAAAAACCTCTACGCGGCCTACCCCGCTGAGTATTTCGACCTGTTCTATTACGGCCCCATTTTTCCGGTGCTCATGGCGCCCTTTGCCGTGCTGCCCGATTTTCTGGGCGGCTTGTTGTGGCAACTGGCCAACAATCTGTTCTTATTTTATGCCATAAGCCGGTTGCCGCTCAAGCACAGCAGAACTATTGCCGTGCTCTGGCTGGTAGCGCATGAGGCCCTCACGGCCATGTTCAATTTCCAGATCAATGCCGGCATTGCGGCCCTGGTGATCATGAGTTTGTGCCTGATCAGGGAAAAGAAAGATTTTTGGGCCGCGTGCCTGATTATGCTGGGTACGTTCATTAAACTGTATGGCATTGTGGGCGTGGCTTTCTTCTTTTTCTCCCGGCAGAAACCTACCTTGGTTTTAAGTTGCATTTTCTGGGCGATGGTGTTCTTTGGCTTGCCCATGCTACTATTCACCCCAGATTTCGTGCTTCAATCTTACCAGGATTGGTACACGGCCCTTGCGGCCAAAAACCAGTTGAACAGCACCAGCATTATGCAAGACATAAGCGTGATGGGCATGGCCCGAAGGATTCTTCAGGACCCCACCCTTCCCAACTTGCCCTTTTTGGCGGCGGGCCTGGTACTGTTCTTTCTGCCGTACCTGCGCATTTCACAGTACAGACATGCGGCGTTCCAGATGATGTTGCTGGCGTCTGTGTTGCTGTTTGTGGTCTTGTTCAGTTCGGGGTCAGAGTCTCCTACCTACGTGATTGCCTTTACCGGCGTGGCGCTTTGGTTTATGCTGCAAGGCAGACCCATTAAGCCGCTGTACGTGGGGCTCATGGTGTTTGCCTTTCTCCTCACCAGCTTGTCGCCGTCTGACCTGTTTCCCAAAGTGGTGCGCGAAGAGTTTATCAAACCTTTTTCCTTAAAGGCCTTGCCGTGTCTGTTGGTGTGGCTGGCGGTGACGTATGATCTGCTGAAAACCAATTTCGCGCAGGCTTCTGCCGTTGCCCCAGACCAAGAACCGGCCACCGCGCTGCCTGAGTAATTATTGATAAAAATTCCGATGAAGGATTTTGGATTTCCGTTTTCGGGCTCATTTCCAGAAACGAAGCCGAAAACGGAAAATCATCACTCCGCTACTCTTAAAATTAAAATCCTGTTTTAGGGCTCGTTTCCGGAAATGAGCCCTAAAACAGGATTTTTGCTTGTATCTGGACTTCCTCAGAAATAATATTGGAAAGCAACAGGGAAACCTAGCCGGGCAATGGGTATTTTTGCGCCAGACTTAGAACCCCAGATTTTGATAGAGATTTACACAGATGGCGCCTCGCGCGGAAACCCCGGCCCCGGCGGCTACGGCGTTATTTTGCGCTACGGCCCGCATGTGAAGGAATTGAGCGAAGGCTTCCGGAAGACCACCAATAACCGCATGGAGCTTCTGGCCGTGATTGCGGGGCTGGAGGCCATCACCAAACCCGGCATTCCCGTCACCGTTTTCTCAGACTCCAAATACGTGGTAGATGCCGTGGAGAAACGCTGGGTGTTTGGCTGGGAAAAGAAAGGCTTCACGGGCAAGGCCAACCCAGATCTCTGGCAGCGGTTCCTGCAGATTTATAGAAAACACCAGGTGAAATTTGTCTGGGTACGCGGCCACGCCGGCCACGCCGAAAACGAACGCTGCGATGAACTGGCCGTAGCCGCCGCCCTGCAACCCAACCTGCTCCCAGACCGCGGCTTTGAAGCGAGTAAGTAACTAATGTGCTAATTTTTGAATGTGCTAAGGTGCTATTTTAGATTAGGCCGTTGCTGTCTTACTAACCTAACCACGTACATAATCTGGTATATCTGATCATCAGCACATTAACACATTAGCACATCACCCAAGTGGCCAACTCCTTTTTCCAGTTTAAGCATTTTCTGATCAGGCAAGACCAGTGTGCCATGAAAGTGTGTACTGATTCCTGTGTGTTTGGGGCATATGTGCCGGTGGCGAAGGCGCAGCGTATTCTGGATATTGGTGCCGGCACCGGCCTGTTGAGTTTGATGGTGGCGCAACGGGCGCCGCACGCTAAGATAAAAGCTGTGGAGATTGACGCCGCCGCCGCCCGACAGGCGCAGGAGAATGTGGCCCAGAGCCCGTGGCCAGGTAGAATAGAAGTGCTGGGAACAAGTCTGCAGGAATTTGCCGCCACCCAGCCCGCTCCGTTTGACACCATCATCTGCAACCCGCCGTTTTTTCAGGCATCGTTGAAATCACCCAATGCGGCCAGAAACACCGCCAAGCATACCGGTCAGTTATCTTTCGGGGAAATTCTGGCGTTTGCAGATCGTTTTCTTTCCGCTGAGGGCCAACTGCACATTTTATTGCCGCCGCATGAGGCCAACGTATTCAGGCAGGAAGCTGCCTTGCACGGCTTTTACCCGCATGATATTCTTTGGCTGGAGGCCTCGCCCGGCGGAAAGTTGTTGCGCGCCATTCATGCCTATGCCAGAGCAAAGACAGAACCCACTGAACACACCTTGGCGGTGAAGGAACAAGACCATAAAACGTACACACAACCGTTCCAAGAACTTCTCAAGCCCTATTACTTACACCTTTGACACCACCGGGGCTTCTGCCTTTTCGGTTTTCTCCTTTTTAGGTTTTTTCTCCTTCTTAACAGCTTTCTCAGAGCTATTGCCAACCACAAAGTTCAACCCAAATCTCAGGTCAGTGCCGCGCGTGTCTGCCAGTTTAAGTGCCCCAAATACGTTATCTGAGGCCACATAAAGCTGCGCGCCGCCTAGCGTAAGGGCCGTGCCCAGACCCAGGCCAATGATTTGTTGCGGTTGCTTCACGGCGTTCACGGAGAGCGCCAGCACTTTGCCAAACGTTCTGGTGTAACCCAAAGCATAGGAACTGCGCATTTCGCGGCCGTCCAGCACAGAAAAGTAGGTGGCGTTGAACGCATCATTTTTTGTGAGTTGGTACTTGCCAGACAACAAGAGTTTAGAGGCCAGCGCCACGCGTTTGTCGCCCACCACCCTGTTCTTGGCGTCAAAATATTTTTCCAAAGAGTCGGCAAGGCTAGCGTCATTCTCCTCCAGGTCCACGCCAGAAAAAGTGAAGGTCTTGTCTTCCACGTAATCCTGAGACACGTTTTTCCAGGTGATGGCGCCAAGGTCTGTGACGGCCACAGATAGGTCCAGTTTCTCCAATAGCTTATAAGTGGCTCCCAAGTCTACCGCAAAACCGGTGTGCTGCGTGGGGCTGAAATTGCTTTCCCAGCTTTCCTGGTCAGACAAGGGCACGCCCGGTTTGCCCACGGGCAAGGCGTAATCCCAGGAAATGTCATTGGTTCTGAACGTCATCTCATAGGTGTTGGGGTCTGTGGTCACGCTCAGCCGTAGGTTTTGGTCAGACTGCATGTAGGCCACGCCCATCAAGTATTTCACGTTGGCACCCACTTTGAGTTTTCCGCCCATCAACACTTTCTGCACGCCCACGCCGGCGTCCAGGTACGTCATGGAAGAAAGCTGCGCCTTGTCCAAGACCAGTTCACGGCCAATGGATTGGGCGGTGCCGTCCAGAAGCAATTGGAACAGGCCTTTGGAATAAAACAGCTGGTTAGCCGATGACAGATTGGAGAAAACGGTGAATCCCCAGCCAGATTGAGGCAGATTGAACCCTACCTGCAGCAAGGTCATTTTGTCAATCTCCAGCCCCAGAAAACCGTTGTCTTCTACCCGCTCATACAGCGCATCATTGAGCAAATGGTACCTGCCCGGCCCGGTTTTCTCAAACACGTCATTAAACGAGAACGCGTTGCTCACGCTGTAACTCTGCTTAGAAATGAATGGCAAGGCCAAATGGAAATTGCTTTCTACCTGCTGCGCCGGGTTGAATTGGTTTACCTGAATGGTTCTGTTGCCCAAATGGTACAAAGACACGCCAGATTGCGCCTGCGCCTGCGAGGAAGTGAATACGGACCCGGCCACCAAAGCCAGCCCAGCCGCCAGGGCTCTATAATTATTGTGAAAAGATGCCATGTTCTTAAGCGCCCGGCGTGATTTTAAGTGGAACCAATAAACCAATGGAGACTTTTATGCGGCTGTCCTTCGTCACGAAATTAGGGACCGGCGCGCCCGTGCCAGGGTTGGCGTTCACGTCTATGTCAAACAGAATCTCCTTGGTGTCTGCCGATAGGAACTGCGATATGTTGGAGTTGCTAGAGTTCAGTTCAAAATACGTGGTGGTGGGTGAAATTGTGTTCCCCGAAATAGCGCCCGCTTTAATGATTTTGTTGCCCGTATAGGCCAGGGACACGCTGGTGTTGTTTTTGGTAAGAGCTTTCACCTCACTAAGGTCCAGTTCAAACGGTACGCCCACGGTATTCTCCACGGCAATCTTGAGCACTGAGCCCGACGTACCGATGCCCACGGTCCCCGACAATTGGTCTTCCACGGACACGGTTTCTGCGCCCAGGTCAAACTCCTTCTTCCCGAAATAGCCTTTAATGCTGCTGAACTCCAGGGCCGCCAGTTTCACCGTGGGGTCAATGTTAATGGTCCTGGCCACGTCGCCGGGGGCTATGGTCACCTTGCCGCTGGTGATAACCCTTATTTTCTTATTAATGGGCCGCACGCTGTACCCTTGCAAGTCTAAACTGACCACATGGGGCGTGGTGGAAAAATTCTGATTCTTCGCCAACTGAATACTGCGTTTGAACGGCTGCCCGGCGGCATCTCTGATGTAGGGCAGTTCCAGGTCCAGTTGGGTTTGGCTGGGCAGGTTGTACCGGAGTTCCAGGGAAAGCGTTCCGCTGGACACCACCGCCTCGTCCAACACCACGTCCGGGGCATCATTCAGGGTGAGTTCCACATCGGTTTGGTAAGCGGGTATGTCCACCACCACGGCCACCGGCGAAGGCGGCCCAGTGCGCGCCGCCACCGTGACCGTCGGAATGGTGGTTTGAAACGACTTCACCAGAATATACTCGGTGATGTTGTCAAACGTGATATACCCCAGGGGCGCGGCCGTGGGAATTTCATCTATCTGCAGCTTGTCTGCCTCAAAATCTGGCAACCCGCACGAATAGAGACTGCCCGCCAGCATGGCCGTGAACAGCAAATTAGAAAGACGTTTCATAGGAACGGTGGTGGGCGGCAACTCTCAAAGCCGGGGGAGCTTTCTTTGCCTTTTCTATAGAGACGGTAAAGGTAGGCAATTCCAATCAAATTTTAAATCACCTCTGATTTTCAAGGTTTTGGCTAACGTATAATTAGGGCGATATGTTGTAGTTGCTGTCTGAAGGAAGAATTGGAATTGATTTCTGTTTTCGGGCTCATTTCTGGAAATGAACCCGAAAACAGAATTTTTGCCAGCGTATTTAGGAGAAATTTGGGAGCCTTGAAAATTTGAAAAAATGCTTGCCCCAATAATTTACCTGCCATTCGTGAGGTTTTATCTGGGCTCGAATAAAATATTGGCGGGTTTTATCAAATGAGGAAAACCCGTTTTAAGGCTCATTTCCAGAAATGAGCCCTAAAACGCCATGTCGGTTTCGCGTTCTACAAAGTCAATGCCCAGATCTTTGAGTTCGGCCAGCACGGGGGTGTAGAGGTCTGCCTGCAGGGGCACCACCACGCCGCGTTGGGTAAGTTTGCCTTGGAGCAACAGTTTGGTGGCAATGCCAATGGGCAGGCCCACGGTTTTGGCCATGGCGGTGTGTACCTCGTCATCGCCGAGCACCACCAATGAGGCCGACAGTTGCTTTTCCTGGCCTTTTAAGGTATAACTGAACTGGTGCAGCATCACAATCATGTCTTTGTCGCCGGGGCTCAGTTTCCATTTCTGCACCAACAGGTGTTCCAGGGCCTGGGCGGGCGTGGCCTGTTTTAAACCAATGGGTATTTCGTCAAACAAGCCGGTCCATTTCACCAGGTTCAAGGCGTCTGCATCGGCAGGCAGGCCCACGTAGTCTGCCACGCGGTCTTGCAGGCTTTGGTCATTGCCTGTGGCGGCGGCCGGCAGAAAACTCTCCACCAGTTCACGGTAGGTCATTTGGGAGGCGTCTTCCAGTTGGTAAGAATCATCGGTGAGGCCCAGTTGCACCAGCACTTGCCAAGCCTGACAGTAGCCCGGCCGCCGAAGCGTGCCGCGCAGCATGGTAGGAATGTTCTGGAGGCCGTACGGTTCACGGTAACTCATGGAGTCACGGTTGGCGTAGCCGTCAAAATATCCGAAGCCGTCTACCAGGAAAGATTCAGTGCGTTGGTAGAGTTTGGGGTACGGAATGTATTTGTAGGTGCCGTTCTCAATGAATTTGGCGGTGCCTTGCCCGGCCAGTACCACGTTTCTTGGGTTCCAGCTGAATTTGTAGTGCCAGGGGTTGTTGTCAGATTCCGGGGCCACCAAACCGCCCGTGAACGATTTGAAACACGTGATCTCGCCGCCCTCTTGCTGTATGCGGTGAATAATCTGCATAGCCGACATGTGGTCAATGCCCGGGTCCAGGCCGCATTCCATCAGAAAGGTGATGCCTTTGGCCTGGGCGGCTTCATGCATGGCTTTGATCTCCGGGGGCACGTAGGAAGCGGTCACCAAATGCTTGCCCAGGGCCAGGCAGGTTTGGGCCACCACCGGGTGAAACAGCGCGGGCAGCATGGAAATCACCACATCGGCCTGGCTTACTTCGCGTTCACGCTGGGTTTGGTCATGCACGTTGAAGACAAAGGGCCGCGAGTAGGAGCTCAGGTGCACCGCGTTAGACAGATGATTAACATGCACATCGCCAATGGCCACTTCCCAATTCTCTTTGGGGGCATGGTCTAACAGGTATTCAATGAGGACAGACGCAGACCGGCCGGCGCCCAGCAGTAATATCTTTTTCATAGAGGTATGACAGAAGCAGCGCCCAAAATGGGCAAAATATGGCTCAGAGACAACCTATTCTTGCAATTTCAGGCTAACTTATTAACTTTGACTCCCGTACGCTGCCGTGCGGAACCCGCATGATATGACCGAGAAAGTACAACTGAACATCTCCTATGAGGTGGTTTCTTCCATAGCCGCCCTCACTGACCAAGAACAACAGGTGATGCACCTGGCTCAGCAAGCCACCCAAAACGCCTACGCCCCTTATTCTAACTACCTGGTGGGCGCGGCCTTAATGCTCTCAGACGGAAGCCTGCACCAGGGCACCAACCAGGAGAATGCGGCTTACCCATCAGGGCTCTGTGCCGAAAGGACTTTGCTGTTTGGCGTGGGTTCCAATTTTCCAGACCAGACCATGGACCTGCTGGCCGTGACCGTCCGGCGAAGACATGAAACGCATTTCCTGCCCGCCTGCCCCTGCGGTGCTTGCCGCCAGGTACTGGCCGAGTACCAGAACCGCCAGGGAAAGCCCATGAAACTCTTGATGCAGGCTGAAGGCGGAAAAATCATTCGATTACAGCAAGTGGAGGATCTGTTGCCGTTCATGTTCACCAAAGACCAGCTGTAGCTTGGCCGCCACGCACCGCACCCTGCAAGTTCCGCGCACGGCGCACCTCCACCAGTGGGGCGATTTATCCTCAGACACGCGCCATCTCTGGATTGTCTGCCACGGCTATGGCCAGCTGGCCAAATACTTCATCCGGCATTTTGAGGGACTGCATGATCCTGAAACCGTAGTCATTGCCCCGGAGGCTTTGTCCAGGTTCTACCTGAAAGACTTCAACGGACGCGTGGGCGCCACCTGGATGACCAAGGAAGAACGCCTGCTGGAGATTGAGGACTACATCCGGTACCTGAACCTGGTTCGGGAACAAGCCATGGCCTTGGCGCCCAATGCCCAACTGCACGTGCTGGGTTTCTCCCAGGGCGCGGCCACTGTCTGCCGTTGGCTGGCCCAGGCCCAGTGGCCCGTGGCGCAGTTAATTTTGTGGGCTGGCGTGTTCCCAGAGGACATGGAAATGGCGCAGGCCAAATCTGCCTTAGGCAACGCCAAGATCACTTACGTCTACGGCCTGCAAGACCAGTTTGTCTCTGATGAAAAAGTACAGGCCCAACTAACCCGCGTGCGCGAAGCCGGCCTGGAGCCGTCCATCCTCACCTTTACCGGCAAGCATGAACTGAACGCAGACATCCTGCTCCAACTGAAAACGCTGTAAACTTCCGTTTTCAGGCTCATTTTCAGAAATGAGCCTGAAAACAGGAAGTCGGCTCTCGCTTTGTACCGGCTTCTTTTACCCTAGGAGTTAGCTGCCAAACCTTTATATTGGCGACATGAAAAATTGGTTCAAAGGACTAGCCGCCCTGGGTTTGTGGCTCACCGTGGCAGGCCATCTGGCGTTAGGGCAAACCTACCGAAACGGGCAAAACAATTCCCCTGAAAAATCTGACCTCTATGACACGCAAAAGCGAATGGTGGTGTACACGGCGCGCTTTCCGGAGTCTAAAGCCTTACTCACTTCGTTTCTGAAGCAATATGCCGTCAGGATCAACAAGAAGGAGGAAACCACTGAGTACCTGGAAGTAGACTTCACCGTGGCCCCTGAACATCTGGGCAAGCTGGACTCGCTCAGTACGCTGCTGGGCTGGCTTGAATCTAACAGCATGACCACCGTGGACAAATCTGCCCGGCTGGCCAGAACCACCTATGACCTGGAAGACGAGCAGATACGCATGGACAGCCTGCAGGCGGCAGTGCGCAAGGCCAACCAATCACCAGAGGCCCTGGCCACGCTGGAGAAAGGCATTGCGCGCACAGAGGCCACGCTCCGCACCCTGCGCCGTGAGCTCAGGT
This sequence comes from Rufibacter sp. LB8, assembly GCF_014876185.1. Lineage (NCBI taxonomy): Bacteria > Pseudomonadati > Bacteroidota > Cytophagia > Cytophagales > Hymenobacteraceae > Rufibacter > Rufibacter sp. LB8. The sequence continues at coordinate 4,558,201 of NZ_JADALJ010000001.1, read as the reverse complement.
CCATTGGCAACCGCGATAGCCTGGCCCTGGTCTCCATTAAACTGCATGACGAAATCAGCGTGCCCACCACCTCTGGCAAGATTTCCTTCGTGAACATGCCGGGCGTGGAATACGGCTTTCTGTTTATTGAGAATCCCAAACCGGGCATCAGCGCCAAGACTTATCAGAGCTACGCCATTAAATACATGTTCACGCGCGGCAAAAGTTATTTCACGGTGGGCGTGCTCAAGGAAGTAAATACCGGCGTCACCAACCCAGAGCCGGAGAAAAACGACTCCACGCGGTACGGTGAAATGTTCGCCTTTGGGTTTGGGCAGGATTTTTACCCCAAGCACTTCGGCCGGGGCAAGCGCAAGTTTTTCAACCTGTACACCGGCTACCAACTGGGCCTGGCCATTCTCACCCAAAAAGACGAGGAAGACAGCCGCGCCATGCCCACCGCCAACTTGAGCATGGGCCTGGAACTGATCAAAACCAAACACATATTGCTGGACAACAAGGTGAGTTACTTCTTGCCCCTGCATGACCTCAACCGAAACCTGCGCGGCATCATGTACAACGCCTCGTTCAACTTTGTCTTTTAGCCAGGCCGTTTTCGGGCTAATTTCCATAAATGAGCCCGAAAACGGAAACTAGGTTCCCTCCCAAATGCCGGGCATCACAATCTCCACCAAATGCTGGTCTGGGTCTCTGAAATAAAAGGATTTGCGTTGGTGCGGCCAGGTCTGTTCGTGCTCAATGGGTACGTTTGCCTGCCTGAGCTTTGCTTTCCAGCGGGCGTATTCCTCGGTTTTACACTCCAGCGCAAAGTGTAACTGGCCCTGGCCAAAATGCGGTGGCAACTCTTTGTTCTCCCTGGTTTTCTGGGCGTTGAAACACAACAGCACACTGGTGCCCGCTTTAAAAAACACAAACCGGTCTGGGGCCTCGCCTATCACGGGCAAGCCCAGCGTGCCATTGTAAAACGAAGTGGTTTTGGCTAGGTCCTGCACGTACAGGCAGGTTTCTTTGATCTGCGTGAATTCCATGGCGGCCGGTTTTCTTTTTCACAACGAGGCAGGGCGTCAGAAGGATTTCCCAGATTTGGCTTCGTTTTCAAAATTGAGCCCGAAAACAGAAAATCCCGCCAGCGCTTGACAGTACGAGCGGGATTTTCAGGTATTTCGTCCTCATTTGAAAAGAGTTGGGAATGGTTTCTTTTGGAGAGCAAGCGCGCAGTGAAAAGTATTTTAAAGGTCATCCTGAGCATTCTTGAGGTGAGAGCCGAAGAGAGCGAGCGAAGCGACCGAAGAATCTACCGAAGAGGACTTGATTAAGTTATCTTCTGATGTCATCATCCCCCTACCCCCTTCAAAGGGAGACGAAATGCGCGCGAATTATTGGGAGAAATAAGACAATAGGATTTGGTCTGTCAGGGGAAAGACCAAGAAGTGTGGATAGACTAAGGATGCGGTAGAAATTTTTACTGAAGTAGGGTTTTCCGTTTTCAGGCTCATTTCTGAAAATGAGCCCGAAAACGGAAAATCCCGGCGGCACGTGACAGCACCAGCGGGATTTCCAGGTATTTCTATTAGACTTACTGCTTATTTATAATGGTGGCCGAGGCTTGGGCGGCGGGGAGAATTAGGACTTCGGCTATGTTCACGTGCTTGGGCCGGGTGACCATGAACACCAGAAGGTCGGCTATGTCTTCGGCCCGTAGCGGCTCAAAGCCTTTGTACACGTTGGCGGCACGCTCTGTGTCGCCTTTGAAACGAACCTCAGAAAACTCAGTCTCCACGGCGCCGGGGTTTATTTCAGACACTTTCACACCCTCGTGTACCAGGTCAATGCGCATGGCTTTGGAGAGCGCGTCTATGGCAAATTTACTGGCGCAGTATACGTTGCCGTTGGCGTAGGCCTCTTTGCCGGCAATGGACCCAATATTGATCACGTGGCCGCTTTTGCGCTCCACCATCACGGGCAGCACCTCGCGGGTCACGTACAGCAAACCTTTTACGTTAATGTCCAGCATGGCGTCCCAGTCGGCTATATCTCCGGTTTGAATGGGTGAAAGGCCGTGCGCGTTGCCGGCGTTGTTGATGAGCACGTCAATGGTTTTCCAAGCGGCGGGCAGGCTGGCAATGGCGGCTTGCACGGCGGCGTGGTCACGCACGTCAAAGGCCAGGGGCAGCACTTGGTCTGGGCCAAACTGGTCAACCAGTTCCTGCAGGCGCTCGGTGCGTCGTCCGGCGGCAATGATCTTGAAACCCTGTTGCGCCAGGGCCACGGCGGCGGCCCGCCCAATGCCCGAAGAGGCTCCGGTCACTAATGCAATTTTCTTGGGCATGGACTGCTTATTCAAAGTTAAGGTACAAAGTGATGGTGTTGGTGGTGAGGCTCTTGATGCTGTTGTTGTACACAGAATCATAGGGCTTGTGCACATTGGTGATGCCGCGGGCGTAGCGCAGTTCTGGGGAGAATTTGAAGAACGGGTAGAACATGTCCAGCCCCACGCCATACTCAATGGTGAAATCAGCGGTGCCCACCTGCAAGACCTCGGGGTTGCCTTTTTTCTGGCCGCCCACCACTACAGACGGTTTCACGCCCGCAATAAAATACATCTGTGAATTTTTCCGCCGCAGCGATTCATACTTCACCAGCAAGGGCACTTCTATGTTAAAGGTGTTGAGTTCCTGCAAAACAGTCTTGTCCTCGCCGGTGCCATCTACCATGCCCTTGTATTCCACGGTGCGGCCATAATAGCCCACGCCGGGCTGCAGGCGTATCTGAAAATCCTGAGAAAGCCGGTAGGTGGCAATAAAGTTCACGTTGAAGCCCGGGGCCACTTTGTCATTCACAGAATAACCGCCAGCGCCCAGTTGGTCTACGTAGGTCTGTGAATGCTGCAGTTGGTACCAAGACGCGTTCATGCCCAGAGAGAAACCCCACCTAATCTTGCGGTATTCATAGCCGGGCAGGTTTTCGCCCAGAATCTTCTGGGCCTGCGCCTGCTGGGGTGCCTGGGCCAAGGCCACGCACAGGAAAGCGATTATTTTAAACCGGTGTAAATGGAGCTGATGCCAAACGTGAGTGAGTGCCATTCTGTGTTTTTAAAACCTACTTTCTTGAAAATCGCCAAAAAATCTGGACCGTCTGGAAACGCCTGCACAGATTCTGGCAGGTACGTGTAGGCGGCGTTGTCTTTGGAGATCAATTTCCCGAAAACCGGCAATATGTGTTTGAAATAAAAATTATACCCCTGTTTCATGGGGAACGTCTGCGGTTTGGAGAATTCCAGCACCACGGCCTTGCCACCCGGTTTCAAGACCCTGAACATCTCAGAAAGGCCTTTCTCCAGGTTCTCAAAGTTGCGCACGCCAAAAGCCACAGTAATGGCGTCAAAGTGGTTGTCTGGGTACTGAATGTTCTCAGAATCTCCTAAGTACAGTTGAATGACGTTCTCCAGGCCTTTCTTCTGAATTTTCTCGCGGCCCACGGCCAGCATGCCCTCAGAGATGTCAATGCCCACAATCTGCCGGGGTTTCAGGCGCATGGTCTCCAGCGCGAAGTCTCCCGTACCGGTGGCAATGTCCAGAATGACCTGAGGGTTGTGTTTCTCCAGCAGTTTGACCGCCCGCTTGCGCCAGTAAATGTCCACGCCGGCGCTCAGGAAATGGTTCAGGAAGTCATAGCGTTTGGCTATGCTGTTGAACATGTTGGCCACCTGGGTTTTCTTTCCTTCGTCCTGGTCTTTATACGGTACTACTGACATGTACGGGTCTTGGTTATGAAGGGCAAAGCTACTATGCTTTAACTATATTTCCTGCAATATGTTGTACAACCAGCCCTATGAAAACACGCAGCCCCGACCAAAATTGGCCGGGGCTGCGTGTTCTTGGCGTTTTTGGCCTCATTTCTGAAAACGAAGCCGAAAACGGAATTGCTTATTGCTCGTTGCCTCTGATCACGTTGAACTCAGTGCGGCGGTTCAGCTGCATGTTCTCCGGCGAGTCATTTGGGGCAGCCGGTCTGCGCTCACCGTAGCTTACGGTAATCATGCGGTTGCTAGGAATACCGGCTTTGATCAGGTAGTTATAGGCGGCCATGGCTCTGTTCTCACCCAACAAGATGTTGTAAGAATCTGAGGCACGTGCGTCACAGTGACCGTCAATAGAGATACGCAGGCTTGGGTTGGCTTTCAACACGTTCACCAGGTTGTCTAGTTCTGAGATAGACTCTGGCCGCAGGTTGTACCTGTCTGTGTCAAAGTAAATGCGCTTGAACGCATAAGACTGTGCGCCAATGCCGGTAGTTCCGCCAAAGTCAATGTAGAAATCTTTCTCCACCACGGTGGTGTCATTGGTGGAAAGCGGAACCTCAAATTGCTCAGTGGCCAGGTTTTTCCCGTCTTTGCTCAAGGTCACCTGGTAAGGTCTGGCAGATAAAACGGTCACCTGGTAATTGCCTAGGTCTGGTTTGGTCACGTCTCTGTATTCCAGCGGCGTGTTGTTACCGGCTTTTCCGGTGAACACCAATTCAACTCCAGGTATAATGGTGCTGTCACGCAGGCTGTACACATGGCCCCGCACAATGGCGCTCTTGATGTAGTTGATGGTGTAGATGTCCTTCTCGCCGTAACCACCCATGCGGTAAGACGAAAGGTACGCCAAACGGCCATCGGCGCTCAGGCGGTAATAGGTGTCATCATCTGGGGTGTTGATGGGGTACCCTACGTTCACAGGGCGGCTCCAGCGGCGGGCCACGGTGTCAAACTTTATGGTGAAGATGTCATACCCGCCCATGGTGCTGTGGCCACGTGAGCTGAAATACATGGTCAAACCATCTGGCGTGAAATACGGGCTGTCTTCATCATACTGCGTGTTCACACCGTTCCCGAAGTTCTTAGGCGCTCCCCACTCGCCGTTGGGCTGGCGCTTGGCATAGTAGATATCCAGGTCACCGTTCTCAGAGCGGCTGTTGGTGGAGAAATACATGGTGTTGCCGTCTGCGGTGATGAAGGCGTCACTTTCAAAGTCACGGGTGTTGATGTTGGCGTTCAGCTTTACTGGCGGAGACCAGTCCCCGCCTGAGCGGTCGGCTACAAAAAGGTCACCGTTCTGGTCCTGGCGGTACATCAATAACTTGTTGTCATTGTCAAACAACTGAATAGAGGCATCATGGCCGGTACCGTTCAAACGGCCGCTCAGGGAGCGTGGCGTTTCCCAGGTTTCCGGACCTAAACGGCGGGATTCAAAGATATCTTCATAGTACTCACCGTCTACGGCTTCTTTGCCACCGGTCACGTTCTGCGCCCGGGAGGTGAACAACAGGTATGAGTCATCTTTGGAGATCACGGGGCTGTGCTCAGAGAAAGCGGTGTTGATCACTGGCCCCAGGTTCTTCACGAACACGTCTTTGGGGTTGGCTACTTCTTTCTTGGCGTTACGGGCATGCTGAATTAACAACGCGGCCTGCTCTTTGCCTTCCACGTCACGCTTGCCCAGGCCTTTCTGGTAATTGGTGCCATGCTGAATGGCGCGGTCAAACTCATAGTTCACCAGGTCCACGCGGCCCAGCCAGTAGAGAATGTCGTCTTCTACCTTCGGTTTAAGTTTATAGGCTTTGTAGATGTACTCGCTGGCTTTCTCCTTGTCAAACGCAATCAAGCTGATACCAGCCCGGTACAGGGCTTTGGCGTTGTCTGGATCGCGCTCCAGGGCGCGCTCATAGTAGGGCAGCGCAGTTCTGAAGTTGGCCATGTTGAACAACTTGTCGCCACTCCGCACCAATTTGCGCGTGCTCTGGGCCATGGCGGTGGAGGCCATGAAGCAAAGCATTAACAAAAATAGGAATGATTTAAATAACCGCTTGTCTAAGTGATCCATAGGTAAAAGTTTAAATAAGGCAATGTTGTGTTCTTCCAAAAGCAAAGACGCAGATGGGCAGTGGGGTTTGCTTCCCGGCCGCCTACAGACTGCGCGCGCGCAAGAGAAGTACAATGATATTCAAAATTTCAGATATTTTGTTTCTAAAGACAGAATTACTTGTCATTTTCTTGCATACGTAAAAACCGCGCTTCCGGTCTTAGGCTTGGCACCTGGGCGGCTGGTTACGCGTTCTTTCGCCATACGATACTGCAAAAACCTTTAAATGGTTGTTGAAAAAGAGCACAAACCCAAGTTTTAGGGCTGCGTAGGCATACGGCAACGCCAATGCGCATTAATTTGGTACCTTTGTGCGTTCCCGTTTGGGCGGGCCAGTATTTACAGCAGTGACGTATGGTAATCAAAGAGGCAAAATTCATTAGTAGCAACACCCGCGCAGAGCAGTGCCCGCAGACAGAACTGCCGGAGTACGCATTCATCGGTCGGTCTAACGTGGGCAAGTCATCGTTGATCAACATGCTCACCAACCGGCTCAAGCTGGCCAAGACGTCTTCGTTCCCCGGCAAGACCCAGCTCATCAACCACTTCCTCATCAATGACACCTGGTACCTGGTAGATTTACCGGGCTACGGCTGGGCCAAAGTGAGCAAAGACTCCCGAGAGGACTGGCGCAAGATGATCAAGTACTACCTGCAGCACCGCAACAACCTGGCCTGCGTATTTGTATTGATAGACTCCCGCCTGCCCCCGCAGAAGCCAGATTTGGAATTTATGGAGCAGCTTGGAACCATGGGCATCCCTTTTGTGCTTATCTTCACAAAGATAGACAAGCAGTCCAGCGTAAAGACAGACGCCAACATTGCCTTCTTTATGAAATCTTTGGAGGACACCTGGGAAGAGATGCCCCGGTACATGAAAAGCTCCTCGGTGTCAAAAGACGGGCGTGATGAGATTCTGGCCTTTATTGAAGACGTGAACAAGCGTTACAAAGACATGCTGAAATCTGAGAAACAGTAAGTATTTTAGCCTTTAATTACCCAACCATGAACGTAAAACACACCCTCATCGCCCTGTTGGTTTCTGCCTCTACCATGGCCGTGGCTTCTTCGTTTACCCCTCCTGCAACACCGGCAGCGGTGGCTCAGGCCGGTAAGCTGCCCGTGGCCGTGCATTACCCCGGCGGACAGGACTCTTTGGTGGCACACCTTAACCGCAGCATACAGTACCCGGCCATGGCCAAGCGCAACCGCGTAATGGGCCAGTGCATTGTGGGCTTTGTGCTGAACGAAGACGGCTCCATCTCCAACCTAAAACTTCTGAAGGAAGTGGGCGGCGGACTGGGCCAGGAAGCGCTGCGCGTGGTACAACTGCTTAAATTCAACGCGCCCGGCTACAGCCAGCAATACAGCGTTCCCGTTAACTTTAAACTATAACCTACCTTAACCAACCTTTTCTTTTATGCCATTTGACCTGAAAGAGATTGCCTCCATTTCCGGCATGCCCGGCCTGTACAAGATCATTGCCCCAACCCGCAATGGCATCATTGTAGAAAGCCTGGCCGAAAAACCGGTGCGCAGCGTGGCCCAGGCCCGCAACCGGGTTTCCATTCTGCAGGAGATCTCCATGTACACCAATGACGCGGAGGCCACCGTGCCCTTAGCTGATATCTTTGACAGAATCAAGGAGAAATACGGCACCAACCTACCGGTGAACGCCAAGTCCAGCACGCAGGAACTTTCAGACTTTATGGAATCTGTGCTGCCAGACTATGACCAGGAGCGGGTGTATGCCTCAGACATGAAAAAACTGGTGCAGTGGTACCAGGCGGTAAGCCAGTTCCTTCCCTATGCAGAGGAAAAAGCAACCGACGCGCCTGCTCCTGAGGCGGCCCCGGCGGAAACAACTTCTGCAGAAGATTCTGACAACCAGGAAGACGTAAAAGAAAAGAAAGCCGCCAAGAAAAAAGCCTAACGGTATTCTTTATAAAACAGGAAAGCCCTTGCCAATAGCAAGGGCTTTCCTGTTTTAACATGGTTTTGATTTTCCGTTTTCGGGCTCATTTCTGGAAATGAGCCCGAAAACAGAAAATTTTAAAGTATTACGCCACAGGCGTTCTTTCTCTTACTTCGCGGGCTACCAGCAAAGATTCTACTTCTTCCACCATCTCTGTGGAGCCAATGTAGAACGGGCAGCGCTGGTGCAACTCAAACGGCTCAATGTCCAGAATGCGGCGCATGCCGTCTGAGGCTTTGCCCCCGGCCTGCTCCACTAGAAAGGCCAAGGCGTTGCACTCATACAACAGACGCAATTTGCCTAGCGGCGATTTCTGGGTGTTAGGGTACAAATAGATACCGCCTTTCAATAGATTCCGGTGGAAGTCTGCCACCAAAGAACCAATGTAACGGGCAGAGTAGTTGCGCACGCGGCACAGCTCCACGTATTTCTTCACGCCTTCGGGGAAGTGGTTGTACCCGCCTTCATTGACAGAGTAAATCTCGCCTTTGGCAGGAATGGTGATGTTGGGGTGTGACAAGAAGAATTCACCCAGAGAAGTTTCATAAGTGAAACCGTTCACGCCGTTGCCCGTGGTGTACACCAGCATGGTGCTGGAACCATAGATGATATACCCGGCGGCTACCTGCTCGGTCCCTTTCTGGAAACAGTCGGCCAGGGTGCCGTCTCCGCCCATTTCAGACACGCGGCGGTAAATGGAGAAAATAGTGCCGATAGACACGTTCACGTCAATGTTAGAGGAACCATCCAACGGGTCAATGGCCACAATGTAGCGGCCTTTCTGGTTGCCGGTCTGTATAATCTCCTCTTCTTCCTCAGAAATAATGGCACACACCTCGCCGCCGTTGCGCAGGGCGCGTATGAACCGGATGTTGGCTACCACGTCCAGCTTCTGCTGGTCCTCGCCCTGCACGTTCTGTTTGCCGTACGCGCCGCCAATATCTGTTAAACCTGCGTGGTTAATGGCGCGGTTCACTATTTTTGCCGCTAGGGCTATGTCACGAAGCAATTGGGAAAGCTCACCGGTGGCAAACGGGAAATCTTCCTGCTTCCGCATGATGAACCTGTCAAGGGTAGTACCCACCGGAAGTGCCAGATTTTCTTTGATAGTCATATGGTTGAGTAGTAATGTGAACGAATAGGCAATTACAAATTTACTAATTTAGACGAAAATCTTGCCAGCCAAATTGACAAAGTATCAAATAATAACTTTTAAGAATGTTAGTTTACAAATTTGGGGGCGCCTCTGTGAAAGACGCCGGTGCGTTCCGGAACATAGCCAGGCTGCTTTCTGCCTTGCCACAAACGGGGCAATTGGTAGTGGTGGTGTCTGCTATGGGCAAGACCACCAATGCGTTAGAAGAAATGTATCAACAGGCCTTCAGGCAGCAGGATTTTTCTGAGGGCTGGCAGCGCTGCCGGCAGTACCATCTGGGCATTGTGCAGGCGCTGTTTCCAGATAAAGGTGCCTCTGTCTACGGAATAATAGAAAATCAGTTTCAGGCCCTGCAACAATTACTGGAGCGCGTTGAACCTCAGGAATTTGACTTCCAGTATGACCAGATCATCAGCGTGGGCGAACTGCTCTCCAGCCAGATTCTGCACCATTTCCTGCACCAGCAGGGCCTGGCCACCCACTGGCTGGACTGCCGCACCTGCCTGCGCACCAATGCCACCTGGCGCGAGGCCCAGGTAAACTGGACCCAGACCGAAACCTTGATTCAGGAAACACTACCGTCGTTGCTGAAAAATAATATAGTAGTGACCCAAGGCTTTATTGGCGGCACTGGCCAAGGCCACACCACCACGCTGGGCCGCGAAGGCTCTGATTTCAGCGCCGCTATTTTTGCCTATTGCCTTTCTGCGGAAAGCATGACCATCTGGAAAGACGTGCCCGGCCTGCTCAACGCCGACCCCAAACTGTTCCCCACCACTATCTGTTACGAAGAAATTGCTTACCAGGAAGCCATTGAGATGGCCTATTACGGAGCGTCTGTGATTCACCCCAAGACGGTGGCACCGCTGGCCAAGAAAGGGATTCCGCTGTATGTAAAATCGTTTTTGAATCCGCAGGAGGCGGGTACGGTCATAAAAAACTGCCGGCATGACCGCATTGCGCCCGCGTTTATTGTGAAGCAGAACCAGTGCCTGCTGTCATTCCATTCCAAAGATTACGGCTTTGTGACCGAGCAGAACCTGAGCACCATTTTTCAGGCATTGAGCGAACATCGTTTGAAAATAAACGTCATGCAGAATTCGGCCATCTCCTTTTCTGTGTGTACAGATTATGACGCCGCCCGTGTGCAGGCTTTAGTTGAAAACTTGCAACCCGAGTTCCAGATTCTCTACAACCAACCCTTGCACCTGTACACCGTCAAGAATTATGACCAGGCCAGCTTAGACGCTATCTCAGAAGGCAAGGAAATTCTGCTGGAGCAGCGCAGCCGCCAAACGTACCAACTGGTCTGCCGCCCGGCCCCTTTGCCGTCTGAGTCCTGATTTTTATCTACTTTTAACCTTCATCCACAACCCGTATTTTACCCATGGAATATATTCTGGTCACCGAACAAGCCCGTCCGCACGTGGCGCTCATCCAACTCAACCGCCCCAAGGAACTCAACGCGCTCAACCTGCAACTCATGGGCGAGCTGCGCGATGCCCTCAAAGACCTGGACGACAATGACAACGTGCGCGCCATTGTGCTCACCGGTAATGAGCGCGCCTTTGCCGCCGGCGCTGATATTAAGCAGATGGCCGGAAAAACCGCCATTGACATGCTCACCATTGACCAGTTCAGCACCTGGGACCAGATCAAGAAAACCAAGAAACCCATTATTGCAGCCGTGAGTGGTTTTGCCCTGGGCGGCGGCTGCGAGCTGGCCATGACCTGTGACATGATCATCGCGTCAGAAACCGCGCAGTTCGGGCAGCCCGAAATAAAGATTGGCGTAATGCCCGGCGCCGGCGGAACCCAACGTTTGACCAAAGCCCTGGGCAAAGCCAAAGCCATGGAGATGGTGCTCACCGGCAAGTTCATCTCCGCGCAAGAAGCAGACCGCCACGGCCTCATCAACCGCGTGGTGCCCGTAGAGCTTTATTTAGAGGAAGCCTTTAAACTGGCCACTGAGATCGCGCAATTGTCGCCGGTGGCGGTGAAGTTGGCCAAGGAATCTGTGAACCGCAGCTTTGAAACCCACCTGGACGAAGGCCTCCATTTTGAGCGCAAAAACTTCTACCTCACCTTCGCCTCAGAAGACCAGACCGAAGGCATGAACGCCTTTGTAGAGAAACGCAAAGCCAATTTTACCGGGAAGTGATTTCCTGTTTTGGGGCTCATTTCTGGAAATGAGCCCCAAAACAGGAAAGTTAAACCAAACTTCTACTACAAATCCGTTCGTTTCCAATTAGAAAAGCCCAGTCCCTTCTCCCTCTGGGAGAAGGTTAGGATGAGGGTCAATTTTTTTTTTTAAAAGTGAATAGCTTTTACTATGAAATTACTCCCTCACCCTAGCCCTCTCCCAGAGGGAGAGGGGATTCCTTGGCCTCCGTTTTAGGCTCCATTTCCAGAAATGAGCCCGAAAACAGAAATTTTCAAACCAGACAAAGCCCGCAGCCGGTAACCTTTTGCACACTGCCATGTTTAGGTGGTGGGTTGCAGCTTACAGCTTGGGGTTGTACCTTTGCACCCGCAAACGGGACGGTCCTTTCGGCTGACACCCATACAGTTTAACTTACAATTTAACACATAGCAACATGGCAGTTTTAGTTGGCAAAAAAGCACCGTCGTTTAAAGCGACCGCCGTAGTAGACGGTGAATTTGTAGAAGATTTCTCTTTGGACCAGTACGTAGGCAAGCAGCACGTGCTGTTCTATTTCTACCCCATGGACTTCACATTTGTGTGCCCTACGGAGATCATTGCGTTCCAAGACCGCATGGAAGATTTCAAGCGCAAGAACGTGGCCGTGGTAGGCTGCTCCGTTGACACGCATTTCTCACACTGGGCCTGGTTGAACACCCCGCGTGACAAAGGCGGCATTGAAGGCGTGGCGTACCCGCTGGTAGCTGATGCCACCAAAACCATCGCCAAGAACTTTGATGTGCTGGCCGGTGACTATGACTATAACGAAGAAGGCGAACTGGTATTCATTGGCGAGCCCGTGGCGTACCGTGGCCTGTTCCTGATTGACAAAGCCGGTATTGTGCGCCACCAAGTGGTGAATGACATGCCCCTGGGCCGTAGCATTGACGAAGCCCTGCGCATGATTGACGCCCTCCAGTATTTTGAGGAGAAAGGCGAAGTTTGCCCTGCCAACTGGGAAGAAGGCAAAGAAGGCATGCAAGCCACCCATGAAGGTGTTTCTAACTACCTGGCCTCACACTAAGCCACCCGTTTAGGATAATTTTACAGAAGAAGCCTCTGCCAACGCAGAGGCTTCTTTCATTTCATGCTAATTTAAAGCTACTTTGCATTGAAAATCAGGACATAAGGCATTCATAATTTTATTACAGCACACGCATACTAGACAAGTAGTATACCAGCCAAAACCGCTAACCAGACAGTAAAAACAAAACAACTGTAGTATCTTTGCAGAGACAATGCTAGAAATGCGGCACGGTGGCTAGAACAGATAAAATAGAAGGAAAGAAATGTCAAAGATTTTATACGAAGTAGGGATAAGCGCATACAAATGGGGTGTCCGGCTGGCCTCGCCGTTCCATGACAAGGCCGCCAAATTCATTAAAGGCCGCGAGAACGTCTTCCAGGAAATGGAAACCCAGCTGGCCACCAACACCGCCCCCCTGGTCTGGTTCCATTGCGCCAGCCTGGGCGAGTTTGAGCAAGGCCGCCCGTTGATAGAAGGGTTCAGGGTCAAATTTCCGCAGTTTAAAATCCTGCTCACGTTTTTCTCGCCCAGCGGCTACGAGGTGCGCAAAAACTATTCCGGCGCAGACTTCATCTTTTACCTTCCCCTGGACACCGAGGCAAACGCCAGCCGGTTTGTGAAACTAGTCAAGCCCAAGATGGCCATTTTTGTAAAGTATGAATTCTGGCACCACTATACCAAGGCGCTCCGTAAACGCGGTATTCCGTTGATTTCTATTTCGGCCATCTTTAGGAAAAACCAGATATACTTCAGAAAACAAGGCGCTTTTTACCGAAGAATCTTGGAGCGTTTCTCGCACATCTACACCCAGAACCAGGAATCTGCTCAACTGCTGGCCAGCCTGAACTTCACCAAGGTGAGCAACGCCGGTGACACCCGCGCCGACCGTGTGCTGCAGACCGCCAAGACCGCAGTGCCCATTGCGTTGGCCGCCGCGTTCAAAGCAAATGCCCCCGTAATGGTGATTGGCAGCAGCTGGCCCGAGGACATGAAGATTCTATTGCCGTTCATGCAAAAGCACCTGCCCACGCTCAAGTTCATTCTGGCCCCGCATGAAATCAAAGAGAAAGACCTGCGCGAGGTGGAGACCCAGTTCCCCGGCCAGACGGCCAGGTTCTCGCAGGCTGCAGAAGATACCGTGGCCGCCAAACGCATTCTGTTGATTGATAACATTGGCATACTCTCGCAACTCTACCAGTACGCCGACTACGCCTACGTGGGCGGCGCCTTCGGCAAAGGGTTGCACAACACCCTGGAACCAGCCGCGTTTGGCCCTGCCCTGTTCTTTGGCCCCAAGTATGACAAGTTCCAGGAAGCCGTGGATTTGATTGGGTTGGGTGTGGCGTTCCCGGTGCGTGCCTTCAAGGAGCTGGACAAAATTTTCACCGCTTTGCACCAAGACCCCGCCAAGCGCGCCCACATCAAACAAGCCGCCCAAACCTACATTGAAAAACAGGCCGGTGCCACCCACCGCATTCTCACGGCATTGGAATATTGGCTACCTTCGGGCAGTAAGAAGAACGCATGATTGGAACCGTCATAAAGTCAACCGGCTCTTGGTATTTGGTGCGCGCCCACGCTGACGGGCTGCTGTACAAGTGCCGCCTGCGCGGGAAATTCAAGATTAAAGGCCTGAAAGTAAGCAACCCGCTGGCCGTAGGCGATGAAGTGACCATGGAACTGGAAGGCGGTGCCCAACAAGCCGTCATCACCGAGATTGCCACGCGCCGCAACTACATCATCAGAAAATCCACGCACAAGGCGCACCACGCGCACATTGTGGCCTCCAATTTAGATATTGCTTTTCTGGTGGTCACGCTGGTCTCGCCTAGAACGTCCTTCGGGTTTATTGACCGTTTTCTGGTGACCGCTGAAGCGTACAGCATTCCGGCGGTGCTGCTCTTCAACAAGATTGATTTGTATGACGAGGAAGCCATGGCCTACCTGCAGCAGGTGGTGCAACTGTACGAGCAGATTGGCTACCAATGCCTCACCTGCTCGGCACACACCGGCGAAGGCCTGGAACCCATCCGGGAAATGCTGCAGGGCAAGACTTCACTCTTTTCGGGCCACTCTGGCGTAGGCAAAAGCACCCTGGTCAACGCGCTGGTGCCAGATCTGGACATTAAAACCTCTGAGATTTCGGCGTTCTCAGACAAAGGCGTACACACTACCACCTTTGCCGAGATGTTTGAAGTGGGCCAGGACACCTACCTGATTGACACGCCGGGCATCAAAGAACTGGGCGTGGTGGAGATGAAAAAAGAGGAAATCAGCCACTACTACCCAGAGATGCGCGCCCGTCTGAACAAGTGCAAATACAACAACTGCGTGCACCTCAATGAACCCGGCTGCGCCGTGCAGGAAGCCGTGAAAAAAGGCAAAATCGCCCTTCCCCGCTATGAAAGCTACCTCAGCCTGCTTCAGGACGATGACTCACACCGGTAGAAATGAGTCCTGAGTCCTGAGTCTTTAGTTTTCACGCACTTCGTCCCCTATTGAAGGGGGTTGGGATGATATGTTTCGCTGATTCAATCGTTATTTTAAATGTAGGGGCGTATTGCATACGCCCTTTGCGTTAACAGCCGTATTGGCTTTTGCCACCATAGAAAACCGGCCAGACTCACAACCATCATTTACCAGGAATGCGTGAGGGCGTATGCAATACGCCCCTACATGATCAGAAATGCGGTGCTCAGGAGGCGATGTCCCTAATCCTATCAAAGGGCGACGAATTGTGTAAGCCAAACCACTATAGGTAACCTAAACCTTCGGCAAGTTTCCGTTTTCGGGCTCCATTCTTGAAACGGGGCCGAAAACGGATGGAGGCGGCAGAGTAAGACGAACAAAGCAAATTTACGTACCTTTGCAAAGACATGGAGGAGGCGCATTTGGCGTCATCCTTCAAATAGCATATTAGCAAATTCACCCATTAGCACCTTTACTTATGACTACTGCTGAAATCCACACCGCCAAAGGCGTAATGAAAGTTGAATTCTACGACCAAGACGCGCCTAACACGGTGGCCAACTTCACCAAACTGGCCAAAGAAGGCTTTTATGACGGTCTTTCGTTTCACCGCGTATTGCCAGACTTCGTGATACAGGGCGGTTGCCCTAACTCCCGCGAAGGCGCGAAAGGGATGGCCGGCACCGGCGGACCGGGCTACAAAATTGACTGCGAAGTAACCGGCGGCAACCAGTACCACGACCGTGGCGTGCTGTCTATGGCGCATGCGGGCCGCAACACCGGCGGTTCTCAGTTCTTCATCTGCCACAGCCGCAACAACACCGCACACCTGGACCGCAACCACACCTGCTTCGGGAAAGTAGTGGAAGGCCTGGACGTGATTGACCAAATCAAAGCCAACGACCGTATTGAGAAAATTGTAGTGAACGAAGCGTAATTGAATTGTTGATTGTCAAGTGTTGATAGTTCTTTTTGAGCGATTGAAAAATCAGCAATGAACCATAAAAACGCCGAAGTGCAGTGCTGCGCTTCGGCGTTTTTGTTTTTAGAGCAGTGAAGATGAACCTACCCCTCCCAGGAGGGGAATTGCAATGCGTGTTTAATAATTCAGAAAACTACTCGTGCAGGTACTCCCCTCCTTGGAGGGGTAGGGGTGGGTTCAATTATCCAAGAAAAAATATGCCATACTTAAACAGCAACGCCGATGAGCATATCTGCGCTTCGGCGTTTTTGTTTTTGGCCCCGTTTCTGGAATTGAGCCCGAAAACGGGAGTTAGCGGTTGTCGTCTTCCTCGTCTTCGTCTTCTTCTTCCAGGTTGAATCCGCCGCCCGAGAACATGCTGCTCAACAGGTCTTTGAACTGCAGGCCAGCCGCTAGGCGGTTGCGGGAGATCAAGCTGTATTCGGCCAGGCCGTGGAGGCAGAATTCCATGAAGAACAGGTGCTCGGCTTCGTCTTTGGCTTTGGGCTGGAAATGGGTCACAATTTCTGACAAATCTGGCACTGCGTTCAGCGCGGCTTTGTATTCGTCATCAGACGCATCATTGAGCAAGTCAAGCGTATGACCGTCTGAGAACCAGGCCGTCACTTTGTTGTAGGGGTTCTTGTCTTTCTGCTTTTTGAACTTGTCGGGGTCAGGGAAATAGTTCAGGAATTGCGTTCTGAGCGCCTTGCCCATCAACCGGTACGCCACGCCGCCGGCTCCCTCCTGCTCGCCTTCATACACCAATTCCACCTTGCCGGTGACCGCTGGTACCGCCGCCAGAAAATCTGCCACGCGCACGTGGGTCTTCGCTTCGCCGTTCACCAGCGCCCGGCGCTCGGCGGCACTGATCACGTTTTCAAACGCTGAGATGGTCAAGCGGGCAGAGACACCGCTTTTGGCATCTACGTACTCACTTTCGCGGGCTTCAAAGGCAATTTGTTCCACCAAATCATGGATGAGTTCATGGCCTTGCACGCGCTCGTTCTGGGCAGTGGTAATACGCGCTTCCTGCTTGGTGATGCGCTTACCAATTTCCAGGGTTTTGGGGTAATGGGTGATAATCTGGGAGTCAATGCGGTCTTTGAGTGGCGTCACAATAGAACCCCGGTTGGTGTAATCCTCTGGGTTTGCCGTGAACACAAACTGGATGTCCAGCGGTAATCTAATCTTGAAACCTCTGATCTGAATATCGCCTTCCTGCAAGATGTTGAACAGAGAAACTTGAATACGCGCCTGCAAATCTGGTAATTCATTGATCACAAAGATGCCGCGGTGCGCCCTCGGGATCAGCCCGAAATGGATCACGCGTTCATCTGAGTACGGCAATTTCAATGTAGCGGCTTTGATAGGGTCTGCGTCACCAATTAAATCAGCCACAGACACGTCTGGCGTGGCGAGTTTTTCGGTGTAGCGTTCGTCGCGGTGCAGCCAGGAAATAGCAGTGTCATCGCCGTGCTGGGCTACCTGGTCTTTCGCGAAGCGGGACAAGGGCTGCAGCGGGTCATCGTTGAGTTCTGAACTAGCCACTACGGGAATGTATTCGTCCAGGAGTTGCACCAACAGACGCGCAATTCTGGTTTTGGCCTGGCCGCGCAGGCCCAAGAGGTTGATGTGGTGACGGCTCAAAATAGCGCGTTGCAAGTCTGGAATCACGGTTTCCTCGTAGCCGTAGATGCCGGGGAAGACTTCCTGGCCGCTGCTCAGTTTCTGGATGAGGTTGGCACGCAGTTCTTCTTTCACGCTGCGCGGCTCGTAGCCGGCGGCTTTCAGTTGGCCGAGGGTCTTGATCTTTTGCAGCTGGGCCGCAGGTATTTCTGTATAACGCATGTTTCTTGGTTGCTGGTGAGTACTGGTTAGGTGTTGCTCCGTTTTTGGCTTCGTTTCTGAAAATGAGCCCGAAAACGGAAATTTTAGTTAGATTTATTTTTTCAATTCTACTGTTGATGAAAATCTACAATATTGTTAATGCCTTGGCCATTGTCATGCTGGTGGTAGGTACGGGTCTGCGAATTTTTCATGTGATAGATAAAAACGTTTTCTATCTGTTAATAGGGATTGTGATTGCCTTGAGTTTTTTGTCTAGTTATTTACGCAAACGCTCTATGCCGCCACAAGATTAAATTCCGTTTTTGGCCTCGTTTCTGGAAATGAAGCCGAAAACGGAAGCCGCACCCCCGGCCCCTCTCCCGTTGAGAGGGGAGTTTAATGCCGTAGAATTCTGCTTGTGTAAACATCCCCCTTCGCCCCCTTCAAAGGGGGAATCTGCGTTGAAGTCACGTTAATTGCTCAATTCTCACATCTTCACATTTGCAAATCTCCACATCTTCCAATTAAAGAAATAGCACATCAGTACATTTCCCAAGTAGCACATTACATCCGTTTCTTGCGGCCTCGGCCGTAGTCTCTGAACACCAAATCGCCTAAGCCTTGCAGACCGCTGTAGTAGGCTTGGCCGTTGTTGACTTGAGTGAATTCTTCTACAAACTGCTGCAGGTACGGGTCTGAGGCAATCATGAAGGTGGTGATGGGAATGTTCAGGCGGCGGCATTGCGCGGCCAGATTCAGCGTTTTGTTCACTACTTTCCTGTCTAGCCCGAAGCTGTTTTTGTAGTACCGCAGTCCTTCTTTCAGGCAGGTGGGTTTGCCGTCGGTGATCATGAAGATTTGCTTGTTGCTGGTTTTTCTTCGGCGCAGCAAATCCATAGCCAGTTCCAGGCCGGCGACCGTGTTAGTGTGGTACGGGCCCACCATCAGGTACGGTAAGTCTTTGACGGTTATTTGCCATGCGTCATTTCCGAACACGATGATGTCCAGGTTGTCTTTGGGATATTTCTGCTTCACCAGTTCGGCGAGGGCCATGGCTACTTTCTTGGCGGGCGTAATGCGGTCTTCGCCGTAGAGAATCATGGAGTGTGAAATGTCAATCATCAGCACCGTGCTGGTCTGGGTCTTGTGCTCACGTTCGGTGATTTCAAGGTCATTTTCTGTGAGGAAAAAATCATCTGAGATGCCGTGGGCAATCTGCGCGTTCCTGATGGACTCGGTGAGTTCAATCTGCTCAGGCGCGTCTCCGAACCGGAACTCACGGCGGTCAGCGGTGGGCTCGTCGCCGATGCCGGTTTTGGGCGTGGTGTGGTTCCCGCGTCCTCCGCGTTTTAGCTTCCCGAAGATTTCCTCCAGCGCGCTTTTCCTGATTTTCTGCTCGCCTTTGGCTTGTAGGTTGAATTTTCCGTCAGGGCCTTTGTCATCAATGTAGCCTTGTTTCTTGAGGTCTTCAAAGAAGTCGCCCAGGCCGTAAGAGTCATCGGTGAGGTTGTATTTCTTGTCCAGCTCACTCATCCAGGACATGGTTTCGGCCACATCACCGGCGGTGAGCGTGATTAATTGCAGGAAAATCTGGAGCAGCGGCTCAAAGCCCTTCTGGGTGGTTTCCTCTGGAACGTATTGGGTGAATCTATATCCGGCAGCCATATTCTACACTTATCTTTCTAAACACTTCTTACTAACAACGCAAAAGCATGAATGTTCTTACGAAAGTAAACCTTCTGCCGCCGGTATAGTAAAACATATCATTAGCGTTCTATCTTTTTCTTACTAAAATACTACTAAATATGCGTGCCATTTGGAAAAATACGATTCTGGCAGAGAGCGACAGCACGGTGGAACTGGAGGGGAATCACTACTTTCCGGCCGATACCCTGAACTGGGACTACTTCAAGCCCAGCGACCGCCACTCTACCTGCCCCTGGAAGGGCGAGGCAAATTACTACAACATTCAGATTGGGAACTTCGAGAACAAAGACGCCGCCTGGACCTACCCGCAAGCCAAAGAGAAAGCCAAACCCATTGAAGGCTACGTGGCTTTCTGGAAAGGCGTGCAGGTGGTAAATGTGTGATGTAAAGATTTTGAGGTGAGTAAATGTGGAGATGCCTAGCTAGAAATGGCTGGGCGTTTTTGTGCCCGTTTTGGGAAATGAGGCTAGAAACGGGAGTAAAATACTTTTTAAATTTTCAGATTGGAGTCTTCTGCAGGGCGATTTCAAAAAGCTGGGCAACCTAAACTAAGGGAATTTTTCATTTATAATTTATCAACTATTCAGTCAGTAGAATTATTGTTATAGTACATTAATGGCAAACAAATAATGGCTAACTGTTGTAAAAGTCTTCTATAATCAATAAATTCTATCCTGTCAAATGATAAAAGTGCATAAGCTTTAAAGGGGTCATAATTATATAACCCTACATAGCCTAATGTTGTATCGCTCTTAAGATGAGACATATCATATGGAACTAAAATAACTGAAAGTATTAATCCAATAACACTGACTGTTTTTAAAAACTTTTCCATTCTATTTCTATGATAAATTGAAATTACAATACTACTTCCACATTTAACTAAGAACCTGTTTAGTAAAAGAAATTCAAGTACCCGAACCCTTGTTGGTGTTTTCACCAACAAGCAAAACTCCCGATGCAATAAGGTTTTTAAGTTAGAATATTCATTATAACAATGAACATACGATTTAAAAAATACAAACCAAAAACGCCTCGCAATTTCTTGCGAGGCGTTTTTGGCTTCATTTCAAATCTAGAGCCCGAAAACGGGAATTTCCTAGCTGTCAATCCATTTGAATTTGTACTGCAGTTCTGGCACGCGCAGGCGGTCGGCTACGCGTTTGAGGCGGTTAGGTAGCGCCATGATATAGTCACGGGCTTTCTCACCGGCAGAGTTGAGACCAGTCATGCTGGAGATTTTCCACTCTCTGATAAGGGTTTCCATGATCTCCACGTAGTCACTAGAGGTGTACACGCCAATGCGCTGGGCGGCGTCTGTGAAATGCCCGAAGGTCTGGCCCTGGTCAATGCCCAGTTCACGCAGGTAATGCGCGGGCATCACAATTTTCTTGCGCATCATGTCTTCAAAGGCCAGCATCATCTCAGACGGGTCAACCTCAAAGATTTTCTTCACGAAGGTTTTATAGGCCTTCGCATGGCGTCCTTCATCGGCGGCGATGAAATTACAGATACGGGACAGAGTTGTCTCGCCGGCTTGTTTGGCCAGCGCGCCAACGCGACGGTGAGATACGTTCGTGGCGGTTTCCTGGAAAGAGGTATAAACAAAGCTGCGGTACGGGTCATCATCGGTTTTAATGTCCATGCCGTCGGCAATCAGGTATTGGGTAGAAGCTTCCATCTGGCGCATGTCAATGCGACCGGTCAGATACAGGTAGCGGTTGAGCAGGTCGCCGTGGCGGTTTTCCTCAGAAGTCCAGCCGCGGTTCCACTTCATCCAGCTAGAGTCTGGGTTGCGGTTCACGTCATGAATGCTCATGATCCAGCTTTCATAGGTGGGCAGGGCTTCCTCCGTGATGGTGTCGCCAATAAGCACGGCCAACAGGTCATAAGACAGTTCACGGGCGCGCTCTTTCAGGTCTCTGATTTCGTCAAAGAAAGATTCATTACGGGCATCTGGCAGAAAATCAGCGGGTTGCCAACTATCTTCTACAGACTTCAGGAATTCAGGCAAGGCTCCATCTAAAAAGCCCTCTAAATGTGTCATCACCTCTGAACGCGAGGCCGGAATGTTAGCGATCATATTTTCACGGGAAATGGAGTGACAAATGTATATATATAAACGCATAAAGCTGCCAATGGCAACGCGTGGGCTTAATACCCTTTCTCTATAGCGCTATAGATTATCTAGTGCATACGTAAAAATACCTAGAAAGATGACCACCTTATGATAAATAGCGAACTCTATCACATTGTCTGCCTTTTTCAAATATTAGCCGAGGCAACAATTAAAAAAAGCAGTAGAAATGGTCTTCATTCTGCGTAGCACCCCAAAAGTAGCAAAGCGTGGCCTTATAAAAAAACCTAGGCGCCAATTCACCCAAGGGTGCAAGCCTGTACCAGAAATCTTCTACCTTTTCTCTCTATTTTTGGTACCAAAGACGCTGGTACCACCTTCTCACAAACCCCAGCGGTATTTTCTGTTCTGTTAACCAGGCCAAGGCTTTATATCTGGCGGTGAGGCCGTGTTGTTTTTCAAGCAGCTGCAGGAGTTGGGCTGCCTCAGGAAAGTTCTGCGTGAAATAAGCGTGCCTGGCTTCGTATTTTATGCGTTGGATGAGCGCTTGCCGTTCCTTTTCTGTCCAAACCAAATCTATCGCCTTTTCAATGACTTTGACGGTGGAGGCCAGTTGGCGGTCGCCGGGTTTATACACTTGCCGGGACAGCGAGTTGGCGTGCAACCGACGTTGGCAGAGCGTTTGGTCCAGGAAAAAGTACTTCCAGTTTCTGGCGGAGCGCACCCAAAAGTCAAAGTCCTCATAGGCCAGTTCTGGGTCATAGCCCTGCAATTCCTCCAGCACCTGCCGCCTGATCATCATGGTAGGCGGACAGATGAAATACCGGCCCAATACATCGGCAAACACATCTCCGCTGGCGGGTTCCGGCATGAGTTTCCCTTTGGCCTGGCGCAGGTAAAATTTTCCGGCTGGGGCCGAATTTTCAGAGATGTATTCGGCATCTGTGTACACCACCCCGTAGTCTTTCGGCAAGTCTTTAAACGCCTTCACCTGCTGCGTGATTCTGTCTGGGTGCAACACGTCATCCGTGGCGAAGTCAATGATATAGGCACCTTTGCTCTGAAAAAAAGCCTGGTTGAAAGACGCGCAGTTGCCCAGGTTCTGGGTGTGTTGAATGAACTTTATTTCTGGGTGCAGCGCCACGTACTCTTGAATAATGGCCACGCTGTCATCGGTACTCAGGTCATCCACCACAATAATTTCCAGGTTGGGGTAGGTCTGGGCGAGCACAGAATCTAGCGCTTCACGCAGGAACGGCGCATGATTGTAGCACAGGCAGATGACAGAAACCAGCGGTGGCATTACTTAGAAATAAAATAAGACCTGAACAGGTACAGGTAAAACAAAAAGTACAACGCAAACCGAAGGAAATGCGCCAACGGCAAGCCTTCTAACCCAAACGTGGGCACCGCCCAACTCACCAGCGCCACATACACCATCCCAGACCCCAACTGACTGGCAATGAACAGTTTCACGCGCGCCTGCACGGTCACAATATAGGAAAGAATCCAGGTGGTCATCTTCAGGAAATCGCCCAGCAGTTGGTAATCCATCAAGTCACGGGCCGCCAGAAATTCCTTTTGGAAAAGCAACTGAATAAAGAAGTCGCGCTGCCAGCTCACCACCAACAGGGCCACGCCAACCAAGGGTACCAGCAGTAGGAAAATACTGCGCACGTACTCCCGCAAGGCTGATGGTTGGTTGAGCAAGGAGGCAATCTTGGGGTAGTACACCATGCTCAGCACCGACAAAAACACCACCGTGTAACTGTCAGAAATGCGCACCACAGACTGCCAGAGCCCGGTTTCATACATTGAGAAGCGCTCAATGGCCATTTCCCGCACGGCAAAATCCACCAGATGGGCGCCCACCAAGGTTGCCACTGCCATGAGACCGTATTTGCCCAATTCCTGATAGGCTAGTTTGGGAATTGCTTGCTTAAGTTTCGGAATCAGTCCTTGGCTGAGCGCCACTACGGCGCCTACCACCGCGCCCACGGCCTGTCCCGCCAGAAACAACAGCAAGACCGTGACCAAATCCACGCTTCCGGCAGCCCACCATACGGCGGCCACACTGGTAAGGCCAGAAAGAAAATTGATGCCCACGTACGCCCGAAGCGCCTGCCGCGCCAACAGCAGACTATGCCAGAAAAGCAGCACCACCAGCAGAAAGAACAGCAGCGGCAACCAACCCAAATTGGTTTCCTGGCCTTTAAACCGCTCCAGAAAAAAATCTGAAAACACCAGCACGGCCAGCACCGCCATGAGAAAAAGGCCCAGGTTCAGGAAGGCCCCGCCCCAGAAAAAAGCGCGGTAACGCTGGCTGCCCGGTTCATTTTGAGCCAGATGCCGCAGAAGTCCCGTGTTGATGCCGTTAGCGGAAAGCGTGGTGAGAATAGCGATGAGGTTCAGGAAGTGCGCCAGCAGCGTGATGCCGTTGGGCCCGTAATACACTGCCAGTAACTTATTGATGATGAGCGTGCTGCCCGCCTTGGTGACCGTAGACACCCCAGACCACAGGGAATTCCCTAAAAACTGCCGCATGTGCTGCTTCCGCCCCATGGCGCAAACTACAAAGAAATTTAGGTTTTGCCGGCGATGGCACTTCCGTTTTCGGGCTCATTTTCAGAAATGAGCCCGAAAACGGGTGATGTATAGATTAGGTCTTTCTTATTTTAGAATAAGCTTTCCGAGAATTCTAAATGACATAACGCGGGTGATATTTTCATTTTACAGCTCATTTGCCATCTAGAGCCCGAAAAACGGAAATGGTCAGAACATATTATCTCCTGAAGAACGCTTCAATCTGAGTGATGATATAGTCCTGCTCCGCTTCAGAGAGCCCGGGGAACAAAGGCAGGCTGAGACAGGTCTTCGCCAAGTTTTCTGCTACCGGAAATGCCCCTGGCTTAAATCCCAGGTGCCTATACGCAGGTTGCAAATGCGGCGGAACCGGGTAATGGATGAGCGTGCCAATGCCTTTGTTTTGCAAGAAAGCCTGTAATTGGTCGCGCTGCGCAGTTCTGATGACATATAGATGGTACACATGGTCCACCCCTTCGCGGGTAGCCAGCGGCAGCACCAAATCCCCAACATTAGCTAGCGCGATATGATACCGTTGCCCCAACCGCTGACGCTCATGGTTCAATTGGTCCAACACCTTGAGTTTCACGCGCAGCACGGCCGCCTGCAAAGAATCTAACCGACTATTGATGCCCACCTGCGCGAACACGTATTGCTCCTGCTGCCCGTAATTATGGTGTTGCCGCACCCAGTTGGCCAATGCCGGGTCTTGGGTGGTGACTGCGCCACCATCGCCCGCGGCGCCCATGTTCTTGGTGGGGTAAAAACTGGTGGCGTTGATCTGCCCGAAGGTACCTACCCTCCGGCCTTTATACGTAGCCCCGTGCGCCTGCGCGAAATCTTCTAGTAAGTATAAGTTTTGCTTTTGGGTAAGGTGCAGCAAATCGGTCAGCTCACAACTCTGGCCATACAGGTGAATGGGAAGTATAGCTTTGGTTTTGCCGGTGAGTACGGCTGTTACCGTAGCCGCCGTCATGTTATACGTCTCCCCATCCGGCTCCGCGAAGACGGGCGTTGCGCCCACCTGCATGACGGCGTTCACCGTGGCAATATACCCGTTGGACGGCACCACCACCTCCTGCCCCGGCCCAATACCCAAGGCCTTCAGGCACAGCACCAGGGCATCATACCCGTTGCCCACCCCAATAACTTCTCCTTCTCCCAACAACTGCGCGAACTCCTGCTCAAACGCTGTCACCGTCGGACCCAGAATTAACCGTTGCTGCCTCAGCTCCTGCACCAAGGCTTCCTCCACCTGCTGGGTCAGGCCGCCAGGGAAATCACGGAAGGAAAAGAAGGGGATTTGCATTTTGTTAAAATCAATGATGAAGCTAGTAATAGCGGTCTGTTAATTAAGGGATCAGTCTTCTTCTCCTGAAAGTGGCTATTAACCGAATCCAAACAAACTTCTTCTGCTGAACTTAAGAACATCCGAAGCTTAGGTTACTGGGTTACTTGCCACCTTTTAATTAAAAAACGGACGAATGCCCGGGCTGCATAATGGCCACCTATCAATGTAAGGATAAAATTGAACCGGGTAGCTTCTGGGTGCCCGCCTGATGCACTAGTGGTAGAATAAAAGAGATCGAATATAAAATTGGTGCCATGTGTATGGTAATAACAATCGTCGGGTATTATTATACCTTGTAGAAGGGCAAAATTCATGAAGAGCACACCCAAAAGTACTGCGGGGTACACTAAAATTTTTAATTGGATTTCTGTCATTCCCTGGAAATAAGGTTTCAGCAAAACTGTAGTGTAAGCTTCAGTATAATTCTAGTGGAGCGTTGTTTACTTCAGGTCTTTTTTAAAAATAAACTTTAGGCTTTCTTTCCCTCCTAAACTTCGTTTGAACCGCATTAAAGGTATATTCAAGGCTCCCCCCACCAGGGAAGTTCCTAAATCCAGACAGGTGTACCCATTTAGTTGGGCGAACTGGTATATTTCCTCCGTCAAGTGAATGGCAGGGCTAAAGTGGTTGTAAGACACAAGGCTGCCTGGGTAAAAATTATACAAAATCTCAGAATTCACTTTTACCACCAAAGACAAAGCCACTAATTCTTCGCCATCACGCAACGAAAAAATGAAATAATGGTCAGGCAAGGAGGTTATTTGGGTTTGAAGTTTGGGTAATGTAAGGGAGAGCGTCTGTTTTTTCTCTTTTCTGCATCTTTCCAGAAATGAAAAAGCCTGTGGCAGGAAATCCAACGGTTCCTGCCGAAACTTAAACTCTTTGAGGTGGCATTTTTTAAGGCGTCTTCCTGCGGCTGGGGATAGCAGGCTATGAAATGGAATACCTTGCTCAACTGGCAAATAATGGTGCTGTTCAGACGCCACTATTGAAAATCCTCTCCGCAACAAAATATCTGTTAAGATTGCGAAAGGAGCTGAAGCATAAATGGAAGGCGCGGTTGTGAGTTGGACAGACGTTGCACCTTCTTTTCTAATGTCTACTTCTACCAGTTCTAAGAACCAGTGAAGCACCTCACTATCAACAAGATGTTGCACTCCCCCAAAAGGTGCCTGACATGGGCTTACAAAGGAATCTGCTGTCCTGTGCACCGTTAGGCAAGCTACTACCCACTTTTTCCTGGAGTCAAAAAGGGAATAATGGAGGGCTGAGTTTTCACAAGGTTGCAGTTCTAAAAAGGCGGGCTTTAAAAACAAGAATTGGTCAAAGGCCGGAGGGTACTCCAGGGCAGCAGCTTGCTTTAAAAACTGATACTTCCCTATATTTCCGATGAGCATAGTGTCTGGTACAGCCATTCAACTACCTAATTTTTCCTTGTTTGAAAACTTGGTAGTCACGAATGTAATCTTCTTCCGCAAAGTCTGTAGATGCCAGGCAAAGTAAAACAGAAGTTGGTTGCAAGTAAATTTTTGACCAATGCAGGGTGGGTAAAAAGAGTCCGGCGTTGGGCTGGGCAAGTGTAAAGGTTTCTTTGTTGCCTTCAACATCTTCCACCTCAATGGTTGCGGTTCCTTGCAGGCATAACAAAACCATTTCTGTGTGTACATGTGCGTGCTGGCCCCGTACCACTGAGGCTGGGGTGTCATATACCCAAAACACCCTTTTAATGGCAAAAGGCAGCTTATGGCTATGCTGCGTGGTCACCAGAAACCCCTCAGCAGCCTCCCCCAAAGTATCAAATGCCAGCAGATAAGGTTTTGTCACAGCGGTACTCTTGTTTTAGCCTGCTAATATACGGCTTTGAGACAAGGTTCTACTGCGCTAGGGCCATAAATGCAGAATTCACACCCAATAGATTATCTGCGGAATAACTTACACTGCTTTGGCTGGTGAGAAACGTCAGCGTAGGCCACTTCCAGAAAAATTCGGGTGCATTCTATATCTTTAAACCTTCTACACAGATAATAAACCAAAACCCCAGCATGGACACCGGAGAGAACTGGCCAAATCTATTTATTCCTGGCGCTGCCAAATCAGGGACCTCCAGCCTTCATTTATACTTAGCGCAACATCCTGACATCTTCATGAGTGCTGACAAAGAGCCCGCTTTTTTTTCTTCCCCACCCAGATGGGAAACACACATGAAAAATTATCTGGC
Source organism: Rufibacter sp. LB8 (assembly GCF_014876185.1). Taxonomy (NCBI): domain Bacteria; kingdom Pseudomonadati; phylum Bacteroidota; class Cytophagia; order Cytophagales; family Hymenobacteraceae; genus Rufibacter; species Rufibacter sp. LB8. The sequence goes on along the minus strand of NZ_JADALJ010000001.1, from coordinate 4,530,739 downwards.
CTTATTCGCGCAGGGTGCCGACTATAGATACAAGGGAGAATCCTCTACTGATTACATGATGTCAGAGGTTGCCGTTAAGCAAATTAAGGCCGTTTCACCCAAGGCTAAATTCATTTTTATTCTTCGGAACCCCATAGACAGGGCGTATTCTCATTACCAATGGCTGAAAGGAATGGGATTTGAAAAGGCCTCTTTCCAACAGTCTTTTCTTCTGGACAACGGGCGGGCATTGGGGCAGTTAAATAGCACGGCCGTGGGTACTACTTCTTATTACCAAGAAGGGCTGTACACCCATTGGCTCAGTGCGTACTTCCAAACGTTTGGGAAAGAGAACATCTACCTCATCACCTCAGAAGATTTACGGCAAGCACCCTTGGCTACTGTGAACGGCTGCTTTCAGTTTTTAGGCTTGCCTCCGGTCTTTTCCTTACAGGAAATAAAGGCAAACGACACCAAACAGGTTGGCCGGGCAGGCTTGTACCGATGGTCCAGAACCGTTGCGTCAGGCCAGAGCCAAACGTTTCTAAAAAGCATTTACCGCCGCGTATTCCCAGATGCCCTCCGCATTGTATGGAGGAGATGGTTTCTGCAGGTGGTGGAAAAAACAGCGGGCGCCCCCAAGAATAAACCTGACAGTAGTTCATTGGACATTGCCCAAAGAAACTGGGTGGCCAGCTTTTACCGCGAGGATGTGGCGACGCTAAAGAAACTGACCGGCCTGCCTTTGCATCAGTGGCCAGATTTCCTGTAAAAGACCGCCAAATTTGTCTTGCGGCCGGTTTATCCACCACGGGCCAGGGTCCAGTTTTAAGAAATCCCTTCGCTTCTTTTTGAATCTGCTATCTTTGCGGCCCCGTTTTCCAGGGATCCCTATCATATGCTGTATTTAGTATTGTGCGTGTTGTTCAATGCGCTGTTGGTGTTCATTTTCAAGCTGTTCCAGAGGTACCGGGTGCAAACGTTCCAGGCCATTGTGGTCAATTACTGGATCTGCCTGGTGACCGGTGCGCTGTTTGACCAGACGGCGCTGCCCATCATGGCCCAGAACGTGGGCTCCCCCTGGATGCTGTCTAGCTGGGTGTTGGGCTCCTTGTTCATCGGGTCTTTTTATTTGATAGCTTTGACCACGCAGCGCATTGGGGTGTCGGCGGCCACGGTGGCCATGAAGATTTCACTGGTGATTCCGGTGCTGTTCAGCTTGCTGGTGCTTCAGAATACATTAAAAGAATACACTTTCCTGAATTACATGGGCATTGCGCTGGCCTTGGTGGCCATTGTGTTCACCTCGCGCCGAAAGCAGGAGCCTGCCGCCGCGCCCATGGGCGTCATGGCGTGGGCTTTGCCGCTGGTGGTGTTTCTGGCTGCCGGTCTGGGCGATGTGATCATCAATTACACCAATGACCAGTGGTTGCAGCCCGAGCAGGCGGGCGCGTTTACCATCTCCACGTTCACGGCGTCGGCGGTGATTGGGGCGCTGGCGCTGGGTTACCAGGCGTTGGTGCAGAAAACTAAAATCGAAGTCAAGAGTGCGGTGGCGGGTATTGGGCTGGGCATTCCTAACTTCTTTTCTATCTTCTTTTTGATCAAGGCACTTTCGGCGTTTAACAATGACGGCGCGTTTTTGTACCCAATTAATAACATCTGTATTATTCTGCTGGGCACGTTTGGGGGAATTCTGTTTTTCAAAGAACGGCTGAGCGGCACCAACTGGCTGGGTTTGCTGCTGGCGGTGCTGGCCTTGGTCTTGCTTTCGTACCAGGAAATTCAACAGGCCTTCTAAAGCCGTTTTTGGGCTCCAGTCTGGAAATGAGCCCGAAAACGGCTTTTGGCGACTAGTCATTTTTGATTGTACCTTCGCAGGCATGGCAGAAGACACCTACCGCACCCTTCGCGCCCCGGTAGAGGGTTTGTACAAAGAGAAAGGCAGCAAGTTCATTGCCAGGGCGTACGCGGTGCGCTCTGAGGAAGAAGTGAAAGAGATTCTGCAGGCCCTCCGCAAAGAGTATTTTGATGCCCGGCACCACTGTTACGCCTACCTGCTGGGCGCTGACAAAGCCACCTACCGCGCCAATGATGACGGCGAGCCCAATCACTCAGCAGGGGATCCAATCTTGGGTCAGATTCGGGCGGCGGGCCTGAGCAACGTGCTGGTAGTGGTAATCCGGTACTTTGGGGGCGTGAAACTGGGCGTGGGCGGATTGATCCATGCCTACAAAACCGCCACCGCAGAAGCTTTGGCCCTGGCCCAGATAGAGGAACGCCATGAAACCGCCCTGCTCACCGTGCAATTCAGCTATGAACAAATGAACGACATCATGCGCGTGGTCAAGGACTTTGATTTGCCCGTGCTGCAGCAGGATTTTCAGTTGGATTGCCGCCTCACCGTGGAAGTAAGGACCAGCCTGGTGCCGCAGGTACAGGCGCTGTTTGAGAAACACGGCCTGGTTCAACAATAGGTTTTCGCTTAAAACTCCGTCATAGAAACCCTGAGAATTGGGTTGGCGCTTTCTGTTTTCGGGCTCATTTCTGAAAATGAGCCCGAAAACAGGAAAACTTTCCTTACTTCGGGGTTACGTACTGGGCACCGGCAACCACCGCCCGCGCTCCACCGTTTTCACGGGCCTACGTAAAAGTCTCAACTCATCAACAAGCCACCGTGCCTGCATGACCAATCACCACACGCCCAAACCGCTCAGGCCCTCCACCCTTTCCCGCAAAGTGGGGCAGCGCCCGGGCACGCTCTCCTTGCCAGAAACCGCCCTTCCGCCGCGCCTGTTTTTGATGTCGTATAGCCAGGAGTCTTTTCTGGAGCAGGAATGTGCGTCGTACACGGCCTTGCAGGAAGCGCTGGCCGCCAACCCCAACCTGAACCATTGGATTGACCTGCGCGGCTATTCTGATTTAGGCCTGCTGGAAAAACTGCGCGATGATTTCCAGATTCACCCGCTGCAGATGGAAGACGTGCTCAATGATTACCAGCGCCCCAAGGTGGAGGAAGACAGCGGCCGGTTGTTCATTGTGTCGCGCATGATTACCTTCAATGACAAACACCGCCTGGAAGACCGGCAATTGTCTATGTTCACCGGCCCGAATTATGTGCTCACCTTGCAGAGCGATTACGTGGATTGCCTGGAGGCGCTGCGCGAAAGATTGCGCATAGGCAAAGGTAGCATTAGAAAACGGCCCATCTCCTACCTCATGTACGCCGTGCAGGACACCATCACTGACTACTACTTCCCGGCTATGGCCAGAATTGGCGAGTACGCTGAGGAACTGGAAGACTGCCTCTTTGACAACCCCAGCCGTTCTTTGCTCTCCCAAATCCTGGACCTCAAGCGCGAAGTGGTGAAAGTGCGCCGCATTGTCTGGCCGGAGCGCGACAAGATCAACGAGCTCATGCGCATGGAAGATGACCTGGTGCCCGACGAACTGGAGATTTATTTCAAAGACGTCTATGACCACACCATCCAGCTCATGGACCTGGTAGACAACTACAAAGAGATGACCAGCAGCCTCTCAGACCTGTACCTCTCCAACGTGAGCCACCGCATGAACGAGGTCATGAAAGTGCTCACCATCATCTCCACCATCTTCATTCCGCTGAGTTTTATTGTGGGGCTCTACGGCATGAACTTCTCCCGTGAGAACCCGCGCGGCGGCATCAACCCGCTCAACATGCCAGAACTCTACCACCCCTACGGCTACCTGACCTTGCTGGTAGTCATGGCCCTGGTAGTCACGGGCATGGTGTATTATTTCTATAGAAAAGGCTGGCTCCGGAGCAACTAAGTGAAAGACACAAGTATCAAGATGTAAGGCGCAAGACTTTCTATTTTAATTAAAAGGCCGAAACAAAAAAAGTCCGTTTTAGAGCTCATTTCTGAAAATGAGCCCCAAAACGGACTTTCTGCTTAGGTGAAATACTTGCTAAAACCCGAAGGTTTGGGTGCCTTATTTCTGGGCTACCAGGTCAACGGCCAACACAAAGTCATTGTTGATGGCTTTGTCGCCCAGGTTGTCAAAGAAAGAACCTGAACCGTATTTGATGTCATATTTGGTTCTGTCTACTTTGATGTTGGCTTTGGCTTTGATTTGGTTGCCCACGTGCGTGATGGTGGCCGGGAACTCAATGGCGTTCTTAATGCCTTTGATGGTCAAATCACCTTTCACCACATATTGGCCTTTGGTTTTGGTAGGCGTCACTTTGGTGATGGCCAAGGTAGAAGTCTGGTATTTGGCAGTCCCGAAGAAATCATCTGACTTCAGGTGACCCACCAGGTTCTGGTTCATCTTGGCATCGGTGATGTCTGTAACGGTGATAGAAGACATGTCAATGGTGAAGGTTCCACCCAAAATGTTTTTCCCGTCTGAGGTCAATTTGCCGTCTGCCACGCTAATCAAGCCTGCGTGCTCGCCGGTTACTTTAGAACCTGTCCAGGCTACTTTAGATTGGTTTTTCACCACTTTGTAGTCAACACCTTTGCCCGCAAACCCGAAGGTCACCATGGCCAATACTACCGCTAAAACTGTGTTTCTAAATTTCATGTCTTTGAGTGTTTAATGTTTTGATGATGCAAATGTATAAACATTTATTGTATATACATATGTTGTGGAAAAAATATTTTTTGTTCCAGTTTAAAGGAAAATTGATTGAGGAAGGATTTCGATGACTGCCCTCTGTTTCCTACCGTTTTCAGGCTCAATTCTGAAAATGAGCCCAAAAACGGAAAATCAGAAAACCACACTGTTTGTGCTGTCACGCTGTCCGGGATTCAGGCTGTTCGGGATTGATAAATCCGAAATAGCGAATTAAGTGGGGATTTAAGGTTTTTTCTGAGGAGCGAATAGATAGAAAAATCCGAAAGCGACTGGAAGGATTTGTTTAAACTTCTTTATCACTTCTCGTTTTCGGCTTCATTTCCAGAAATGAGGCCGAAAACGGAAATACAAAAGCTTAATCTCTTCCCTGCAGGGTGATTTTCTGCACTAGGTTGTTGTAGGCTGCAAAGAGAATGTACTGGTTTTCCACTTCGTTGAACCGCACGCTCACTGGGTAGCTGGCATTGATGGGCTCCTCCCCCAGCGGCTTGGCCTGCACGTCAAACACGTAGGCTTTGCGCGGTCCGGTCTCCGTGATCACATACAACTTGCGGTCTCCCCCAAAATGGAAATACTGCACCACTTTCTTAGACGAAGTCACAAATCGCCTATCTAGCAGCAGTTTCTGGTCCTGGCTGAACAGCGCCACGCGGCCCGGGTCTGAGCGCGCAATGATAAACGACTTGCCAGAGGCTTCGGGGATCATCTCAAATGAGCTGCGCTTGTGCGGCCTGAGCATCTGCTCACGCTGCACAATTTCGCCGGTCAAATCAAAGGTGACCACCTCACCGCCCTGCGTGACCGTGGTGAACTGTGACCGCCTGAACGAGATGCCCAACTTAGAGAAAAGACCCGACTTGAGCGTGGTGTTCAGGTTAATGGGGAAGCCCGGGTACGGGTCGCCCTGCTCGCCCAGCGCATAAATGTAGCCGTTCTCCAGCACCACCAGCAGCACGTTCCGGCCGTTGACCTTGAAATGCTGGGGCGGCGCGGCCAGTCGGCCGTCCAGCCGTAAGGGGTTGAAGCCCGGTTGCAATGTGCCCTGCATGTCTAGGATGAAGAGGTTGCCCAGCGCATCATCCACGGCCAGCTTGTACGTACCGTTGCGGTCATAGTCAAACATGGTGAGGCGCTGCAAGAGCAAGGAATCGCCTAGCGTGAACGGGAAATTATCAATGTCGCGCCCATTTTTGTCAATGCCGTAGATGCTGTTGGCCGTGGCGAAGAAATATTTCAGGCGCTTGTCTTCGCCGTAGGGCAGCTGCAGCACCGGCCCCACCACGCGCGCCGAGAGCGTGTCGGTCCAGTTGCGTTTGTTCAGGTTGGCGGCCAGGCCCTGCAAGACCAGCGCCGAATCCTGCACCACCACTTCCTCAGAATTGTCAATGGGGTATTGCGTGAGGAACGGACCGTTGAGCACCTGTTTTTTAAGATTGAACACATCTTCCTGCCTGATGCCTTCGCGCGCCAGCGCCTCTTTCACGGTAGATTCTTCCTGGTGGCGCAGCAAGATGCTGGTGTAGTACTGGTTTTCGGCGGCGCTGAACTGGAAACTGAAGTAGTTGAATTTCTTGAAAATAGACGAATTGCCCTGCAAACTCACTCCTTTCTGCGGATTCATGGCCCGCACCAGCAGGTTCCAGGCGTTGGCCGTGTTAATGAAAAGGCCCACGTTGTCTTCCTGCTGCATCTCCTCCAGCAACGGCTGCAGCGCCTTGGACTTGCTCCACACGTTGCCGGCTTCCACGTCATTGAGCAGCGCGCGCATGGTGGCCACGTCATCGGTGAACAGAATATAATCTACCAGCGTGGTGTAGTAAATCTGCTCAAACCCCTTGAAGGCATCCCCGAACAATTGCTGGGGAAGTTCCTTGGCATTGAGCAGCCTGATGGTGCGGGTGCCGTGTTTTTCTGAGGTGCCGCCGGTGGGGTTTGGCTGCAGCCGGTTAAGCAATGACTGGGTGTAGGCTGGGTTGGAGGCCTGCGCAAACAAGATTTTCTCCGGCGATGACCGGACATCATGTGACTCCAGGTAGCACAAGGCCAGCTCCCCTGAGAACGAATTGGCCAGCGTGTCTACAAACGCCGCGTTCACCTTGCCCGGTTCCTGCCTAAGCGCGCCCATCTGGTTCAGGCCCAAGTGCAGCACCACCGCCGCCCGGTTAGGCATGAACTCGCGCACCTTAAAGCTTTTGGCGCTGTGGTCCTGCAAACGGCTGAACAAAGAACCTTCCACGGTTTCTGGGTTAGAGAAGCCGTTTAAAAAGAGGCGATTATTCTGCAGTTTGAGTTCCAGCATACTATTGCGGCACAGGCTACTGAGCAGGTTCACGTCATCCAGCAGATCTTTCTTCAAAAACACGCCCAGCAAATCTGGCAGGTGCCGGTAATTGATGAACACATTGGCGAACACGTCTGCCTGCGTAAGGTAATTGGTGTTCTTGTATTCCTTGGCCGGCGACTCCAGCTGCCCGCGGTTAATCTTGCGCACAATCTCCTCCACCAGCACCGGACTGGGACTGATGATCAGGTTGTTATGATAACTGAAAAACGAGAGGTTGTCTTTGTTGGTCTTATGAATGACATCGGTGATCTGCACGCCCTGGTAGTCGCGTACTTCCTGCCTGAACTCGCCGGCCTTGCCCACGTTTTCCATGAGCGTTCTTACGTAGCGGTGCTCGGCCACCGTGCTCACGGGCACATAATAAATGAGTTCTGGTTCTGAGCGGCCCATCACGTGCAGAGACACCAGAATATTCTTTTTGGTGAGGAAGTTGCGGAGTTGAGTTCTGGTGGTGGACAGGCTGTCTAGCAAGGCCAGTTGGTCTTCCAGGCGCAGGACAAAGGGCATTCTGGACACCGAGGCCCACAAATCTGACTGCTGCAGCTGGTCCACAAACCGGGGCGCGTTGTTGGTTTCCACCACAAAAACGGCATCGTCGGGCACCAGGGTCCAGAGGTTCACCTTTTGGCGCGCCTCGGTCCACTTAGAAAACCCATAGAAGCCCAGCGCCACCAGCACCACCGCCCCACAAAGCCAGTAAATTGTCTTTTTTGGCATTCTGCAAGTCTAAGCCCCCAAACAGATTCAGGGAATTCAGGAACTACAAAAATAACGGAAAAACCGCCGCTTCAGCGTACGCTGCCCATCAATTTAGAGAATAGGGCTCAAAAGGCCACAGATGCGGTTTTATTTTTAACTTGCCGCCCAAGCAACAGTCAAAAACAACCATAATGCGGGTATTACTACAGCGGGTGCGCCAGGCCAGCGTCACCATTGACGGGCATATTCAAGGACATATTGACCAGGGCATATTGGTATTGGCCGGCTTTACCGCTACTGACACCCTTGAGGATTTGGCCTGGACCGCCAAGAAGATTACCCAACTTCGTATTTTCTCTGATGCCGATGACAAGATGAACCTGAGCGTGCAAGACGTGCAAGGCGGCCTTCTGCTGATCAGCCAGTTCACGTTGTACGCGCAGACCAAGAAAGGCAACCGCCCCAGCTATAGCAACGCCGCCCCGCCCGCCGTGGCCATCCCGCTGTACGAGCAGTTTCACCAGCTGCTGGAACAGGAACTAGGCAAACCCGTGCCCACCGGCATCTTCGGGGCCGACATGCAGGTGAGCCTGGTCAACGACGGCCCGGTGACCATTTTCATAGATTCGCAGAACAGGGAGTAATACTTGGTTTCCGTTTTTGGCTCCGTTTCCAGAAATGAGCCCGAAAACGAAAATTTCACTATGAAAGTGATGGCACCGAAAAAACAGGATAGAAGCTTACTTATTTTGTTGGTGAGAACGCCAACAAAATAAGTAAGCTTCTATCCTGCGCACCCAGCAATTAATCATCAGCCAATAACAATCAGCAATTCATAAACATGACCATAGAAGAAGCACAACAGACGGTAGACACCTGGATCAAGGAAGTGGGCGTAAGATATTTCTCGGAGCTCACCAACCTGGCCATTCTCACCGAGGAAGTGGGCGAAGTAGCGCGCATCATCGCCCGCCGCTACGGCGACCAGAGTTTCAAGAAAAGCGATGAGGACGTGGACTTGGCCGGCGAGATGGCCGATGTCTTGTTTGTGCTCCTGACCCTGGCCAACCAAACCGGCGTGAACATGACGGAGGCCTTCGCCAAAGGCATGGAGAAACGCACGTCAAGAGACAAAGATCGCCACCAGAACAACCCTAAACTCCGCGGCTAAAAAAATTTCCGTTTTTGGGGCTCATTTTCAGAAATGAGCCCCAAAACGGTAAAATGTAGATTCTGTAGCTTCGTTAAACTGCTGCTATACCGCACCTCAAAAGACCTAGGAGTGTCTGGAAGCCCTGCGAGTGTCTTTACCAATTCCGTTTTCGGCTTCGTTTCCAGAAATGAGCCCGAAAACAGAAATCAAGTATAATTTACTTTTGCGCAATTAACAGAAAATCGCCTTGCAGCACGGGCACTAAATCATAGACGTCTTCTTGCAGGCAGAACTCAATGTCGGGCAGAATGTGCAGGCGCTCCAGGCGTTGCACGTGACTTGATTTAGACAGGAAACCCAGCAAATCAGCCTTGGCAGTTTGGTAGAGGTGGTAGGCGGCCAGGGTGGCGTCATGGTCCAGGGTGAAGTGGCCTTCCAAGCGCTCTGCCAGGGCTCCGGCAAACAGCGTGTCTTCCAGATTGAACAGGCCTTTCCAGCCGGCGCACACCACCACCACGTCTTTGTTCGCTTTTTTCACATAGTCGGCCACGGCGCCCAGGTTCAGGAAGGCTCCAACTAAGACTTCATCGGCGGCCCTAGACAGTTGAATGGCCTGGGTGCCGTTAGTGGTGGTCATGGCCAGAAATTTGCCGCGCACGCTTTCTTCCTGGTAATGAAACGGCGAATTGCCCAGGTCAAACCCATCGGCTTTCACGCCGTCGCGCTCCGCGGCCACCAGATAGCCCTGTTCTTTGTATGCCAAACATTCGTCTAACTGGCGCACCGGCGCAATGTGCGTAATGCCGTGGGCCAGCGCGGTGACCATGCTGGAGGTGGCCCGCAACACATCTACGGCAATGGCAATCTTCCCTTTCAGGTTATACAAGGGCAACAAATCTGGGCTAAAACAAACGTCTATGGAGGGCATTTTTAGGAAGTTCTGAGTTCTTGAATTCTGAGTCCTGAGTCTCTTGAATAGAGTTCTGAGTCTTGAGTCTTGAGTTCTGAGTCCTGAGGTTCTATAAAAATAGTGGCGTTTTCGGGCTCATTTCTGAAAACGAAGCCAAAAACGCCACAACTTGTTCCATGGCTTGAACCTCGGTTCGACCTGAATTTCCAACTCAGGACTCAGAACTCAAGACTCAGAACTCGTTTATACCGCTGGTTTATAGAAAGGTAGTTTCACAATCTGCGCTTTGAGTTGCTTGTTGCGCACTTTGATCAGGATTTCGGTGCCGGGGACGGTGTAGTCGGTTTGCACGTAGCCCAGGCCTACGCCTTTGCCTAAAGATGGCGACATGGTGCCCGAGGTAACTTCGCCAATAGTTTCGCCGGCGGCGTTCACAATTTCATAGTGGCTGCGCGGAATGCCCTGCTCCATCATCTCAAAGCCTACCAATTTGCGGGTTACGCCTTGCTCTTTCTGGGCTTTCAGGTTCTGGGCGTTGGTGAAGTCTTTGGTGAACTTGGTTACCCAGCCCAAACCGGCTTCCAGCGGCGAGGTTTCATCAGTGATGTCATTGCCGTACAGGCAGTAGCCCATTTCCAGCCTTAGCGTATCACGGGCACCCAGGCCAATGGGTTTGATGCCGTGTTCGGCGCCAGCCACCATGATTTTCTCAAACACTTCTTTGGCGTTTTCATTGGGAACGTAAATCTCAAAACCGCCCGCACCCGTGTAGCCCGTGGCCGAAATAATGACGTTGGGCACGCCCGCGAACTCGCCTTTGTCAAAAGTGTAGTAGGCCATGTTGGCCAAATCTACCTGCGTAAGACTCTGCAGTGCCGCTGCGGCCTTAGGTCCCTGCACTGCAAACAAGGAGAGGTCGTCCGAAATGTCTTTCAACTCGGCGCCGTTGGTGTTGAATTGGCTGATCCAGTTCCAATCTTTCTCAATGTTGGAGGCGTTGACCACCAGCATATATTCATCCTGGGCCAGGCAGTACACCAGCAGATCATCTACAATACCGCCGTTTTGGTTGGGCAGGCATGAGTACTGAATTTTGCCCGGCGTGAGTTTAGAAGCGTCATTAGACGTAACCCGCTGAATCAAGTCCAGCGCCTGCGGTCCAGACACCAGAAACTCCCCCATGTGCGACACGTCAAAAATGCCCACGGCCTTGCGCACGGTGTGGTGTTCGTCCAGGTCAGATGAGTAGCGCACCGGCATGTTGTAGCCGGCAAACGGCACCATTTTGGCTCCCAGCGCTTCATGCACATCATTGAGTGCTATTTTCTTTAATTCCATATAAAGGTCTTGCTTATAGTCAGGTGACAGTTAAACAAAAGTAGGCAATTAGACCGGTTTTCTAAACTCAAAATCAACGAGCAAAAGAGTCCTTAAAAAATTGCACCAGCACAAAATCAACCATATGCCCATCTTGTTATAGTTTAATTTTAACCCCTAAGAACAAAAGCATAAAGGGCGGTTTATTATTGAATTTAGTTGGTCTAGGCCCAGCTTTGACGATATTACAACAATCATTTCTTTCCATAAACCATAAATACCGCAAAAGATTTAACTAAAAATACAATAACCTTTCTCAAATCTGGCTCGTATTCTTTTCTTTATGGTATGATTTCTTGATGCGGAAGCCGGGCTCATCTTACTTCGTCTGGTTTAAAGTTAAATTTCAGCACACCGCTCGGGAACACAAAGATGGGGGGAAGTATGAGTTTCAGGGAGACAATCTTAAATGAGGCGTTGGTCATTTTTGAGCATAAGGGAATTGAGAATATTTCTCTTGAAACCCTGCTGGATGACCTGGAAATTTCAAGGGGAACCTTGCTGGGTATTGCCGGCACCAAGAAAGAACTGGTACAGCATTGCATTCAGCATTCCATTAAAGAACGGCAGGCGGCCCTAAATCAGGTGCTGGCCACTACAGAGCATCCGCTGGAAGCCCTGCTGCAGATGCTGCAACTTACCCTGGAGGAAGTGTATTCCCTGAATCATGACTTTGTGCAGGATTTGCGGGACCATTACCCTTTGTCTTGGGTGCGGCTGCACCTGTACATGCGCACGCTCTCTGAGGAATACCTCAAACCGCTGCTGCAGCAGAGCATAGCGCTGGGGTACCTGCAAGCAGACCTTCTGCCAGAATTGGTGGTGCGCATGTTCCTGAGCCAGATGCAAGGCCTCACCAACCCAGCTCTGTTCCCGGCCAACCGCTTTGGGTACCAGGAGTTGTTTAAGGTAGTGGTGGTCTATTATCTGCGCGGGTGCGCTACCCCTTTGGGGCAAGAACAGATAGAGGAATACACCTGCCGGGCTTTGGCCCAGTAGGATACTTCCGTAAAAAATATATTTTTGTGCAGCCGCTTTGCCTGAACGGGCAAAGAACGGCTGCTTTTGCCTATACCCTGCCACAGATGGGAATCTGTGGTTAACTGAACCCTACATGAATCTTTCAACCAAGCTGTTTGCTGGCTTTGTACTGATTTCCTTTATTTTCACGGCGGTGGCCATTGTGAACTACCGCCTTTCTGAAGATGTGATCGCCAACTCCAACTTTGTGGCCGACTCACAGAACATCACGCGTACCTCGGCCTCTCTGCAGCGGAACCTTATTGACATGGAGACCGGCATGCGCGGTTTCCTGCTCACAGGCAATAAAACCTTTCTGGACCCTTATTATGTGGCGGCCCGTGACCTGCCTGGCCTGTTCTCCCTCCTGAAAGATTACGTGAAAGAGAAACCAGAGCAGCTGAGCCGCGTGAAGGAAATTGAGGAACTGCACCAGAAATGGCGCTATGATTTCGCGGAGCTTTTGATTGTTGAGAAGGAGAAGGAAGTGGCCGCCGGGGCCACCGTGCGCGGCATCACCACCCTGGACCACGGCTATCTGGTGCTCAATGAGGAAGGCAAGCGCCTCACAGACCGCATGCGTATCTATTTCAAGGCTTTCAACAGCATTGAGTACCAGGTGCGCGAGGTGCGCAAGAACCGCCTGGAGCAAAGTATAGCAGATACCCGCCGCATTTCCACCACCCTCACCATTATTTCTGTGGTCCTGGGCATGGTCTGGGCCTACTACATCACCCGGCTTATCTCAAGGCGCATCATGAAAATGGTGAACCTGGCAGACCGCATCTCTTACGGCGAGTACAAAACCCAGATTGAGGACAATGAGAACGATGAACTGACCCGTCTTTCTGACTCGCTCAACCGCATGGCGGCCACCATTGACAAGACCTTCTCTGAGCTGGACAGCAAAAACAAAGAGCTGGACCAGTTTGCCTACGTGGTGTCGCATGACCTGAAAGCCCCGCTGCGCGGCATAGAGAACGCCTCAAGGTGGGTGGAGGAAGACATGGGCAAGGAGTTGCCGCCGCACGTGCTGGAATACCTCATGATGATGCGCGTACGGGTGCACCGCATGGAAAACCTGATCAACGGTATTCTGGCCCTGGCCCGCATTGGCAAGTCAAACCTGGAAGTGGAGACCGTAGATGTGCAGGCGCTGCTTTATGAAGTGGTAGACATGCTCAACCCACCGGCTGGTTTCAAGATTCATTTCTCAGACCGTATGCCCACGTTAAAAGCCGCCCGGGTAGAGTTGCAGCAGGTGTTTTCCAACCTCATCAGCAATGCCATTAAGTACCACCACCAAGACACGGGCAACGTGACCATAGAGTACAAAGAGACCCCAGAGATGCATAAATTCTCAGTGATAGATGACGGCCCGGGCATTGAACCGGAGTACCATGAGAGAATATTCGTGTTATTTCAAACCTTACAGGAGCGCGATGCCGTAGAAAGCACGGGGGTGGGCCTGGCCATTGTGAAGAAAATCATTGAACGGCGCGGCGGCAGCATCTGGGTACACTCAGACCTGGGCAAAGGCGCCACCTTCACCTTTCAGTGGCCCAAAGAAACCCTGGCTGCTTGAGAATCTTAATTTAGAGACCTACTTAGAACTTAAAATATACTTATGAGTGAATCCCAAGCTAGTATTTTGTTAGTGGAAGACGATTACCTTGACGCCATGAGCGTGGAGCGTGAATTGAGAAAAATCAAGGTGATGGTTCCGCTGCACAAAGCTAAAAATGGGCGTGAGGCGCTTTCCATGCTTCGCGGCGATGCCGGAGTACCCAAACTGAACCCCGCCCCCACCATTATTCTGCTGGACATCAACATGCCCAAAATGAATGGCATTGAGTTTCTGGAGGAATTGCGCCGAGACCCGTTTCTGTCCCACATCAGCGTGTTCATCATGACCACGTCCAATGAAGACTCAGACCGGCTGGCCGCCCAGAACCTGCGCGTGAACGGCTACATTGTGAAACCGCTCACCTTTGACACCTTCAATGACGGCGCCTCCAGCCTGGACAGTTTCAGTCTGTTCCTGGATCTGTTGAAGCTGAAACCGCAGTAACAGAACTTTCTTACAATCCTTATACCGGAAAGCGTTTTCGGGCTCATTTCTGTAAATGAGCCCGAAAACGCTTTTTCTATGACCAAATTTTTGAACTTCCTCTAATAAAGCATAAGCGCTACCCGAACATTTAAGAAATGACACCTTTGAAGTTACTGTTTTCCTCTGGCAAAAAGACTTTCCGTTTTCGGGCTCATTTCTGGAAATGAAGCCGAAAATGGCGGTTGCTTTATGTTACCAGTACAGCATCTGGTTCTGGCTGCGCTTGCAGGAGTTTGAACGTGAGGCGGTGGTGTGAACAAGGCCCGTGCTGCGCAATTCCCCGGCGGTGCACGGCGGTGGGGTACCCGGCGTTCTGGGCCCAGCCGTACTCCGGAAATTCTTCAGATAAACGGCTCATCAGTTCATCTCGGTGCGTTTTGGCCAGCACAGAAGCCGCGGCTATGTGAAAAAACCGGCTGTCGCCTTTGACCATGCAGGCGTGGGGCACGTTTCTGTAGGGCGTAAACCGGTTGCCGTCCACCAACAGATATTCCGGCACCTGGGGCAGTTGGTCCAGGGCGCGGTGCATGGCCAGAAAAGAGGCGTTTAAGATGTTAATTTCGTCAATTTCCTGCGGGCTCACCTCGCCCACGGCCCAGGCCACGGCCTCTTTGTAAATCTCGCCGCGCAGCAAATCCCGCTGTTTGGCGGTGAGTTGTTTGGAATCGGTGAGCAGCGCGTGGTGGTAATCTGGCGGAAGAATGACGGCCGCGGCCACCACGGGCCCGGCCAGACAGCCGCGTCCAGCTTCGTCTAAGCCCGCCTCCAGACGTTTCCCGCTGTGATTGCTGATGAGCATGGTATTTATCTTGGTAATTTTCTCTTTTGAAACAGCCGCGAAAGGTAAATAATTCTGCTCACCTCTAAATTCCCATCGGCTAAAAATCTACTGTTTCTACTTCCGTTTTTGGCTCCGTTTTCAGAAATGAGCCCGAAAACGGAAATAAAAAGCCAGGAAAACCAAAGTCGGCTCTATGCTTCGCTTCGTCAAACCACTTCTGAAATAATATTTTTAAATTCCATACCGCGGCAATTCGTCAAAAAATCAGCATATTAGATTTGGAATATATAGTTTTTACCCGAACACTTGTTCGCCCGAAGACCTTACACCGGTTATAAAATCTACCAATCCATGGAAAACGAGCCTAAACCATCAGCCAATTCAACTGCCATTCTGGAGAGCGCCGCCTTCAAAAAACTGGTCAAGCAGCGGTGGTCGGTGTCATTGGTGCTCACGTTTGCCATGCTGGCGGTGTACTTCGGGTTTCTGCTGCTGGTGGCGTTTGACAAAGAGCTGCTGGCCACCAAAATTGGCGACTACACCACGCTGGCCATACCCGTGGGCCTGGGTATTATTCTGTTTGCCTGGCTCCTGACGGGCGTGTACGTTTTCTGGGCGAACAACAAATACGATGCCTCTGTGGAAGAGCTCAAAAACAAGATTTCCTGACCGAACTCCCACCTCTACTAACCACCCGCGCAAACAATGCTTTCTTCGTTCGTTCTTTTGCAGGCTACGCCAACTGCCTCTACCTTGGGCACCGCCAACCCGGTCTCCATTGCCATGTTTTTCCTGTTTGTGGCCGTTACGCTGTACATTACCTACTGGGCCGCCAAAAAAACCAAAACCGGTTCTGAGTTCTACGCCGCCGGGCGCAACATCTCGGGGTTCCAGAACGGTCTGGCCCTGGCCGGCGACTACATGAGCGCCGCTTCTTTTCTGGGCATTGCGGGCATGGTGGCTACCAAAGGCTATGACGGCTTAATCTATTCCATCGGGTTCCTGGTGGGCTGGCCCTTGATCATGTTCCTCATTGCCGAACCGCTACGTAACCTGGGCAAATATACCTTCGCCGATGTAGTGGCCTATCGGTTGCGGCAACGACCCATCAGAATTGCGTCTTCGGTGGGTTCTTTGCTCACTATTTCATTTTACCTGATTGCCCAAATGGTGGGCGCCGGCGGCCTGATCAAGACCTTGTTTGGGTTGGAATACGAGATTGCCGTGGTGATTGTGGGCGCGGTGATGACCCTATATGTGCTGTTTGGCGGCATGATTGCCACTACCTGGGTGCAGATTATTAAAGCGGTGTTGTTGTTGAGCGGCGCCACGGTGCTGGTGCTTTTGTCTTTGGCGAAGTTCGGGTTTAGCCCCGGCAATCTGTTGGAAGCAGTGAGCACGCAGTACGGCCAGGCAATGCTTTCGCCGGGCGGCTACATCACCAATCCGTTTGATGCGCTATCCCTGGGTTTGGCCTTGATGCTGGGCACCGCGGGCCTGCCGCACATTCTCATGCGTTTTTACACCGTGCCAGACGCCAAAGCCGCGCGTAAATCAGTGTTTGTGGCCACGGGTTTCATCGGCTATTTCTATCTGCTCACGTTTTTGATCGGTTTTTCGGCCATGGCCTTGGTGGGAAAACCCGCCATTGAAGGCCTGGACAAAGGCGGCAACATGGCCGCTTTGCTTTTGGCCGAACAGACCGGCGGCACCGCGTTCCTGGGCTTTATTGCGGCCGTGGCTTTCGCTACCATTCTGGCCGTGGTGGCCGGTTTGACTTTGTCGGGCGCGTCCAGCATTTCGCATGATTTGTATGTGCACGTGTTCAAAAAAGGCGTTTCTGACGAAAAAGGAGAAATGAAAGTAGCCCGCCGGGCCACCATTGCTTTGGGAATTCTTTCTATTCTGCTGGGCTTGGTGTTCAAGGGCCAGAACGTGGCGTTTATGGTGGGCCTGGCGTTTTCCATTGCGGCCAGCGCTAACTTCCCGGCCCTGCTTATGTCCATTATCTGGAAGAAGTTCACCACCCAGGGCGCGGTCTGGAGCATTGTGACCGGGGCCGCACTTTCGTTGATTTTAATCGTTCTCAGCCCAACCATTATGGTAGACATTATGGGCTATCCTGAAGCTATTTTCCCGCTCAAAAATCCGGCCTTGGTGTCCATGTCCAGCGCTTTCCTAGTGGGCATTATTGTCTCGCTGTTAAAACCAGAACCGGCGGCGGCGGCCAAGTTTGAATCTGAGAAACTGCGTACGTATTTAGGCGTAGGCGCTGAGTAAACTTCGCCTTCTGCCCCTCACCAAAAAAGAGGTAAGTTTCCGTTTTCGGGCTCATTTCTGGAAATGAGCCCGAAAACGGACAAAACCGCGCACTTTTGATAAAATTTTAATAAGTTGCCTTCGGAAGAAAGAATCCATCATTTTTCCTTTCCTTAGTTTGAGGAAACCCCAATCCCAACCGCCTAACCTGACCTACCAAACATGGACTACCGCATAAAATCTTTAGAAGAATACCAGCAAGCCTACCAACACAGCGTTGACAACCCAGAGGAGTTCTGGGGAAACATTGCCGAGAATTTCACCTGGAAAAAGAAGTGGGACAAAGTGCTGGACTGGAACTTTGAGGAGCCCAACGTGAAATGGTTTGTGAACGGCAAGCTCAACATCACCGAGAACTGCCTGGACCGCCACCTGGAGAAACGCGGCAACAAGCTGGCCCTCATCTGGGAACCCAATGATCCCAAAGAACGCTACATACGCTTCACTTACCGCGAACTGCACGAGAAAGTCTGCCAGATGGCCAACATTCTCAAGCGCAACGGCGTGCAGAAAGGCGACCGCGTGTGCATCTACATGCCCATGATTCCGGAGTTGGCGTTTGCCGTGCTGGCCTGTGCAAGGATTGGCGCGGTGCATTCAGTGATCTTCGCCGGTTTCTCGCATACGGCCATGGCCGATAGAATCAATGACGCCCAGGCCAAAGTGGTGCTCACCTCAGACGGACTCAACCGCGGCTCCAAGCAGATTCCCGTGAAACGCGTGGTAGACGAAGCCCTGGAAGACTGCACCAGCGTGGAGAAAGTGGTGGTGGTAGACCGCGTGGGCTGGGCCGTGAACATGGTGGAAGGCCGTGATGTCTGGTACCACGAAGAACTAGAGCACGTTGACAAAAACTGCCCCGCAGAGGAAATGGATGCAGAAGACATGCTCTTCATCTTGTACACCTCAGGCTCCACCGGCAAACCCAAAGGCGTAGTACACACCTGCGGCGGCTACATGGTCTATACAGATTACACGTTTAGAAACGTGTTCCAATACGAGGAAAGCGACATTTACTGGTGTACTGCCGATGTGGGTTGGATTACCGGTCACTCCTATTTGCTGTATGGTCCGTTGTTGTCTGGGGCAACCAGTTTAATGTTTGAGGGCGTGCCCACGTTCCCAGACCCGGGCCGTTTCTGGCAGGTGATTGACAAATTCGGCGTGAACATTTTCTACACCGCGCCTACCGCCATCAGGTCTTTGATGGCTTCCGGCCTGGACCACGTGTTATCTTATAGTCTGGATTCTTTGAAAGTGCTGGGCTCGGTGGGTGAACCCATTAATGAAGAAGCCTGGCATTGGTACCACATTCACGTGGGCAAAGAGCGCTGCCCGGTGGTAGACACCTGGTGGCAAACCGAGACAGCCGGCATCATGCTCAGTTCTTTGGCGGGCATTACGCCGTCAAAACCCAGCCACGCGGGCTTCGCGCTGCCAGGCGTGCAGCCGCTGCTGGTAGACCAGGAAGGAAAGGAAATTCTGGAGAACGAAGTGGAAGGCTACCTGTGCATGAAGTTTCCGTGGCCGGGCATTATACGCACCACGTACGGCGACCATGAGCGCTGCCGCCAAAGCTATTTCAGCGCCTACAAAGGCCTGTACTTCACCGGTGACGGCGCCAAGCGCGACAAAGACGGCCTGTGGCGCATTATTGGCCGCGTAGATGACGTGATTAACGTGTCGGGCCACCGTTTTGGCACCGCCGAGATTGAGAACGCCATCAACCAGAACAAACACATTGTGGAGAGCGCCGTGGTGGGCTACCCGCACGATGTGAAAGGCCAGGGCATATACGCCTTCGTGGTCTGCGGTGACGAGATTCCGCAGAGCCATGAGCACCTACGCGCTGAGGTGATTGAAACCGTGGTGGACCAAATAGGAAAAATAGCGAAGCCCGACAAAATTCAGATTGTGAGCGGCCTGCCCAAGACTCGTTCGGGCAAGATCATGCGGCGCATTTTACGCAAAGTAGCCGAAGGGGAAACCAGCAACCTGGGAGACACCAGCACGCTGCTGGACCCGCCCATTGTAGATGAAATTATAAAAGGAGCCTTGTAGGCTCCTTTTTTTTGCTTGGTGCGGTAGATTTCAAAAACGTAAAACAGCAAGCTGACAAGAAACAGATATAACGGTAGTAAGAGGTTTTGTGCTTAACATAAAAATATTTGAGTAGAAAGCCTTGTTACGGCCTCAAAAGTAAATCTGAGCGTGTTTCACGCCTTTTTGGCCTCAACCTTTTAAGAAAAAACAGGTACAAAAAGACAGACCTGGGTAATGGGCACAGGCTTTGTTTCACGTAAAGGATACCCGTATGTCTTTAGATATTCAGCATGATGAAGAGTACCAACAATTTACCGCCTTTCTCAACAATGAAGAGATAGGAGAATTGGCCTACGCCACGCCTGAGCCTGATATCATGGACTTTCAGCATACGTTCATTGAGAAGGAGTACCGGGGCAAGGGCCTGGCAGATGAATTAATCAAGCACGGTTTGGACTATGCCGCCGAAAACGGTTTTCAAGTGCGCGCCACCTGCAAGGCCGTGGCCAGTTATTTAGAACGAAACCCCGGCTGATGCAAGCAGCACCCAACAGCAAATCCGCCTTTCCTTTCTGTGTTTCAGAAGCGAAAGGCGGTTTTGTTTTACGCGAAATGCACCCCTACCTGAAGGTGCGTTTTCGGGCTCATTTCCAGAAATGAGCCCGAAAACGGAAAAGCACGAGAGGGATAACAGAAAAGTTGAAGCGCTAAAACAGAAAAAGAGCCCCGGCTCTGGGCCAGGACTCTTTCCTCTACAAACAAACCTAAAAAATCTTGAATTAAGCTTTGGGGATTTTAAGCACCCAACCCACTTCAATAAGGTCGGGGTTCTTGATCTGGTCCAGGTTGGCCTCATGGATCTTGTGCCATTTCTGGGCATCGCCGTAAAAATTCTTGGCTATTTTAGAAAGTGAATCGCCGCTTTTCACGGTGTAGGTATCTGTGGCGGCAGCGGCCGGAGCGGGCGCTGGGGTGGCAACTGGTTTGGCCATTGGCGCTGGCACCGGTTTTTCCTCGCCCTTTTTTAGAAAATCAAATAGTCCCATAGTTTTAGTCTTGTGTCAGGTTGGCGCGGCCCCATAAACTTTTACAGGGCTGATTTACAAGGTATTTCTTACGGCGGCTTGGCAGATAGGTTTTTTCTATTTTCAAAACTGTAACGGCATCTGCACGTAAGAATTCTCGGTCGGCCAGAAGGGCTTGCCAGAGTTGTACCGAACCTAAACCAAGAACTATGAAAAATGTATTTGCCGTGCCCGTGAAAGTGAGCCTGACCTACCTGCTGGTGTTGTGCCTGAGCGTTTTGTCTTTTAGCTGCAACAAAAAGCAGGAAGCAGGCAGCCCCAGCATGATTTCGGGCGCCACCAGCAAAGTCTGGAAAGCCAGCAAAGAAACCAACGCCGCCGGCGACAAAGAAAGCCTCTCCAGCGAAGAAAAGCAGCAGCAGATCCAATTCTTCGCGAACGGAAACTTTACGCAGACCTCTGAATCGCAGAGCGCCAATGGCACCTGGGCCTATGATGATGCCGCCAAAAACCTGGCACTTACCTACAGCGGCAACAGCGTGAGCGAGAACTTTAAGGTCACCGAGATTGACGAAGACGACCTCAAACTGCAAGCCCCAGACGGTTCTACGTTGACGTTGAAAGCAGAGTAAGCAGTTTTGCATCCATAGAAAAGCCTGATCTGGTGTTTGCCGGACCGGGCTTTTTTATGCGCTGGCCCTAAGCGCTTCACCAGAAAAAAAGCACGCTGGGTTGTCACTAAAATTTTCCGTTTTCGGGCTCATTTCTGGAAATGAGCCCGAAAACGGAAAATCCAAGGTCCTCTTACAAAACAATTTTCTAAGACGATTGCTATTTCAAGGGAAGCGCAATTACACCTGCCGTTTATTCCCGTAAAACGTGTTTCTTTACTACCCCTAACCTATTGTTCTGCATGCAGCAACGCTGGCACCTATTTGAACTGGAAGACCAGGCTTGGTTTCCGCACGCGGTGCGCCAGGGTATGATGGATGTGCTCCGGTTCATGATTACGTGGCTGGGCGTGTACAAACCCATTGTGCCTTTGCTGCAGAACGCCTTGCAGGCCACGCAACAGACCCACTTACTGGACCTGGCCTCGGGCGCGGGCGGTGGCATGTTGCAAGTCTGGCAGGAATTGGAAAAACTCTCCAACCAACGCCTCACCGTCACGCTCACAGACAAATTTCCCAACCCTGAGGCCTATGCGTACCTGCACACGCAGTCTAACGGCGCCATTACCTTTGAACCTGAAGCAGTAGATGCCACAGCCGTACCGCCGCATCTAACTGGTTTCCGGACGGTTTTTTCGGCGTTCCATCATTTCAGGCCAGACACGGCGCAGGCCATTCTGCAAGATGCCGTACGGCAGAACCAGGGCATTGGCGTGTTTGAAGGCGCCGGCAAGCACTGGCACGAGATTCTGCTGGCCTGGCTGGTTTTCCCGTGGTTGATTCTGGTCATTACGCCGTTCATCAGGCCGTTTACCTGGAGCCGCCTGTTCTTCACCTATGTACTCCCGTTGATCCCGTTAGGCGTGGTCTGGGATGGTACCGTGTCTATTTTGCGGCTCTACACGCCGGCGCATCTGCAGAAAATGGTAAACAATCTGAACGCCCCGCATTACACTTGGCAGATTGGTCGCGCGCGGCACTGGACAGGCACTGGCATTCTGTATCTCATTGGCTACCCTACTCCCCCGGCACAGGCATGAAACAATCTTGGTCAGATGCGGTGAAATTGCTGCGCATTCCGTTCTCGTTGTTTTTGATGCCCATTTTCTGGTTTGCGCTGAGCGCGGCTACCGAGGTTTCTTTCTGGCGCGCCGCCCTGGTGTTTTTCATCTTGCACGTGTTGGTGTACCCCGCCAGCAATGGCTACAATTCTTATTATGACCGTGACGAAGGCAGCATTGGCGGCCTCAAGAATCCGCCCAAAGTAAACCAGCAATTGTACTGGTTGGTGGTGGGGTTTGATGTAGCGGCATTGCTACTGGGCTTGGTTTTGTCCTGGGCATTTGCCTTGCTGGTGCTGGTGTATCTGCTGGTGTCAAAGGCGTACAGTTATGACAAAATCAGGCTGAAGAAATACCCGTACCTGAGCACAATAGTGGTGGTGGTGTTCCAGGGTGCGTTTACGTTTGTGATGGTGCAGTTGGGTGCCGGCGTGGCTTTATCTGACATTCAGGTGCATACAAATTTGCTGCTGGCGCTGGTGAGTTCTTTGTTTCTCTGCGGCTCTTACCCACTCACCCAGGTGTACCAACACAAAGAAGACGCCCAGCGCGGCGACAAAACCCTCAGTCTGACATTAGGGTTGTGGGGCACGTTTCAGTTTGCGGCGGTTAGTTTGGTGGTGGCCACGGCGGTGTTGCTGTACACGTATTGGCTTCGGCAGGAAAACACGCACAGCCTTCTTTTTCTGGCCTGCACCGGGCCGGTGGTGCTGGTGTTCACGCGCTGGGTGCTGCAGGTGAGAAAAAATGCCGCCGCCGCCAGTTTTGAACAGACCATGCGTATGAACCAAGTCTCCAGTCTAAGCATGAGCGCGGCGTTTATCGCCATTTTGCTGTGGCAACACCTGCAGCCTTTTGCACGGTAGGCTTTTCATAACCACAAAAAATTCAGCCGCGAAGCACGGCCAGGATTTCAGCTCTCCTTCTGGTGAACTGCCTTTACCTAAACGTGCTTCGCGGCTGGTACTTTCTGGTTACCTGGTTTTATGGGCGGGTTCCCAGATAAGCCTCACAAACGAACTGAACCGCTCATTCTCCCGGCTCACCGGAATGCCGGCCACAATGCCCACCATTAAGTTATCGGCTATGCCAACCCGCATCTGGGGCCGTATGGTCATGTCAAAGTCTTGGTGCTGTACTGTTTTGTTGAACTCCACCCCCAGAAAATTTCTAGTGCCCGATATCATGTAATGGAAACTGGTGTTGATGTCATACACCGTGTGCCACTTTTTGGCCTGGAACTGCTGCTCAAACTTAGGGCCGGTGTACAGCAACGAATGAAAATTAGAACCCCAGCGCTTGGCCACCACCAGAAACGGATTGTACACATTTCCGGTGAGCAGGGGACTGCCAAAACTCCTGAAATCAGACAACTCTAACTCATTGATATAGCCAAGGGCCATGGAAGTAGCGGCTTTCTCATGCACAAAAAAGGACCATTGCGCGGCCAGCTTAAAGCTGTTGAGTCTGTTGGAGGGCACCTCCTCCCTTTTGGTACCGCTCAGCGGCGAATAGAAGGTGAGCGGCAATTCCACTTCCAGGCCCAGGCGGTCTATGGGGGCCCATTCATACTCAATCAGGGCTTCATAGGAGTCAAATTTGAGATTGTCTGTGAGCCCGAAGCCCAGGTTCCATTCCTTCTCCCCTTTTCTGGCGCCCAGGTCTCTGATTAAATCAATGTACAGCGGTTCTGCGTGCAGCACTTTGGCGGGGCCTTTCTGGTCTTGCACCTGTTGCAGGTACAGGCTGTCTTTTATGGCGTTCAACGTTTGCCCCACCGTGGTGGCGCAGGATACTACCAGCATGAGTAGTACCAATAAAAATTTCAACTTCATGGGTAACGTGTTTTTTGAGCATAGAAATTCTCTGACCTTTCAAGAAAAGGCCAGGCAAACAAGCTTCTAGAAAACAGGTTACACTTGGGGCGGAGGGGTGACGAGCGTCTGGAACCCGGCGGTTACACAGGCGGTAAATGACGGGAAATTCTGCGGGCGGTCATACGGCGCCCATGGCATAATACCCACGGTTTCAACGGTATGGGCTACCCACAATAACTTTACCGGGCTCTTGCTGTGGTTGTCATCGGGGTCATGGTCATCGTACTCTTCAAAAACATTCTCAAAGCCCAGCAGCTGCTCTGCCACCAACTCCAGGATGCTTTCCTGGTCGTTGAACGTCAGGACTTCGGGCAGATGGTTGGGTTGGGGGTCATTGGCATCTACACTAATATTCAGCAGGTACAGGCTCATCAGGCCCCACAGGACTTTCTTGATGATGCTATTTCTGAGGAAGCTGAACATGTCCCAAAAATACGCCAAATCCGGGCCGAATCATACCCTTGGCAGCTTTTTAGCTATTAAGTCACTTTAAACAACCAATGTTTTGCCCGTTGGCAGGCTATAAAAAATTATACCTCGTACAGGAATGGTGGGCGCGTTGCCAGCACCTGGCAGGAAATGGTTACCAGGCAACGTTCCTCCACCGCCGGCGCGTCTTTCCGTTTTCCGGCTCTATTTCTGAAACCATGCGCAAAACGCTTTTCCCTTGCTGGGCTTTTCTATTTCTACTGGCCTGCAACGGTCCTTCCACAGAAACCAAAACGGAGGCTGTTCGCACCAATGAACCTGTAGGCAAAACTTCCACCACCAATCAATCCATTAAACACGTGGTGCAGCGGTCGCACGCATTCTCCTCCAGTGATGCCCAGGATTTTTTCAGGCTGGAGCTGCGCGGCGATTCCATCACCACCAGCACCGTTCTGTTCACCATTACCTCCAGCCAAGGCCAGCTGCTGCACCGCCAGACGTTTTCCGCCGCCGACCTGGAAGCCAGCCTGGTGTATGAAATGACTACCCCCACGGCCACCCTGCCCCAGCGCGAAGCCTATATTCTGCGCCGCATGAACGAGTTTGTACAACCTGACCGGTTTGTCACGCCCGCCATTACGCAGAGTCAAAATCCTGACACCAGTTTTGTTTCCCTCAAAGATTGGCAGAGGTTGCAAGCCCAGCCTAATACCATTGGGTTTAAATACACTTTGGGCAAGGAAGACGGTCATCTGCTGGTCTATGACCCAACGCAGAAAAAGGCAGTGCGGGTTGGCAGTTTTGGTGGGTGATGGTCTAGGAACTGGGTTTGACCAATCGGCTTAAATTTTGGGGAAAAGCTATTACTGTACAGGCAATTTCATGTCTACAAACTCATAAGAATCATGTTTTTCTCCTTTCAAGAATTTGCTCTTAAATTTCACCACCTCTGCATCTAAAAAGGAGAACGAGTACACATCGGTCATGCCAGAGGCAGAATGCAGCTCGTGGAATTCATTGTTCACCACCCACCATCTGCCTTTCTCTACATTTGTTTCTACTTCACAGTTCTGGATTATGGTGAATAATAAAATAAACGTGCCGTCTGCAAACCGGTGCTGAATCCAATGTTTTTCGAGACCATCTATTTCCTGATTTTTCTCAGAACCGCTCCAACTCCCAACAAACCTTTTGTCATGGTTCCCTTTTACTTGCTCTTTGGGCGTAGCGGTTGGCTTGCCTTTTGTGCCTTTTGTCTGGGCTTGCCCTGAAAAAGCGAACAAAAACAGCAGTAAAAACAGTAGTACATTTTTCACGTGAGCAAGATTAAAGTTGGGTAGAAACCCCGCACCTAAGTGGGCAGAATTTAATAGAAAACGAACAGGTGAATATAGAGATTCTCAAATACAATTTAAATCAATTTATGAATGATGCCTTAGGCAAAAGTTCTTTGAACCCTTTTAAAATCTATTGACTGCTCATCGGTCAGGTCCAGGAAATAAGGCAACTGCCACGCTTGCGTATTTTTGGCCTGTTGACTCATGGCTTCGGCCCAGGGGGCATACACTCTAATCCCCCGTTTCCCGGCATGCCGGTCACTGGCAAGAATTCCTCTTTGGGCTAAAACTGCCTTTGGAAACAAGAACTGACCTAACTTATTTCCGTCTCGCGCAGTGACCAATATAAAATCCAGGTCATCTGCCACATGGTAAGGAGCTGTGGCGCCCGCAGCGTTTCTCTTCCAGATGGTCACAAAATGGCCTGTTTTGGCAGGTGTACTCTTGGCGGTTCTGTGTTGACTAAATTTGCCATTAACCCGAAAGGACCACGCTTCATAATCCAGGCTTTCTCTGCCTTTCACGGGGTGAGTAATTGCCAGCCCACATTTATCATATACCAATTCTTTGATGGTTCTTAACTCACCCGTGAATACATCCATTCAATGCTTGCTCTAAATTTCAATCTTGTTTTCTACACACAACAGGGCAAATTACTGAAATTCATGATTCCACTACTTTCCGTTTTTGGCCTCATTTCTGGAAACGAAGCCAAAAACGGAAATCTCCCAAAAAAGTGAAGGCCAACCGTTTCCTGCTGACCTTCGTGTTACCGCAATCTCAAAATTCCTTTTGTGACCTGCCTCTTACATTTTGTGTCTTCCCATCGTCGCGGTGCGTGAACGAGTCCTGGCGGCGAGTACCAGAGGCTGAACTCCTGGCTTGAAAGCGTTTCAAATGTTGCTAGTTTTTCTCAACGGCGCTGGTGCCTGCCTGAACGGAACTCCTATAGGCCAGCGGTGACAAATCTGTCTTTTTCTTAAACAGTTTATGGAAGGACTGCGGATATTCAAACCCAAATTGAAAGGCAATTTCACTCACGGTGAGGTTAGTTGAAGCCAGCATGTCTTTGGCGCTTTCAATCAACTTGGCATAGATGTGCTGCTGCGTGCTTTGGCCGGTAAGCGCTCTCAGCATATCGCTTAAGTAGTTGGGAGACAGATGCAACTGCTCCGCTATGTCTTGAACGGTAGGCAACCTTATGTGCTTTAATTCCTCGCTTTTAAAGTAGTTGGAGAGCAAAGCTTCCAATCTTGCAAGAATCTCATTACTGGCCGTTTTACGCGTGATGAACTGCCGGTGATAAAAGCGGTTGCAATAATTGAGCAGTGACTCAACCTGTGAGATAATAATTTCCTGGCTGAAATGGTCAATGGAAGTGTTGTACTCATGAATGATTCCCTGCATGATCCGGCCAAGAATCTTTTCCTCATCTTCTGACACGTACAAGGCTTCGGTGACTTCATAAGAGAAGAAATTATAGTGGTTTATCTTCTTTTCCAAGGGAAACCCTCTTATAAAATCTGGGTGTATGACCAGCCACCACCCTTGCAAGGCCAGCCCTGGGTAAATGTCTGTGGTGACTACCTGGTTGGGGGAAAAGAACGTCATGACCCCTTCATCAAAATCATAATAGTTTTGGCCATATTTCATTTTCCCTGCAAAATTCTTTTTCAGGGCGATGCAGTAGAAACTGTAGCGCACGCTCCGGAGGCTTTCATCAGAGAAACATTTTGTCTTGCCAAAGTCAATGACGCTCACCAATGGGTGTTTGGGTTTTTCAATCTCCAGAAGCCGGTGCAACTCTGAGATTGTCTTGATGGGATAAACGGACTGGCCGGGTCTTTTCATAGAGGTAAACTACAAAAAAAGCGGGAGGTGCCCCCGCTTTTCTGTTAATTGAAATTGGTGGACAAAGTCAGATGTTTCCAAGTTTCTATTTCTGCTTTTTCCTGTTCTCGGTGCTTGGTCACCAGCTCATACGTATCTGGTCCCAGCAACAGGTGTAGGGGCGGCTGGGGCAACTGCGTGATCTCAAATAAGATGTTCACCAGCTTTTCAGGGTCACCGGGTTGCTGGCCACTGAAATTCCGCCACATTTTCTCGGCTTCGGCTATTTTGTACACGGCAATTTTATTGTCTGTGAACGTAAGGGAGCCTTCGTCCATAAAATTAGTCCTGAACTGACCGGGCGCCACCACCGTCACTTTTATCCCGAACGATTCCACTTCCAGCTGCAGCGCTTCTGAAAGACCCACCACGGCAAACTTAGCGGCATTGTAGCTGGCGGCATGGGCAAACCCAACATACCCGGCGTTGGAAGAGATATTGAGAATGTGCCCTGACTGTTGCGCTCTCAGGTAAGGCATGGCCGCCCGTATCACGTTCACCGTCCCGAACAGATTGACATCTATGGTTTGCCTGAACTCTTCATCTGTTACCTCTTCCATGCTGCCCACCAAAGAATAGCCGGCGTTGTTCACCACTACATCCACCCTCCCGAAGGTGTCCACACAGCGTTTCACGGCCTCTTTCACTTCTTTATCTGAGGTAATGTCCACCTGTAGCGGCAGGAAATTGTCTTTTTGGCCGTCAATTTGTGCTTGAAGTGCTTCTGCATTTCTGGAGGTGGCGGCAACTTTGTCTCCTTTTGCCAAAACCAGTTTCGCCAAAGCCAATCCTAAGCCTTTAGATGCGCCGGTGATAAACCATACTTTTGCGTTGTCCATTTTCTTGAGATTAATATAAGGCAAAATTCACCAGAAAATAAGTTAGATCTGTGTCCACATCTCGGGAAGATGTGTCCTTTCTGCTGCATCTGGGTCAATGTGATTCCGATGGATTTTCGGTTTATGAAATAGGTCTTGGATAAAAAGTGACTGTTAGGTTTGCGGCCGTTAAGTGATGTATGATTTACTTTCCCGTTTTCGGGCTCATTTCTGGAAACGAAGCCAAAAACGGAAATCTCCCGAAACAGAAAGGCCAGCAGTTTCCTGCTGGCCTTTCTGTTTCGGGAGATTTCACAAAATTTCCCTTGTGTCCTGCGTCTTAAATCTTAAGAATTAGCTGTTCATGGAGATCAGGAACTCGTCGTTGTCCTTGGTGCCTTTCATGCGGTCTTTCAGGAATTCCATGGCTTCTACGGAGTTCATGTCAGACATAAACTTACGAAGGATCCAAACGCGGCTCAGTTCATCTCTATCCATCAACAAGTCCTCACGACGAGTACCAGAGGCCGGAACGTCAATGGCAGGGTACACGCGTTTGTTGGCCAGTTTTCTATCCAGTTGGAGTTCCATGTTACCGGTACCTTTGAATTCCTCAAAGATTACCTCGTCCATTTTAGAACCAGTTTCAATCAATGCCGTGGCGATGATGGTCAACGATCCGCCGTTCTCCACGTTACGGGCCGCGCCAAAGAAACGCTTAGGCTTATGCAACGCGTTGGCATCAACCCCACCCGATAGGATTTTACCGCTAGACGGCACCACGGTGTTGTAGGCACGGGCCAGACGCGTAATGGAATCCAAGAGAATCACCACATCATGTCCGCATTCCACCATGCGCTTGGCTTTGTCTAGTACAATGCTGGAGATTTTCACGTGGCGCTCGGCCTGCTCGTCAAAGGTGGAGGCAATTACCTCGGCTTTTACGCTGCGGGCCATGTCGGTTACCTCTTCGGGGCGTTCGTCAATCAGCAAAATCATCAGGTACACCTCGGGGTGATTCTCAGTGATGGCGTTGGCGATTTCCTTCAGCAATACCGTTTTACCAGTTTTCGGCTGGGCCACAATCAGACCACGCTGTCCTTTACCAATTGGCGCGAACAGGTCCATGATGCGGGTAGAATATTGGCTGGAACGGGTGGTCAGTTTCAGGCGCTCCTCTGGGAACAAAGGCGTTAAATGCTGGAACGGAATCCGGTCTCTGATTTCCTCGGTGGTACGGCCGTTCACAGAATCTACCTTCAATAAGGCGAAGTATTTCTCGCCTTCCTTAGGTGCGCGCACGGTGCCTTTCACAGTGTCACCTGTCTTCAAACCGAACAACTTAATCTGCGACGGCGACACATAAATATCATCTGGGCTGGCCAAATAATGATAGTGCGCCGAACGCAAGAAACCGTAGCCATCTTGCATTAATTCCAGCACGCCTTCATTGGCAATCACGCCATCAAACTCTCTGAAATTAGGCTGATTCTGTTGGTTTTGCTGTGGTTGGCGGCTTTGCTGTGGCTGGTTAGGGCCTTGCTCGCGGCGGTTCTGTTGCTGGTTTTCTCTGGGGTTATTGTTCTCACGTGGCTCGCGGTTAAAATCCCTTGGCTCACGTGGGTTGTTGTTTTCTCTGGGCTGGGCGGCTTCTCTTGGCTCCCGGGCTTCTCTGGGCTCGCGGGGGGCTGCATTCTCACGCGGCTCGCGGGCTTGGTTTTCGTCACGGGGGGCGCGGGGCTGGAAATCAGCGCGGGCCGGCATGCGGTTCTCGCGGGGCTCACGGCCTCCTTCGGGGCGCGGGGCCCTTGGGGCGGGCGCGGCGGCAGCCGGAGCAGTTTCTGGGCGGGGCTCGCGGGCTTCTGTGCGAGGCTCTCTGCCTTCACGCGGGGCAGCTTCCTCACGCGGCGCACGCACGGTGCGCGGTCTTTCCTCACGGGCTTCACGCGGGGCCGGGGCCGGACGCTCTGCGCGGGGCGCACGCTTTTCAGCAGGCGCCGCTTCTGGAGCGTCCTCGGCGCTAGCCTCAGGCGTGGCGGGGGCTGCAGGCGCTTCTGGCGCAGCGGTTTCTACTGGGGTTTCCTGTCCGTCTGCGGCCGGGCGGGCAGCGGTTTTATATTTCTTGGGGAGTTTTTCTTCGGGGGTAATGGCTTGCTGATCCAGTATTTTATAGACCAGGTCTTGCTTGCTGAGCTTTTTGAAGTTGGTCACGCCGAGGTTCTCAGCAATTTCTTTGAGCTCTGAAAGAAGAGAATCTTTCAACTCGTCAATGTTGTACATAAATAGAAATAATTAGCTATTTGTTTAAAGCAGAGCAGTTGCAGAACGCAACGGACAGACAGATAAAAACAGGAAAACTTGGTTTGAGTAAGAGTAATGAAGAACCAGGATGGCGGTCACTTGAAAATGTATTGCAATGTTAGACAGCCTTGTTCTAAATTACAAACATTACGTGCCTTTTTATAGAAAATGTTACAGAATATCTGATAAAAAATTACGGCGTGCCCTAGCCTATCCAAATTATTCTATTTTTGCGGGAAGAAACAACTAGCCGCGCATGTTACAAGTACCCGTTTTAAGAGAGCAGACAGACCTAGTCATTGCCGGTCTGGAGAAGAGAAATTTCAAGAACGCCGCCCAGGAAGTACAAGCCATTCTGGACCTGGACCAGCAGCGCCGCTCCCTGCAAACCGAACGCGATGAACTCCTGGGCCGCGCCAACAACCTAGCCAAAGAGATTGGCGGCCTCATGAAAAGCGGCCAAAAAGAACAGGCCGAACAACTGAAAGCCGAAACCGCTGACCTGAAATTGCGCACCAAAGCCCTGGACGAGGAAGTACAGCAACTGGAATCTGATCTACAACAGGCCTTATATAAACTGCCTAACATACCCCACAGCAGCGTGCCCACCGGCCGCAGCGCCGAAGACAACGAGAACATCTATCAGCACGGTGATATACCTGAATTGTACGACGGAGCCCAACCGCATTGGGAACTGATCAAGCAGTATGACATCATTGACTTCGATTTAGGAATTAAAATTACCGGCGCGGGTTTCCCCGTGTACAAAGGCCAGGGAGCCCGTCTGCAGCGTGCATTAATCAATTTCTTTTTAGACGAAGCCCAGAAAGCTGGTTACACCGAGGTACAGCCGCCCATCTTGGTGAACGAAGCCTCGGGCTACGGCACCGGCCAACTCCCCGACAAAGAAGGCCAGATGTACCATGACGCCGCCGACAATCTGTATTTGATCCCTACCGCCGAGGTGCCCATCACCAACCTCTACCGTGATGAGATCATTGCCGCCGACAAGCTGCCCATCAAGAACGTGGGTTACACGCCCTGCTTTAGAAGAGAGGCTGGTTCCTGGGGTGCTGATGTCCGCGGCCTTAACCGCCTTCACCAGTTTGACAAGGTAGAGATCGTGCAGATTCAGTCCCCGGAAAAATCCTATGAAGCGCTGGAGGAAATGAGTACCTACATTCAGAGCCTCCTACAGAAACTGGAACTGCCTTACCGCGTGCTTCGTCTCTGCGGCGGGGACATGGGCTTTACCTCTGCCCTCACCTATGACATGGAAGTGTATTCTGCCGCTCAGGGCCGTTGGCTGGAAGTAAGTTCTTGCTCTAACTTTGAAACCTACCAGGCCAACCGCCTCAAACTCCGTCAACGCACTGAAGGTGGAAAGCCGCAGTTGCTGCATACGTTGAACGGAAGCGCCCTGGCCTTGCCGCGCATTGTGGCTGCCTTGCTGGAGAATAACCAAACCCCAGACGGCATTAAATTACCGAAGGCACTGCACAGCTATTTGGGTTTTGAGATGATCACCCGCTAGCTTCTAGTTGTTCGTTCTTAGTTTTTAATTTTCAAAAATCCGTTTTGGGGCTCATTTTCAAAAATGAGCCCCAAAACGGATTTTTTTTCTAAGTCATCCTGAGCCTGTCGAAGGATTTAACGAAGAGTGTTGCTTCGATGGAGCGAGCAATTCCCTTCGCCGTTGTTGGTGTTCATAGGGGCCAATAACCTAAACTGCGATTCTAGCTGCTTTTGTGCACGCAGTTTGCCTTCCTTTCAAATGATCGCTGCATCCTGAGTTCTACAAGACGGCCTTTTGCATAGCCGGGCTCCGAGCGCTCACGGCCGCGAGGCCCCGCCTTCCCCTCTCGCGTTGTACCCGCTTCCTGGCGCCTTCGGAACCCGCCTGCCGGCGACGGAACCTGCTTAGGCGCTCGATTGAAAAGCTGGAAAAGGTGACCACCCCCAACCCCTCCTAAAACAGGAGGGGAGCCTTTCTGTAAATTGCGTTTTTGGGCTCCAAAATGGAAATGGAGCTGAAACTGAAATTCGGTTGCAGGTTGTAGGGACCAGGCAGTGCCTTGTCTCTACGATTGAGGTTACGATAGACGCCTGCTCAAAAGACCTCGTAGTGTGCGAAGCTCCTACGAGTGTCTCTGCCAAAGGCCATTAGAAATCTGTATTATTTACACCCCAACCCTCTCCCGGAGAAAGAAAATCTACTACTCTCTGTTTTTGACTCCGTTTCCAAAATTGAGCCCGAAAACAGAAATCTGCCGCAAGTTTAGCGAAAGTGTACCTTGTAGCTGTCTACTGTGTAAGTTTATAAACTTACGTAAGTCAAAACACTTGAACAACCACAAATTAGCTACCCTAACCCTGCGGTAAACAGGAAACAGCCACATTTCAACTTCTGTTATTAAGAATTTGCGGACAAGGCCTTATCCAATTCCTCGGGAGAGGGATTCTTGAGGGGCGTCTGCGCTCCTACCACCACCATGGGAAAACGCACGCGGCCGCGGTTCATGTCTTTGATGGCCTGCATGTTTTCGTCTGTTTCTTCTACGTTGAGGTAATCATAGTCCACGTGGTGGTCTTTGAAATACGATTGAATGGCGATGGTTTTCTGGCACCAGTCGGCGCCGTAGAGGATAGGTTTGGCAGACATAACGCAGCAATTTTGGTTTGCTGGTTTCTACGTCATTTCCAGAATGGAGGCCAAAAACGGAAACTAGAGACCAACTTTACATCGAAGTCCCAGGTATGGGCAAGGTGAAGTCGAAGTTGATTTCGCGCATGCACCTGAAGTGTCTTTCAGGGCATTTAGAATAGCCAATCTTGGAGCAAGGCCGGCAGTAAAGGTTTTTCACTTCCAGCACTTCAAAATCCTGGGTGTATGGGTACATCCCGAATTCCGGCACGGTGTTGCCCCAGATACTGTAAATCTTATTCTGGAAGGCCGCCGCAATGTGCATCAACCCGGTGTCATGGCTGAAAACCGCCGTAGCCTGCCGCACCAAACTAGCCGAACCGTTGAGGTTGTACTTGCCGCAGGCGTTGTAGATGGCCAGCGTAGGGTTGGCCTGCGCCCGCTGTATGCTCAAATAAGGCTCCGTGCTGAAGTACATTTCAATCATGGCGCCAACGGCCGCGTCTTCTTTGCCGCCTAACAGAATAATGGGCGCATTGATTTTTTCGCAGAGCTCAATAAGCCGGTCAATGGGCAGGCGTTTGGTGTAGTGCTGCGCGCCAATGGCCATGGCGTAATAGCCGTTCTGGTGCGTGGCCGGCAAGGTGTTGAGGTCCACTTCGTCTTGCGCCGGAATGAAATAGTCCAGGCCTTTGCCATCGTTTTTCACGCCCAGCGGCGCGGCGGTGTCCAGGTAGCGGTCCACAATGTGTACCTTGGGCATCTGGTTGATTTTAAACTTCACCAAGAGCCACTTGCGGTAATTGAGTTTGTTGAAGCTCCGGGCAGGCACCCCCAAACGGGATTTCAAGATGCGCGTGCGCAGGTTATTGTGCAAATCCAGCACCAGGTCGTAGTTTTCGGCTTTGAGCTGCGCCAACAAGTCTTTCAGCGATTTCTCCAGGCAGAACACCTTGTCCACGTACGGGTTACTGGAGATGATATTTCTAAACGCCGCTTTGGTACAGAAATGCACCTCTACCCCCGGCACCTGTTCTTTCACGCACCGGATTACGGGCGTGGTGAGCACAATATCGCCAATGGACGAGAACCGGATGATAAGGATTTTTTTCAAGGGATGCCTGGTTGAACCTTGGGCAAAGGTACGGGTTCTGGCAGAGATTTCAGATACTTAACTTGTTTTCTAAAGCAAAGCCTATCCTCCTCCTTGTCATCCTGAAAGGATCTTGTGGGCCAACTAGAAAAGCTTGGGCCGTGAAGAAATTCCTAATGATTCTACTTTAGCCTTTCTTTCTCATGAATTCTGTAAAACCCAATGTAATCATCAAATGAAATCAGTATTCCCCAGT
Source organism: Rufibacter sp. LB8 (assembly GCF_014876185.1). Classification (NCBI taxonomy): domain Bacteria; kingdom Pseudomonadati; phylum Bacteroidota; class Cytophagia; order Cytophagales; family Hymenobacteraceae; genus Rufibacter; species Rufibacter sp. LB8. The sequence continues at coordinate 4,495,979 of NZ_JADALJ010000001.1, read as the reverse complement.
TAGAGAGCACATCAATTAAATAAGCTTGTTCCGGAAAATCTAGACTCTCCTTTTGCAATCCGCTTTCTTCAAAGAAGTGATTTATAAAAAAGTCCTTGCCCTTTGTTCTTATAGAATCAATCCTTTTAATTGGATAAACAACTTTCACTTGAGCTTTTGCATCTTCATTTAAGGATAAGAAATCTTCTCCTTTTATTATTTTAACAATCTCTGCAGAGTCTGTGGAATTATGAGCTACTAGGCTGAGGTCTACTAGTTCTTTCACAGTATTAACGAGAACTCTAATTGAATCACCCTTGCAAATTGCTCCTATAGTAAAATATGAAATCCCAATTGGCGGAGGCGGAAGTGTTTTTAAGCCTATTGTGGATGGGTGTATATATTGCGTCATTAACGCTTTAATGTATTCGCTATTTCTTCTACCTGATCCATAAGTTTCTGATCTTTTTACTGATTTATGGCAATTTGAAAAGCTAATAAGAAGAAATAATCCGATTACTATTCTACATTTCATTACCTTTTGAATTACCACAGCATACAAATAAGAATTAACTTTTAGGTAAAGTAATTACTGTTCGCCCACAAGTTCCTTTCAGGATGACAATAAAGAGAAAGAAACTAAAGACCTACAACCCATACTTGTCAATCAAATACACTAACGCGGCCATAGACGCACCGCCCAATTCCAGCTCGCGGCGGTTGACTTTGTCAAAGGTGTCATTGGCAGTGTGGTGGATGTCAAAGTAACGCTGGGAATCTGGCCGGAAACCAATTAAGGCCACGCGGTCGTCTTTCAAGGGCCCAATATCTGCCCCGCCGCCACCGCGCTCAATGTCGTGCAAGCCGTAGGGGGCCAGCAGCGGTTTCCAAGCGAAGGCTTTCTGGAAGGCGGCCTCGTTCACGGCGCTTATCCCGAAGCCCCGAGGCGTGAACCCGCCGGCGTCTGACTCAATGGCGGCAATGTGCTTCTCGCCGCGCTGCTTGGCCACCTCAGCGTACATGGTACCACCGCGAAGGCCATTTTCTTCGTTCATGAACATCACCGCGCGTATGGTGCGCTTGGGTTTGTAGCCCATGGTCTTGAACAATCTGAGCACTTCCATGGACTGCACGCAGCCGGTGCCGTCATCATGCGCGCCTTCGCCAATATCCCAGCTGTCCAGGTGGCCGCCCACTACTATGATTTCGTCTGGTTTCTCGGTGCCTTTAATTTCGCCAATCACGTTGTAGCTCAGCACATCGGGCAACCATTGCGAGTTTAGGCGGAGGTGGAACTGTAGTTTGTCGTCTTCTTTCAGGAGGCGGCTGAGCACATCGGCGCCTTTGGTGGAGATGGCCACGGCCGGAATCTTGGGGGCATCCTCGGCGTAACGTAAGCCGCCGGTATGCGGAAAATCATCATTATTAGACGCCATGGACCGCACCACTACCCCTACCGCGCCCAAACGGGCCGCCTCTGAGGGGCCGCTGGAGCGCTGATCCACCGCGCCGCCGTACGCGCGTCCGGTCACAATGTGGGTTTGGTCGAAGCCCCGGTTGAAGAACACAATCTTACCCTGCACTTTCTTCTTGCCCAGTTTCTTGAGCTCGTCCAGGCTGTAGACTTCCACCACATCGGCGGTGAGGCCGTTGGCGGGCGTGGCCACAGAGCCGCCCAGCGCCAGCACGTTCACCTCGCGCGTGGGCGAAAGGCGGGAGTTCACAATGGCGGCGTATTCTTTATCGCCGCGCACCCAGTGGGGCACCATCACCTCCTGCAGGTACACGCGGTCTAAGCCCATTTTCTCCATCTCCTGCCGGGCCCATTCCACGGCGGCGGCGGCCTGCGGCGACCCGCTCAGGCGCGCCCCAATGCGGCCCGTGAGATAGCGCAGCTGCTCGTAGCTTTGGCCTTTGGTGAGGGCTTCGTCATAGATTTTCCGGATGAACAGCGAGTCATGGTTCTGGGCCGCAGCCCCCAGCGGTACCGCCAAAGCAGCTGCCAACGCGATGCGTTTCAGGTGTGATAACATAGGGATTTGGTGTGGTTAGGAGCCGCGGTGCGCGCCCTCAAAACCAAATGTAAAAAGGGCCGCCGCCAATACCAAAGACCTACGGCGTTTTCGGGCTAGCTTTGGGAAATGAGGCCGAAAACGGGGGTGGTTTGGGTATTTTTGGTATATTGGTGAGATGACGTAATGAAAACCAATTGTTACTTTTTGCTCTTCATTTCTATTAACTGCTTCTTTAGAAACTTTCGATTTTATTGTTAAAACGGCTTCAAAACTTCTATCATAGCTTTAGCAAATATTAATTATTATGAAGATTGGTTCTCAATTATCTGGCGTTGCTGGTGAATACTATGTTGCTGCTGAACTCTCAAGAAGGGGCTATCTAGCGGCCATAACTTTAAGAAACTCTGATGGGGTTGATATTTTAGTCAGTAGTCTTAGTGGTGAAAACATGATTTCAATACAAGTTAAAACTACCCAAGGCAAGAAGAAATGGATACTGAATAAAAAAGTAGAGGAAGTACACTCTAAAAATAAATTTTTCATATTTGTTTCTTTACCAATAGACAGACAAAAGTGTCCTGAATACTTTATTGTTAACTCCACTATTTTAGCCAACAAAATAAAATCTGGACATGAAAAGTGGGAAGAAGGGGTAGGAAGAAATGGACAGAAAAGAAACAAGACAGATGTCAGGCAATTCAATCCTGAAAGTTTTAAAAATGAATTAGTTGGAAGCTGGGAAGAATTGATAAAGTTAATTGAGTCAGGCAATCCCACTCTTGGCGCGTCCTAAAATCAGCATGAGCACACTGCTGAATTTTCGTTCTATGAACTCACTAAATTTTGATTTTGAACAAATTGAATAATAATACTCCATCTTATACTGACATAGCACTCTTCACCTCTACAGACAAAGAAGTGGAGTTTCAAGTGGTGGTTGATGGTGAGCAGGATACCGTGTGGGCCACCCAGCAGCAGATGACAGAACTCTTTGGCAAGGCTAGAAGAACTGTTGGCGAACATATCAAAAACCTATACGCTGAGGGCGAACTTGATGAAGCTGCAACTAGGCGGGATTTCCGCCAAGTTCAGAAAGAAGGAAGCAGAGAAGTAACGCGTACCCTTACCTACTACAATCTGGATGTTATTATCTCAGTTGGATACCGTGTCAAATCACAGAGAGGTATAGAATTCAGGAAGTGGGCAACCAAGCGTCTGAAAGAGTATTTAATAAACGGGTATTCCATAAACACCGAGCTACTTTCAAAGCAAAAAGAGAAAATAGCTGAACTTGAAAGTACCATTGACAATCTATACCAAGAATTTCATGAAGGCCAGAAGGTCTTAACCCAAGGGCTCTTATCTATCATAACCAAGTACTCTAAATCATTTGAATTATTAGATAGGTATGATAGAGACGAATTATTGACAGAGGACCTGAACAGAGACCTTATCTATTCCATCAACTATGATGATGTTATCAACGCGATAGCAGAACTTAAGAAAGAATTGATTGCCAGAAAGGAGGCAAGTGAGCTATTTGGCAGAGAAAAAGATGATTCTCTCAGAGGAATATTGGGTAGTATTTCACAGACGGTATTTGGAGAACTAGCCTATCCATCTATTGAGGAGCAGGCCGCTCAGTTGTTATACTCTATCATTAAAGGACATCCATTTAGTGACGGCAATAAAAGGATTGGGTCCTTCGTATTTGTTTGGTTTCTGGAACAGAACAATTATCATTTAACCGAAGCAAACCAAGAACAAAAAATAAATGAAAATGCATTAGTCGCTTTGGCATTGGCGGTGGCACAAAGTTTACCAGAACAGCGGGAAACTATCATAAAACTAATCATCAACCTGATAAAAAACTAACCCTTTCTACTACCCCATGCTCCTCTACCTCCACTCCTTCTTTGCATTACTTTTCCTTCTCCAACCCAATCCCAAACCGCAGAAGGACTTCCTGAAAACCCTGCAAAAACACCACGGGAAATCCTACACAGGCACGGTGGTCACGCCGCTGCGGGCCAATGACCCGTTTGCCGGCAAGGAGCTGCGCATCTTCATTCAGAAGGCGGGCGAAGACTCACTGCGGGTGCCGTTTTGGGTAGGCGAAGACAAATCGCGCACGTGGCTGCTCACGTTCCATAAAAAGAACGGCCTGCTGCTCAAGCACGATCACCGGCACGCTGACGGATCGCCAGACTCGGTGACCATGTACGGCGGCTATGCCAAGGTGGGCGGCACGTCGCTGAGCCACAGTTTTCCGGCAGATGCGTATACCGCGCAACTGATTCCGGCGGCGGCTACCAATGAATGGACCTTGCAGCTGTCGCCCAACAAGAAAGTCTTGTCCTACATTCTCAAACGCGACGGGCAATTGCGGTTTCAGGCAGATTTCAAGCTGGAAGACTAGCCGTTTTCGGGCTCGTTTTCAGAAATGAGCCCAAAAACGGAAATCCCCGCGCGCCCTTCCAAAGCTGGGGCAGGTTGTTTGCCTATAAAATAATGAAGAACAAGAATGAAGCGAGAAAACCTGCTTTTTCGTATTCTGTATTTTACCTATCTTTACTTAATGAGCAATAGCATGGACTTACAAGCGAGAAAAATACACTTTGTGCAGGAATTTTTGCGCCTCAATAATGAGAATATCATCGCGAAGTTTGAGCAGATACTGCACTCAGAGAAAAAGAAGCTTTTCGCAGAAAGACTTGCCCCTTTATCCCTGACTGACTTTAACCGAATGATTGACAACTCCGAGGAGGATGCGGTTAACGGAAGAGTGAAAGACACTGTTGAACTTGACCAGGACATTGACACATGGACCTAAAAGTTCTCTGGACATATACCGCAACCAGACAGTTAGAAGACATATTTGATTACTACAAGACAACGGCCAGCCTCCCGGTTGCCCGAAAATTAGTCAAAGGCCTGGTACGTAGGACATCGGCTTTAGCCAAGCACCCACAGCTTGGTCAGCGCGAACCTTTGCTTACCGAAAGGCAAAAAGAATACAGGTATCTAGTGGAAGGTAATTACAAGATAATTTACTGGGTTGACCCAGCCACCGTTAACGTAGCAGCCGTCTTTGACACAAGGCAGAACCCAGAAAGAATCCAAAGAGCAGAATAAAAACGTATCACCTCAACATTCTAAAGAATAGCCGTTTTGGGGCCCGTTTCCAGAAATGAGGTCAAAAACGGAAATCCCCGCGCGCTCTTCCAAAGCTGGGGCAGGTTGCTTACATTTAGGTTCCCAAACCAACCTAACAAACAACCTCCTTCTCTATGAAGAAACTTTTACCCAAGCTGCTGTGCGCGGCGCTGCTCTGTACGGGCGGCACGGCCGTGGCGCAGAAAGTGCCGGTGGCGCAGTTCAACCAAATGAAAGCCCGCAGCATTGGGCCCGGCGTCATGAGTGGTCGTATTACGGCCATTGACGCGGTGGTGACCAACCCAGACATCATGTACGTGGGCGCGGCCAGCGGTGGCGTCTGGAAATCTGAGAACGGCGGCACCACCTTCTACCCGGTTTTTGACGACCAGCCCAACATCAACATCGGGGCCATTGCCGTGCAGCAGAGCAACCCCAGCGTGGTCTGGGTAGGCACCGGTGAGGGCAACCCGCGCAACTCGGTGAACATGGGCAACGGCATCTACAAAAGCATAGACGGCGGCAAAACCTGGAAACACCTGGGCCTGGAGAAAACCTTCAACATCCACCGTATTCTTATTGATCCCAGCAACCCAGAGGTGGTGTACGCCGGCGTGATTGGTTTGCCATTTGGCGAGCACCCGGAGCGCGGCCTGTATAAAACCACCAACGGTGGGCAGAGCTGGGAACGCGTGCTGTTCACCAATGAAAAAGCGGGCGTGGCCGAAATGGTCATGGACCCCAGCAACCCCAACAAATTAATCGTGGCCATGTGGGAACACCGCCGCACGCCCTGGGATTTCTATTCCGGTGGTCCGGGCTCGGGTTTGTACATCACCTATGACGGCGGCAAAACTTGGAAAAAGAAAGGCGCGGCAGACGGGCTTCCGGCCGGGTACTTCGGGCGTTTGGGCTTGGCCCAGAGCCGAAGCATGCCCAACCGCGTGTACGCCATGGTAGAGGCCACCAAAAACGGGCTGTACAAATCTGATGACGGCGGAGAGAAATGGACGAAAGTGACCGAGGAACCGTCTATTGTGACCAACCGCGCCTTCTATTTCAACGAGATTTACGTGGACCCCAAGAACGAGAACCGCATTTACATGCTCTACCAGCCCGTATCGGTGAGTGAGGACGGCGGCAAGACGTTCACCGTCACGGCCTCCATGGATGCCGTGCATGCCGACCACCACGCCTTCTGGATTCACCCCGAAAACCCCAACTTCATCATTGACGGCAATGACGGCGGCCTGGCAATTAGCCGGGACCGGGGCAAAACCTGGAGCTTCCCTGAGATGCTGACGCTGGGCCAGTTCTACCACATCAACGTGGACAACGAAGTGCCTTACAACGTATATGGTGGCCTGCAAGACAACGGCTCTTGGACCGGTCCCGCTTATACGTTTACTCGCGGCGGCTTGCGTAACTACTACTGGCAGACCCTGCTGGGCGGCGACGGTTTTGACGTGGTGCCAGACCCTGAGGATTCTCGCTACGGCTATGCTATGTCTCAGGGCGGAAACCTGGCCTATTATGACAAAAAAACCGGCAAGACAATGGGCATCAAGCCTACCGCGCCCGACCTGAACACCAAACTTCGGTTTAATTGGAACGCTGCCATTGCCTTAGACCCGCACACCAAAGGCACCGTCTATTACGCCAGCCAATTCCTGCATAAATCCACTGACAAAGGCCTGACCTGGCAGATTATTTCGCCTGATTTAACCCGCAACCTTCCGCACCAACAGAAACAGATGGAAAGCGGTGGCTTGAGTTTAGATGTGACCAGCGCGGAAAACCACAACACCATTCTGACCATCGCGCCTAGTTATTTAGAGAAAGAAGTGCTTTGGGTAGGTACCGATGACGGTCACGTACAGCTCACCCGCGACGGCGGCAAAACGTGGACCAACCTCCGCAACAACCTGCCCGGCCTGCCCGTGGGCGCCTGGATTCCGCAAATCACAGCCTCCAAGCACCGCGCCGGCGAAGCCTTTGTAGTGGCCAACCATTACCGCTACGGCAAAGATTTCAGTCCCTACATTTACCGCACCGTTGACTATGGCAAGACCTGGACGCGCCTGGTAGACGGCTCCAAGGTAAAAGGCTACGCGCACGCATTTCTGCAAGACCCCACCCAACCCAACCTGATGTTTGCCGGCACAGAGCATGGCCTCTGGGTAAGCATGGACGAAGGCAAGAACTGGACCCAATGGACGAATGGCTTACCGGCAGTTCCGGTGATTGACCTGGTAATGCAGGAGCGCGAAGCGGATTTGGTGATCGGCACATTTGGGCGCGCCATTTACGTGCTGGACAACATCAAACCCTTGCGCCAACTGGCGGCTTCCGGCGGAAAAGTGCTGGACAAACCTTTTGCCGTATTTGAGCCCGCAGAAGCTTATCTGGCAAGTTATGCCTCGGCCCCAGGCTACGGCTCAGAAGCTGATAATCTGTACCAGGCTACCAACAAACCTACTGGTGCTTCTATTGGGTATTACATCAAGCCTAAAGCATCTACCCCACCCCCGGCTCCTACTAAAAAAGGAACGCCTAAGAAAGCCATGCCGGCCATGATGGAGAACAAGGAAACCGGCACCTCAATGCCAACCTCTTTGCCTGCGGGTACAGCCGTGAATTCCACTGCCGCTCCAGTTGCGCCCAAACCTTCCAACCGAGTAGACTCGGTGCAAGTGCGTATTTACAACGAACAGAACCAGATCATCCGGAACTTGCGGCAGGCCCCGGACTCTTCGCTTGGTTTCCAGCGCATCAGCTGGAATTTGACGGAGCGGGGCGTGCGTCAGCCGGGCGGCGGTGGCCGTGGCGGAAGAAATGCGGGCGAACCCCAGGGAAGTCCGGTTTTGCCGGGCCGCTACAAAGTGGTGATGCAGTACGCCGGTGCCAAAGACTCAACCTTCGTGACCGTGAAACCCGACCCCAGAATGCCGTTCAACCAGGAAAACGTGGTGGCCCGAAGAGCGCTATTGGATCGCCTGAACCAAAGCAGCCAACAACTGGTGCAGGTGCTTGACCGTTTGCAGGAAGCCAATACCGCTGCGGAGGCAGTGATGAACCAGGCGCGCGCCGCCGGAGGTAGAGAGGCAGGAGATATTCAGCGCAGCGCCAGGGCCATGCAAGACTCCATCAAAATTTACCAGGAACTACTGCAGGGCAAAGGACTGAGCCGTCAGGGCTACGGCAGGCCAAGTTCCTTGACGGCTTTGTCAAAACTGCAGGAGGCGCGGTCCTACATCTCTGGCAGAACGGAGGCCGTTACGGCTACGGAAAATCAGTTGCTGGCACAGACCGAGACCTTGACCAAAGCAGCCATCGGGCAGATTAACTCCTTCTTCACCACGCAGTGGAACCCATTCCGGCAGAAAGTGATGGGCAGTGCGTTGCCGGTGGTAAAGGAATACAAAGAAATCAACTAAATTCTGGCGGCAAGCTTTGCACAGTACATGGCTTGCCGCCAGAAATGCTTGCCTGGCCTTGAACTTGTGGTGGTTTCCCTTTAATGGCACAGTGGCCCGCTGCTTATTTCTCTAACCCATACCCAACCCTTTATGAAACACTTTTTACTAACGCTGGCGGTTTTGCTGGTCACCTTTTCCGATGCCTCGGCCCAAACGCTTTCCAAAGAACCGTTGAGCGTGCGGTCCACCTTTGGCAGCGTGATGGTGACCCAAGGCGACAAAACCCTGAACCTGAACGAGGCTTCCCAAGCATTCGCCTCCCATGAGCCTGCCCTGCAGGAATTCAGGAAAGCGAAGACCAACAACACCTGGGCCACCATTATGGGCGGCATTGGCGGCGCGTTAGTAGGCTGGCCAGTCGGGGCGGCTCTGGCCGGTGGCGAGGCCAACTGGACACTGGCGGGCGTGGGAGCCGGCTTTATTGGCATCTCCATTCCGTTTACCGTGAAAGCCAACAAGCAAACCCGCAACGCCGTGAACCTCTACAACACCGCCGCCGCCAGCACTTTGGTGAAACCGGCTAAAATTCAGTACCAATTCAAAGCCACGGGCACGGGCCTGGGCTTCGCGTTGAATTTCTAGTTGTCTCGCTTGGTTTTCGCCGGGCGTGATTCTCAAGCTCCCCTCCGTTTTCGGGCTCATTTTCAGAAATGAGCCCAAAAACGGAAGGGAGTTTTTGTTTGCTGGAAATCAGGGTGCGATTTTCGGAATCTAAAATTTTACCATCCCTTGATAAAGTAAACTAAAATAAGCCTACCTTTGGTTTACGATACCTCAAACCCCTTATTTATAGCAATATTCTATGAAGCGTTTTTTCAAAAAAGCGATTACGCCTTTTCTGCCGTCGTATGAAGTGGTGTGTACTACCTATCAAATCATTCCGGGGCTGCCCATCACCAAGAAACTGACCAAGCATGCCTTTGACAAAGGAGCTTCCAAAGACGCCAAAGATTTCTTCGGGAAAGTGGTAGCCTCTGACCTGACCAGAAAGTTAGCGCCGGTAGAAGTGCATTTAAAAGTAGCGGGCCTCACCATCAAGAAAGCCCATTTTGGCCCGGTACAAAACCTCAAGAAAAAAATGATTGCGGCTCAAAGCTAAGCCCTTCCATTCTCAGATATAAACGCCCGCCTGCCTTACCGCAAGCGGGCGTTTCTGTGTGCAGAGGTTTGTTATATTCCTGTAGTGGTTTACCTCGTCTGCCTTGCTTCCGTTTTTGGCTTCGTTTTCAGAAATGAGCCCCAAAACGCAAAAGGTACTCCTACCTGTAATCTCCAATATTCAGCGTGTACTTGCCCAAAAGAACAGATGTTCTCAAAAGCGCATAATAGTAGAACTATAGACTTTGTCACAGAATAAGATATTTGTTTACCGGTGAACAAAATCGCAAAATCCATCTCCTAAACCTTGCGCATTCTGCCGGGTTTGAAATTTTTTAGCCCAAAACAGAAAATTTTTCAAATTATTATCTCGCGCTATTCCTTCAATTTTGCGCATTTATCCGCGCTAATTTAATTCGGCAAGCAAAAGCATCGCCCCTGGTTAAATCCTATCTGAAACACAAAATATAGAGCCTTGTGCAACCGTTGGCATAACTTTGTCTTATTTTGGTTTCTGATGCACTTCTGTGGCTCACGTAAGTCCATGGAGTCTTTGCGCAATCGATTGTGCAACAAATGCAATTTCTGGCCCTCTCCCTGCCTTGCTTCCGCTTGCTTTTCTATCTCTTAAACAATACTTTAGAAGATCGTTTTCATTTAAAAACTACAAATTCAACCACCTAACAGCACGCTATGCAAAACTTTACGCAACTCTTTAAGGGCTTCCCACTGCTCTTGTTTCTGCTCCTGAGCCTGGGCGCCGTGGCCAACCCTACCGCCGACATTGTGGTGGCTCTGGACGGCAGCGGCAACTTCACCAAGATTCAGGATGCCATCAACGCCGTGCCCTCCAACAGCGAGCGCCGCACGGTCATCTACATCAAGCGCGGCTTGTACAACACTGAGAAACTCATAGTGCCCGGTGACAAGAAAAACCTCACGCTCCTGGGCGAGAGCCGCGAGCAAACCATCATCAGTTACCACATTTATGACTGCGCCACCGGCAAGTGCCCCACCGCTGATGCCGCCAAATGGATTGGGGAGAACATCAGGACCTCGGCCACGCTTACCATTGCCGGTGACGGTTTCAGGGCAGAGAACTTAACGGTGCAGAACACCGCGGGTCCGGTGGGCCAGGCGCAGGCCATTACCGTGACCAGCGACAAGAACGTGTTCATTAACTGTAACTTTCTAGGCTACCAAGACACTATTTACCTTTGGCAGCCCAAGCGCAGTTACTTTGAGGGTTGCCTTATTATGGGCCGTACAGACTATATCTATGGCAGCGGCATTGCCTGGTTTGAGCGCTGCGAAATCAGAAGCTGGGGCGGCGGCTGGATTACGGCTCCCTCGCACCCCAGAACCCAAACCTACGGCTACGTCTTCAACAACAGCCGCCTCACCTATGCCACCAACAGCCCCCGCGCCGGAGATGACGGCGTGAAGTTCAGATTGGGCCGCCCTTGGCATGAATACCCGCACGTGGTCTGGATGAATTCTGAATTCTCTGACATGGTGCACCCAGAAGGCTGGGGCGACAAATGGAGCATGGATTACGCAGACACCAGCCCAGACTTAAAACTCTACGAGTACAACAACACCGGCCCCGGAGCCAGCATGGCGGGCCGGGCTAACTGGATAGGTTTGCGGGCCATTACCGCCCAGGAAGCTACAAATTATACCATTCAGAAAGTGATGGGCGGCGCAGACAACTGGGACCCAACAGCGCAGGCCCCGGCCGTGCAATCGTTTGTCTGGACGGGTGCCGCTGCTACAAAAGGCTGGATGGAAGCCGCCAACTGGAACCCCAACGGCGTGCCTGCCGTGGCAGAGGCTGCCACCGTGAGCGGCACCCATGAGATACAGGCAACGGGCGGTACTTTTCTGGCAGATTTGACTTTGCAGAATGGCGCTACTTTTAATGTGACTGCCAACAGCACCGTAACCTACCTGGCCATTGGCAACGCCACTCTCACCAACAACGCAGACGTAACGCTGGGCGGTAAAATCTCCACCAAGGAAGTAAACAAATTCACCGGCTCTAATACACTTACCCTCAGCGCCCAACTCACCGGCGTACATGAATTCAGCAAAGAAGGCACCGGCAAAGTGGTGTTAACCGGAGACAACAGCAACTTCTCGGGCAACTGGGTGATCAAAGCTGGCACGCTAGAGGCCAACGCCGCCAATGCCCTGGGCAAAGGGGCCATCTCTGTGCAGAACGGCGCAACGCTCACTATTGGCAACAGCAGCGCCTTTCAGCCGAGGTCTGCCCTGCGGGTGGTAGCCGGGTCTGCGCTGGTGTTAAACGCCGATGTGACCTTGAGTGAGTTCTTTATTGACAACGTAATGCAGCCCATGGGCGAGTACACCGCTGCCACCAACTCTTCGTTGATCAGCGGCACCGGCAAAATTATTGTGGGCAGACCCAGCACGTTCAACTTTGTGGGTGGCAGCAATGGCAACTGGGATGTGCCCGCGCACTTTTCGCCGCAACTAATGCCGGAGGCCGGCGAAACCGTGTTGGTCAACCGCGAAATAGAGACCACCGGCACCGTGTTCCCGGCCAAGCTGATCCTCCAGAGTGCTGGTAACTTACGCATGCGCGGCGCCCATTCCGCCACCGGCGAAATTGAGTTCCTGACCGGTTCCAGAATTTCCTACGCCACTAGCAACGCTCTGTTCTCTTTGAATGCACCGGTAACCGTGACCGGCGACATGCTGGTACAGATCAACAGCAGCAGCACCGCAGTGGGCGGCCATCAGTTCCATTTGCTGGGCATGACCAAGGGCGCTGGCAAAATGACCATCTACAACACCCGGGGCACGCCCGCCACCACCGCCAACATGCTACTGAAAGGTGACAACAGCGCGTTCACCGGCACCTGGGACCTGACCCGCGCCAACGGCGTGGCTGAGTCTGTCACCAAACTGGTGGGCGAAAGCGCCAATTCCTTCGGGAACGGGAAAATAGCTGTGGGTGCTAACAACGTAGTCATCTTCGCGCATGAGAAAGCCGCCGGCGAGAACCTGGACCTCACCGTTTCTGGCTCCGGCAAAGTAATCCTGAACACTGCCCTTAAAGTGACCAACTTCACCTTGAACGGCACAGACATGGCCGAAGGCACTTATTCTGCCACCACCCACCCCGCTTTTATGGAAGGTACCGGCTCTATTATTGTGTCCAAAACCGTGACTTCGTCTAAAGCTGAGCTGGAGAAAAAACCAGTGCGCGTGGTGGAGAAAACCTTGCTGGTAGACGGTGCCCGCTCTGCGGTGACCATTTACACCATCAATGGCAGAGTGTTAGTGAAAGAAACCAGCAGCAAAACCATCTCTTTGAACGGTTACGCACCCGGTCTGTACATTGCCCGCTACCTGGTAGACGGCAAAGGCGGTTCCGTGAAAATCCTGGTGAAATAAACTTTTTTTCGATTTGCCCCATTAAAAAAAGCCGGACTGAGGAGTCCGGCTTTTTTGTGTTTATAGATTGTGTTTTTGGCTCCGTTTCCAGAAATGAGCCAGAAAACGCCTAGCCTTCCTGTGCGCCGCTTTCTAGGTTCTTGGAGCCTTTAGTGGGTTTGGCGCTGGGGTTCAGGTTCCAGTCATTGTTGAGCAGCGTGATGGCGTGGTTGGCGGTCATGTCAAACTGGCAAGGCACCACGCTCACGTAGTTCTGGGCCAGGGCGGCCTCGTCGGTGTCTTCGCCTTTGTCATGGTTCACGAAGCTGCCGGTGAGCCAGAAATACACGCGGCCGCGCGGGTCTTTGCGTTCGTCAAACTCTTCTTCCCATTTGGCGCGGGCCTGCCGGCAGACTTTGATGCCCGCAATGGGCTGGCTAGATTTCTTGGGGAAGTTCACGTTCAGGGCCACGCCGGGCGGTACGCCGTGCTCCAGGGCTTGCCGCGTAATGCGCTCCACAAATTCTTCGGTATGCGAAAAATCAATGTCATGGCCGTAGTCACAGAGCGAAAACCCGATGGCCGGCAACCCCTCAATGGCCGCCTCTATGGCCGCCGACATGGTGCCCGAGTACAACACGCTGATGCTGGAATTGGAGCCGTGGTTGATGCCGCTCACCACCAGATCGGGCTTCCGGTCTTTGAGCACGTGGTGCTTGGCCAGTTTCACGCAGTCGGCGGGGGTGCCGGAACATTCGTAGGCCTCCAGGTCTGGGAACGCCAGGGACCGGTCCAGCCGGAGCGTGTTGCCAATGGTGATGGCGTGCCCCATCCCCGACTGCGGCCCGTCTGGGGCCACAATCACCACTTCGCCAATGCGGCGCATGACTTTCACTAACGTATGGATGCCCGGCGCGGTGATGCCGTCATCATTAGAAACCAGGATTAAGGGCTTTTTTGGCATGGTGGGTACACTTGTTTTGGGGTGAAATTACCTTGTATACGCGCCATAGCCAAACATTATCCTGCAACTTGCTCCCAAGCCCTTGCGTTATGGGTGGAATACCTGTACCATTGCGCCTGAATTCTGCCTTCTATGAAAATACCCGCTCTCTTTTTCTGCTGCCTGCTGGCCCTGGCCAGTTGCAACCAGAAAGAAACCAATGACCAAGCCGCCACAGAATCTAAACTGGAAGAAGCCGCCGCCGAGGTCTATGACGAAACCGTGGAGAAAACATCGCCCAACCCAGACAGTGCCGGTTCCACCGCAGACCCCACGCTAGACGAAGGCCTGCCCGGCGCCACGTCCACGGCTTCTACCCCGCCCTCGGCCACCAACCCGCTGTTCAACCTCACGCTGCACAAAGGCCAGGCCGGCGCCGTGACCATTGGCATGACCATTGACAAAGTGCGCGAGCTCTATGGCCTCAACAAAGTGCAGGAAATCCAGCTGAGCCAGGAAGGCATGACCACCACCGCCTATGAACTGCTGGGCGAGCGCCGCCGCCCCGACCTGCGCCTGGAGCAGGAATGCACCGGCACCGCCTGCAAAGTATCACGCATCACAGTTCTGAACCCCGCATTCAAAACCCCTGAGGGCGTGGGCATTGGCAGCACCTTCGGCACGGTGAAAGAGGCGTTTCAGGTCAGCAGCGTGGGCATTGGCGAAGACAATTTTGTGGCCATCGTGAAAAACCAGAACATGAGTTTCATCCTGGACATGAGTGCCATTCCGTCTAGCCGCTGGACCAAACTCAAAGTGAAAGACATTCCGCCGGCCACGCCGGTGATAGGTATTTTGATTTATTAATTCTTCTGAGATTTAAGCATTAAAAACGCTCCGCTGACATACCAGCGGAGCGTTTTTGGTTTAAGGTGCGCGGTTCTGTTTTAGGGCTCATTTCAGGAAATGAAGCCGAAAACGGAAACCGTAGAGACCAGGCACCGCCTTGTCACCCACGCATTGCCCATGCATTCCAAAAAACTCCCCTCCTGTTGTAGGAGGGGCCGGGGGTGGTCCAACAAATTCCAGATAGGGCCGCTACCTGACTTTCTCCTTCCTGGCAGCGTCTTTGAAAGGCGAATCTTTCATTTTGGTGTATTTAATGTCACGGCCGGCGTGGAAGGCGGTGCCTTGCCAGTCGGTTTTGCCGGCGAAGTTGGCGTATTTGAAATCGGCGAGGCCGGAAAACTGGGCCGTGCTGAAGTCGGCGCCCTGCGGGAAATGGGCATATTTAAAGCTGGCTTCCTGGCGGAACACCGCGTTCTGGAACAGGGCTTCCTGCGGAAATTTCGTGTATTTAAAAATGGCCATGCCCTCAAAGGCAGTGTTGCTGAAATCGGTGGACTGGCTGAACTTGGTGTACTTGAAAAGCGCTTCTTTCTTGAACGAACTGCCCGCAAAGGAGACCTGGTCTTTGAACTCGGCGTACTTGAAGGCGGCCTCGGCGGTGAACACGCATTTCTCAAACCGAACTTCCTTGTTAAAAACGGTATTGTACACTTCGTTCAGGCTCTTGCCGGTTTCGGTCAGGCTTTTGTCGCGCAGGTTGTCTGGGTTGAAATAGGCCAGTACGTTGCCCGTGAAAGTGCAGTTCTTAAAGCTGATGGGCGCCGTAACCGTACTGATGAATTCCTTGCTGTTGTATGTGTTGGTGCCGGGCTTGTCTGGCTTGAGGGCCATGTTCTGCAACTTGGTGAGGTCCAGGTTACCGGTGATGGTGGCGTTCTGGTAAGACACGGCCTCGCCTTTGTTGATCTTGGCCAGAATCTCAGCGGCGGTGACGGTGGTTTGGGCCTGCGCTAAAAAAGGCAGCAGCGCCAGCAGGAAAAAGCATGTCAGAAATCGGTTCATAGGGGTTGATGGTTGTGTTTACAAAGGTGTGCGGAAGAATTTTTTCCGGAGGGCACTCCGTCCGAATTTCTTCCTTCTACTTCAAAGACTACGCAGCTTGGTAAACGTTGCAGCGCCTTCAAAATTAATTGGCTGTTTTCGGCTTCGTTTCTGGAAATGAGCCCGAAAACGGAGTAGAAACAATTCCATTTCCCACAAAAATTCTTACCCAGATTTTTGCCGGCTAAATAAAAAACAAACGGGGCATTACGCGGTTGTAAGCCCAATTGAGGCAGGTAGCAGCGGGCATTTGTTAACGTTATGTTAAAAAGATTCTTTTTTGGGGGTGGTCTGTAATATTACCAAATGGGCTTCTACTAATGCTCCAACTGAAGCCAGACAGGGCCCACCCGCACGTTGTTGACCGGTACACGTGCGCTGGGTTGTGGCCTGGGAGAACCTTCAGATTAAGCCTTACCCTAACCCAACCCATGAAAAAACTTCTTCTTGTCACTTTGTTAAGTTGTGCTGGCACTGCTCCGCTTTGGGCACAAGCCCCGGCCAGCACTGCCCCGGCCGTGTCTGCGCAGCAAGGCATCGGCCGAATCTCCGGCGTAGTGGTAGATTCCACGTCGGCCAAACCGGTAGAATTCGCGACTATTGCTTTGATCCATACCGCCACCGGCAAAACCGTAGATGGCACCGTCACCGATGACAAGGGCCGTTTCTCGTTGAGCCGCGTGGCCAACGGCAGCTATACGCTCAACATCAGCTTTATTGGCTATGAGACCAAGAACCTGCGCCAGGTAACCGTATCTGCAGATGACCAGAACGTGAATCTGAACCGTATTTCATTGGCCAGTTCTCAGACAAGATTGCAGGAAGTGACGGTGGTGGGCGAAAAACCCTTGATTGAAGATAAAGTGGACCGCCTGGTGTACAATGCCGAAAAAGACATCACCAACGCCGGGGGAACCGCCGCCGACGTGATGCAGAAAGTTCCTTCGGTGTCACTGGACCAGGACGGCAACATTCAGTTGCGCGGTAGCGCCAACGTTCGGGTACTCATCAACGGCAAACCGTCTACCATGATGGCCGGCAGCGTGGCCGATGCCCTGAAGCAAATTCCGGCAGACGTGATTAAGAACGTGGAAGTGATCACCAGCCCCGGTGCCAAGTATGACGCCGAAGGCACCGCCGGTATCATCAACATTGTGACCAAGAAAAACAGCCTGCAGGGCATAACCGGGGCCGTTACCTTGACCGGCGGAACCCGCGCCAGTAACGGCAACGCCAATCTGGGCATAAAACAAGGCAAACTGGGCGTGAACGTGAATGCTGGGGTGAACAGGTTCTATAGCAAGGGCGCCATGGACATCACCCAGATCAACCAGGCCGACATCAAAGACAACCCCAACACCCCGCAGGAAGAAGGCGACAACCCCAACACGTCTGTGGTGGAGAAAGAAAGAAGAGCCTTGAACAACATTTCCCAGCTGGGCACCAGCGCGGTTGACGGTATGTTTGGGTTTGGGCAGTTGGGGCTGGACTATGACCTCAATGAGAAAAATAGCCTGGCCGCCGGCATACGGGTGAACACGGGCCAGTTCAAGATGCGTTCTCACCAACTGTCAAACACTACGCAAGCTGACCAGAACGAAGGCCGCACGCTTTTCACCACGCCCCGGCAGGTAGACCAATACAACCTGTCCATGAAAAACAACAACCAGCGCCTGAGCATGGACCTGAATCTGGACTTTACCCACCAGTTCAAGAAACCGCAGCAGGAACTGACCTTACTGGCACTCTACAGCCAAACCGACCAAGACAACGAAGTGAACCAGACCCGCTATAACTTAGAAGGCGGCCTGCGTTCCATCACGCTCAATGAAAACGAAGGCTTCAATGAAGAAATGACGTTTCAGGCAGATTACGCGCACCCCATGCCCAAGAATACCTTGCTGGAGGTGGGCGCCAAAGGCATTCTGCGAGACGTGTCCAGTAAATCGCTTTACAATGGCATAGACTTGAACAGCGCCTTTTCTTATGACCAAGACGTGCTGGCCACGTACCTGTCTTATGGCTTCAACCTGAACAAAAAAACGCAGGTGCGCTTTGGAGGCCGGTATGAGTACACAGACGTGGCCGGTGACTTTGTGAACCCAGCCCAGGATTTCACCACCAACTATGACAACTTCATTCCCAACATTACGCTGGCCTATGATTTAAAACCCAACATGAAACTGCGCACCACCTTTACCCAGCGCATTCAGCGGCCTCAGCTGTTTTACCTGAACCCGTACCGTCAACAGCAGGGCCCTAACCTGGTGGTGTTTGGTAACCCAAGGCTAGACGCTGAACTCACAGATGCCTATGAGTTGAACTACAGCACTTTTTTCAAAACTACTTCTTTGAACGTGTCTGCCTATATGCGCGTCACAGACAATGCCATTGAGAGCGTTTCTGAGGTGATTAGAGATACCACATTTGTCACGTTCAACAACATTGCCAAAAACAAAACCTACGGTATGAGTTTCTCTGGTTCCACCAAGCCCATCAACGCCTGGAACATCAATGGAAACGTGAACGTGTACTATGTGGAACTGAACGCGCCGTTTGCGTCAAACTCCGGGCTTATGTACAACATCAACGTGAGCTCGGGCTATACATTTGGCAAAGGGCTGAGCGCGCAATTCTCCGGCGGGTTCAACTCAGACCGAATCCAGTTGCAGGGCAAAGCCTCTTCGTTCTCGTACCACAACCTGGCCATCAGAAAAGAGCTGTTTGAGAAGAAAGGCGCCATCAGTCTGGGCATGGACAACCCGTTCAGGAGAGCCATCAGGTTTGAGAACGAGCTGGCCGGCAACAATCAAACCACGGGCCTGCCTTTCAGAACCGAGTCTTTGGTAACGCAGTACAACCGCGGCTTTAGGCTGTCGTTTGAATACCGCTTCGGGAAGATGCAGCAGCAAGGTCCGCCCAAGCGCAGAAAATCCATCAAGAATGATGACGCCAAGCAAGGCGATGGGAACGGCGGCGTGCAATAAGCACCTCACCTAAATGCAAGGAAAGGGCGATGGCTGAAAAGCGGTCTCCCTTTTTTTTGTGCCGCCCGTTTTCGGCTTCATTTCCAGAAATGAGCCCAAAAACGGGAAAGGCACTTATCTTTAAATAGTGATTTGAAAATATAGTGGTCGGCTATATACAATACGCGGCAGATCCTTCCCGTTAGAACCACAACACCGCAGGGGCAGGCAGAGGCGATCAACAATTTTGATGTAAAACTTCGCTTTTAATTCTCTGTTGCATGGCCTTCCCCCTTGTCTTCTCTTTTCTGGTTACCAGCTGGCTGGCCTTCTTTCCATCACTTTCTACTCCGCCCGCCGCACAAGCCATTACCATCTCAGGCCTGGTGGTTTCCAGTGACAACCAGACACCCGTGGCCTACGCCAGCGTGGGTCTTATGAATGCCTCTACCGGTACTATCTGCAGTTCTTCAGGTGAATTCAGTTTGGCTATTCCGGCGGGCCAACAAGACAAAATGGTACGCTTCTCCGCCATCGGGTTTGAGCCGAAAGACATGAACGTGGAAGACCTGCACCAACAGGCCCTGGTGAGCAAGCCCCTCAAAATCACCTTAACCAGTAAGCCGGTAGCGTTGGCTGAGGTGGAAGTAAACCCCAAGAACTGGGAAACCAAACAGATTGGCGGCACCCTGGAGCCAGACACGTATTTCTCGCACAGCTTTATTATCATGCCCCGCCCCCTGGCTGCCAACCTGGGCCGCGAAATCGGCATTCACATCAACAACGGTAAAAAGCAATCACTGCTGAGCAAACTCAATTTCTGCCTCAGGTCTAATAGATATGACATGGTTAAATTCAGGCTGAACGTGTACGTCCTGCAAAACGGGAAGCCCGGGGACAACCTCTTGAAGCAAGCCATCTACGTGACCGTGCGCGACCAAAAAACCGGCTGGATGAACGTGGACCTGGAACCTTATGACATTTACGTGGAGCAGGACTTCGTCATTTCGCTGGAGTGGATTGACGCGCTGCCCAAGACGCATTCCCTAAGTTTGACCATTCCGGCCTCCATGCCCGGGTTCCAGACGGCGTATCACAAAGATGCCAGCCAGAGCAAATGGAGCAAGATTCCGGCGGCGGGCATGGGCATGAACGTAGAATTGCTCCGCGCCAAATAATTGTACTTAACCGTCTGAAAGATATAGTTTACCTTTGTTGTAAGTACCTCAGAACTTCAGCTACTAATCTAACAGCCACCCGTAGTATTTGCCAGGTGGCGGTTGTACTTCCTTCTACTTTTACCACCAGTGACCCAGATGTCCGTTTTTGCCTTCATTTCTGAAAACGAGCCCGAAAACGGAAACCTTTTGCCCCAATCCTCTGCACAAGATGCGCCTGGCGGCGAACGCAACTCCTTGAATTTTAAATCTATACACTAATTTATTCCACTTCTTCAAACCCTTTCATGCGTCTTTTATCAATTTTAGCCTTTTGCCTGCTTTGGGCAAACACCACGCTTCTGGCTCAGAACCCTTCGCCTGTCTCCGCCCCCACCGCCGCGCCTTCTGTGGCCAGCGTACAGCAGCGCGGCACCGGTAAAATTGCGGGCCTGGTACTGGATTCCACCAACTCCAAGCCCGTTGAATTCGCCACTATTTCTTTGATAAGCGTGGCCACCGGCAAACCCGTGGACGGCACCGTGACCGATGACCGCGGACGTTTCACGTTGAACCGTGTGGGCTTCGGGAGTTACACCTTGTCGGTGAGTTTTATTGGCTATGAAACCATGACCCGCAAAGCCTTCACGCTCTCAGAGAAAGACGCCGATGTGGAATTGGGCCGGTTGCTGCTCAAGCCCATCTTGAACAAGCTGCAGGAAGTGACCGTGGTGGGTGAGAAACCGCTGGTGGAAGACAAAGTGGACCGCATGGTCTACAACGCCGAGCAGGACATCACCAACATTGGCGGCAACGCCTCTGACGTGCTCAAGAAAGTACCAAGCCTCACGGTTGATATTGACGGAAATGTGCAGCTGCGCGGAAGTTCCAATGTGCGGGTGCTCATCAACAACAAACCGTCCAGCATTATGGCCAACAGCGTGGCAGACGCGTTGCGGCAGATTCCCTCAGACATGATTAAAAGCGTGGAAGTGATCACCAGCCCTTCTGCCAAATATGACGCCGAAGGCACCGCCGGGATCATCAACATCATTACTAAGAAGAACACCATGTACGGCGTGAACGGCAGCGTGGCATTGTCTGGCGGCAACAGAAACGCCAACGGCAATGCCAACGTGAACGTGCGCAGAGGCAAGATTGGGTTCACCGCTAACCTGGGCACGCACCAGCAATACAACAACAAAGGCGAAAACATACTGGAGAGGTCCAATCTCCCTAATGCCAGCAATGAGGCTTTCCTGAACACGCTTCGGCAGGAAGGACGATTTGACAGACAGGGCGGCGGCATTTTTGGGCAGTTTGGTTTTGACGCAGACCTAGACTCCAGCAACTCCATCAATGCGGGCATCAATGTCTACCAGGGGCAGTTCAACAACAATGGCTTTCAATCAAGCGTAACCACCTTCCGGAATGATGCCAGCCGCAACCAGAGCATTTACACCAACTCTGAGAACCGCAACAAGCACAACTCCCTGGACCTGAACATGGGCTACACCCACATCTTCAAACCGCAGCAGGAACTGGCGGTGCTGGGCCAATGGACCAACGGAAAGATGAACATTCTGTCTAACCAAGACATTTACCAGGACCAGAATGACTTGATAGACAACCTGGTGCGCAACACCAACACCGGCTTTAACCGCGAGATGACCTACCAGGTAGACTACACGCATCCGTTCAAGAACAAAACGCTGCTGGAAGTGGGCACCAAAGCCATCCTTCGGCACGCCGAAAGTGACGCCCAGTACCGCACCCTCAATGGCAGCACTAACCAGGAAACGAGTAGGGACGCAAACGCCTTCGCCTATGACCAGGATGTGTATGCCACCTACGCCTCTTACGGGTTCAAACTTCTTAAAAATTACCAGGTAAAGTCTGGCGTGCGTTTTGAGTACACAGACTTGCAGGCCAACTACATTGCCCCGGTCATGCCATCGTTCAAAGACAACTACAACAACTTGATTCCCAACGTCATGATTTCGCGCTCCTTTAAATCACAGACGTTTAGGGCGGGTTACACGCAGCGTATTCAGCGGCCGCAGATCTGGTACCTGAACCCGTTTGTGAACACGCAGGACAACATCAACTACAACTTCGGGAACCCAGAATTATCGCCTGAACTCACGCACTCTTATGAAGTGGGCTACAGCAATTACTTCAAGACCAGCTCTGTGAACGTGTCTCTGTACTGGCGCCAGACCAACAATGCCATTGAAAACGTGCGCACGTTGGTAGATGATGCAAATGTGCAGCCAAACGCCCCGGAAGAATACCTCCGGAGATCGGGCAATTCTTACACCACTTTCTTTAACATTGGAAAGAACGCCACCTACGGCCTTAGCTTCTCGGGCAACACCAAACCAATGCCCAAATGGAACATTGGCGGAAGCCTGAACCTGAACTACATTGACCTGACAAGCACCATCCAGAGCAACGCCGCGTGGCAGTACAGCTTCAACGTGAACACGGGCTATGACTTCGGGAAAAACCTGGCGTTACAGGCGTTTGGCTCATACAGCTCGCCAAGGCCCAGCATTCAGGGCAAGTTCTCGGGCTTTTACTATTCGAGCGTGAGCGTGAAGAAAGATTTCTGGGAGAAGAAAGGCAGCCTGAGCGTGGGCATAGACAATCCGTTCTCGGAGTCCATTAAGTTTACTTCTGAGCTGGCGAACGACAATTTCATCCAGAACACGGAGAACTACAACTTCAACCGGAACGTGCGCGTGAGCTTTTCTTACCGCTTCGGGAAGGTGGAAATGGGCCAGCAGCCCCGCCGTAAGAAGTCCATCAAAAATGATGACGCCAAAGCCGGTGAAGCCAACTAAATCCTAATCATGTATAGATGAAGGAGCACCCCAAAAAGGTGCTCTTTTTTTGTGCCCTGTTTTCGGGCTCATTTCTGAAAATGAAGCCAAAAACGGCAACTACTGCTCCTCGGCGCTGGACAATAGCATAGCATTTTTTAAAAGAGCACTGATTTTTCACTCCTGTTTTCGGCCTTATTTTCAAAACAGAGCAGATAAACGAAAAAATTTAAAAACGGAGGCAACCGATTTTAGTTGACTTTCATCTAGCAAGTACCAAGGCAGAAAGTAAGGCAACACGCACGAGGAATAAAGTGGCTGTCACGGGTAAAAATCTGAACCACAACTTAGACACCTATTCTACACCATCATATTTCTCTGTCAATCATGCGGTTATCTTTACTAACTCTTCTCTTTTTCTTCTTTTGTTCTTTTTCTGTAGCAGCGCAGGCTACTTCCGTGCTTAAGTCTGGTCAAATTTCTGGCATGGTGCAGGATTCTTCTTCCTCCAAAGCGGTGCAGTTCGCCACGGTTTCTTTGCTAAACGCTGCTACTGGCAAACCCGTGAACGGCACTATTACAGATGAAACCGGCGCGTTCTCGTTTTCCGGAGTTGGGTTCGGCACGTACAAATTGGCTATCAGTTTTCTGGGGTATGACACCAAAACACTGCCCGCCTTCACGCTTTCGCAAGAAAACAAAACGGTGAAAATAGGGACCATTAGATTAGCCAACAGCGCCACCAAACTGCAGGAAGTGACCGTGGTGGCCCAGAAACCTTTGATTGAAGACAAAGGCGATAAACTGGTCTACAACGCCGAGCATGACCTCACCAATGAAGGAACCTCGGCCTCAGATGTGCTCCGCAAAGTGCCCTCGGTGACCGTTGACGCAGATGGCAACGTGCAGCTGCGCGGCAGTTCTAACCTGTTGGTCTTGATGAACGGCAAACCTTCCAGCATTCTGGCGAACAACCTGGCCGAGGCCCTCAAGCAAATCCCCGCTGACATTATCAAAAGCATTGAAGTGATCACCAGCCCCAGCGCCAAATATGACGCCGAAGGCTCGGCGGGGATCATCAACATCATCACCAAGAAAAACACGTTGCAGGGCCTGAACGGAAAGGTGTCTGTGACGGGCAGTAACCGCGGGCGCTACGCCAACGGCAGCCTGAACGCCCGCAAAGGCAAAGTGGGCGTGACCACCAACCTGAGCTTTTACAGCAATAACAACCGCCGGGTATCTTACACCGCCCGTGAAAACGTGCTTCGGCAGGAAGGCGACGGCCATGAATTGAACGACGGCGCCTACGGCAAAGTAAACCTTGATTTCGACCCCGACACGTTGAACACGTTTACCCTGGGCCTGGCGGTTTTTGGCAGTGATTACCGCGCCACCCGTCGGCAATTTACCCAACTGGGTACTTCCCTCACTAACTATGACATGGTCAACAACTGGAACAATATTGGGCTGGATGCCAACTTCGGGTACACGCACACGTTCAAACCCAAGCAGGAACTTTCTGTGCTGGCGCAGCGCAACCAGGGCCGCGGCCATGACAACTATGACAACGCGCAGTTCAGCGCCGAGGGAGGTTTTATGAACCGGCTTATCAATGATAACAAGGCGCCCAACCAAACCCAGACCTACCAACTGGACTACACCCAAACGTTTGCCAATGACAGCAAGCTGGAAGTAGGCCTTAAAACCATTCTGCGCGAGGCCAGCAGCAATGCCCTCTACCACATTCACCGGGCCGGCAAGGCAGATTCTCTGGCCGTGAGCAACTTTGACTTTGACCAGGATGTGTATGCCGCCTATTTGATGTACGGGTTCAAGCTAGGCAAGCATTACCAGTTCAACCTGGGCTCGCGGTATGAACGTACGCACACGGCAGGCCTTTTCCTGAACACCATGAAAGGCAAAACCGAATTGCAGCAGAGCACCTTCAGAACTAATTACCAGAACTTCATTCCCAGCTTCACTGTCTCACGGGCGTTCAAAGAAATACATACCGTGCGGGCCAGCTACACGCAGCGTATTCAAAGGCCGCAGATTTGGTCTCTGAACCCCTTTGAGCAGATGGACGAGTCTACCAATTACTACAAAGGCAACCCAGAACTGGACCCAGAACTGACGCACGCCGTGGAATTGGGCTATAGCACCTATTTTAAAACGTCTTCCCTCAACGCGGCCGTTTTTTACCGCCAGACAGATAACGCCGTGCAGCAATTAAGCCAGGAAATGGGTCTGGTGCCGGGCACCAACATTCCGGTGATCAGGACCATGCCCGTGAACATTGGCGAAAACAAAGTCTACGGCGTTAGTCTGTCTGGTTCAACCAAACCCCTGCCCAAATGGAGCATTAGCCCCAACCTGATTCTGAGCCATGTGCAGTACGCCGGCCCGGGCATTTCCAGCGCGGGCACGCAGTACAGCCTGAGTTTGAACACCAGCTATGACTTTGCCAAAGGCCTGACCACCCAGTTCAACGGAAACTACAATTCGGCGGCCAGAACGGCGCAGGGCAGCTTTGGGTCCAACTATTTCTACACGTTTGCCCTGCGCAAGAAACTGATGAACGACAAAGCCATGCTGACGGCCAGCGTGAGCAATCCCTTCGCCCGGAACATCAGGTTCTCCTCCTCCATCAACACCGATGCCTTTTCTCAGGAAACCGTGCATTACGCCAGGGCCAGACGGGTGAGTTTGAGTTTCAGCTACAGCTTCGGGAAGATGGAAGCCAGCCAGCGCCAGAAGAAAACCATCCAGAACGATGATGCCCTGAGCGGCGGAAAGTAAAAAACATTGATTGGCAGTTCCCGTTTTCGGGCTCATTTCTGAAATTGAGCACGAAAACGGGAATTCGGTTTACTGAGAATTAGGTCGTTTCATAATCCAGCGGTTCGTTTCGGCGGGCTTCTTCCAGGGCGTAGAGGGCTTTCTGCACTTCATAGCAGGCCAACAGGTACAGCTTGAACGGCTGGGCGTTTTTGAGCACTTCCAGAATGGCCACTATCTCGGGTATGTACACCTTGGCGAAGGACAGGTCATGGGCGGTGATGTCTCTGGTGTTGTCAATAATGTCACAGAGTTTGATGGTCTGCGCCCGCGCTGAGGTTTTGGCAATGCGCTCACGCTCCATTTCCTTGCGGCGCTTTCTATTGTAGCCCGGCGCCTGCGTCTTGGTGAACTGGTCGGTGAGGTCTATGACTAGTTGCAGCACTTCCTGGGGTTTTACGTGGGTGCCCTGGCAGGTATCTTCCAGAAAGGTTTGCATTTCGGCTTCGGTAACGGGCGTGTCTTCCAGCACGTCATGCAGCAGCGCCGCCATGACCATGCCGGTGGTGCCGCCGAAGGCCATCACGCTCTGGGCCACGCGCTCCAGGTGCCGCACGTAGGGCTCTTGCAGGTATTTTCGGCGCTGCTCCGCGTGTGCCTGCACGGCAAAACGCCAGGCTTTTCGTTCCAGGTCATTAAACGCCAAGGGGCATTCCAAGTCTTCTTCCATGGGCTAGGTTTTGGTTTCTGAACGCCAACGCGTTTTGGTGCCTGTTTACGGAAATGAGCCCGAAAACGCTTCCTTTATTTTGCTAACTGTTTGGGGGTCAGGTATTCTTTCGTTACCTTTCACGAGAATACCATATTTTATACCGCCTTGAATATGAAAAGACTGCTACCCTTGCTTTTACTCCTACTTCCATTGGTTAGCCAAGCGCAGCAAAGCTGGAGCCGCGTGGTGCCCAATATACAAGTTCCCTTAAAGTTACTACCCACACAAGATGGCGGTTTTGTGGTGCTGGGGCGAAACACATATGACCTAAATTATTTAGCCAAATTCAACGCCAAAGGTGATTTTCTCTGGTCAAAAGCGCTTGCAGTACCTGCCAACATGGACCATACTAGCATAAACCAGTTAAATGAAACCAAGAATGGTGACATTTGGCTTCTTGGTAATGCGTACGAAGGACATTTCGGCAATAATAGAACGTCTTATAAATATACCCAGCGCATGAGTGGCTTGGGCACAGACACTATTTATACCAAATACTTTGGGGCCAATGACACAATTGATGTACAACAATTATTCAGAGCCCCAGAAGGAGACCAAATCATAGGGTTTTCTTGGGCAAACCGTAACAGCTGCGTGCATTGTGCTTACCAAGCCCTTACTTTTTACAATGAACAGAATTCAGCTTTCACCAAATATATACATGGCATAGCGCAAACAGTAGGGCACTGGTCAGGAACATCACCTGAAGACGGACCTCCCACATTCACTCTTGGCCCTGGTGGTGAAATGTTTATAAGCTATTTTTATCAGAATGGCATTACGCCAGATACATACAGGTCTTTCTTTGTACTTAATAAATTAGACAAAGACGAAAAAACAAGTAGTTGCATTGGAAAATATATTTCGTCAGCTCCAAATGGCAATGTGCTGGTTTTAAATGAGAAGGGTGAAATAGCGCTGCACGACAAAGAGTTGAAATTCATCAAAGTATTGCCAGGAAGCTTTTATCCGCTTGCACAGAATGAAAGCATAATGCAAACAATGCCTTCACAGGATGGTGGACTTCTGGTTCTAGGTTCATTTAAGTGGCCCAACAGTAATAAGCTTTTCCTGATGAAGTTGGATATAGAAGGAAATATTATTTGGAAGGTTTATTATTCTGAAGATACTTACAACTTCTATGACATGAAAGAAACGGCAGATGGGGGTATTGTTTTTCTAACTAGAGGAAATGACAATAACTTGAGATTAGTCAAAACTGACAACCAAGGCTTAATTCTGGGCAGCAATGAGACCTTAGAAAAAACCACTATCGGCGTAACACTGTATCCCAATCCTTCCAACGGAAATTTAGTCACGCTCGCCTTTGCCAAAAGCTTTACGGGCACCATTCACCTGCAAGATAAAATAGGGAAACGCTTACTCACCAAGGAAGTAACCACAACCCAATCCCATGTCTTGGAATTACCGCCAGCAATTACCGCCGGCGTGTATTTTCTGCAAGTCAAAGATGCTGCCAGCGGAAGAACCCAAACGGTACGCTTCCTGAAAAACTAAATTCCCGTTTTCGGGCCCATTTCTGAAAATGAGCCCGAAAACGGGAATTTTCCATCATTTTCAAATCTCTAAATCTTCACATCTTCAAATTATTACCGCAGTTCACTTAACTCCTGCCTATAGCCGCCGCTTAAGATGGGGAACCGCAGCCAGCTGCGCGGGTCTACGTTGTAATCGTCCAGGTGGAAGGCCGGGGCGTAGCGTTCGCGTTTCCATTGGTTGCGGCTCCAGAGCGAGAAAAACCGCTGGATGTACAATTGCAGTTCCGCGTCTGGATGCGTGCCTTTCAGTTTGGTGAACACTTCCTGCGGCGATAATCTGTCATAGAAAGCCAGCCGTTCAATCTGGTTCAGGAGCGGGTACGGCATCAGGTCCTTTTCATCGGTCTGGGCATTTTCCAGGGGTCTGAGTTCGGCACTGGGTTGCAGATTGTTCACGTATTGCAGGCCTTCATAACCCAGTTCCAGCTGCGCCCAAATGAGCCACTGCCTGATAAACGACTTGTCAACGCCCGCAATAGGCGAAATACTGCCTGCCGTGTCGCCGTCCATGGTGGCGTAGCCCACGCTGGCCTCTGAGCGGTTAGAAGTGGCCAATAATAACGAATTGGAGAGGTTAGCCAGCATCCAGATACCGGGAGCGCGCACGCGGGCTTGTATGTTTTGCAAGGTCACATCATCGGTTTGCCAAGTCAAGGGCCGCCCGATGGCTTTTTCAATCTTGCTCTGGTAGCTGGTCACTTCCTGGTCAATGGTCCAGTTGTAAAAGACGGCCCCAATTGACTTGGCCAGTTCCTGCGCCGACCGGAACGTGTCATCTGACGAATTAACGGTGCCCTGGTACGCGGTGATAAGCAACTTACCCACCAAGGCGTTTCGGAGCTCATTTCCGGAATGGAGGCCAAAAACGGAAACTTCCTCCGGCGTGAGGCAATTGGTCTTGCGCACGAATTCCTGCAGGCCAATCTCTTCCACGGCCCGTTTCACCATCTCAGCTACCAAGACCGCGCACACAGAAGAATCGGCGCCACCGCTTAAAGACAAAACAAAGCCCCGGCTTTTGCTTTTGCGCAGGTAATCAAACAGGGCCAGCGTGACGGCGGCAATGAACTCGCGGTTCTCGTCAACGGGCGGCAAAGTTGGCACCGGCACCACCGGCAAAGGCGTCTCAAACGAAACATCGGCACATTCCATGTCCACGTCCTTGAAAGAAAGCAGCACGTTGCGGTGAATAAGGTTTCCGTTCTGGGCTACTATGATTTCGCCGTCGTAGATCATCTTGCCCGCTTCATTGCCCAGAAGGTTCACATACAGATAGGCGCATTCAAACTGCCGGGAGGCATCTACCACCAGGTGGTACCGCACATCGGTTTTGCTCATGGCGAAGTGGCTGGCGCTGGGGTTGATGATCAGTTGCACGCCCTTGGGTTTGTGCCGATACGCCGGCCGGTGCTCGTTGCGCCACGCGTCTTCGCAGATCTCAAACGCGAATTTCACGCCCTGGTAGTCATAGATGATATCGCCCACTTGGTAGGTTTGGCCTAGCATCTCAAATTCCTGCACCGTATCTGGCACCCAGGAACTGAACCAGCGCGTCTCATAATGCACACCATCATTGGCCAGAAACTGCTTAGCCGTAAAACCCACAATTTGGCGGTCATTGATCACACAGGCCGTGTTGTAGGTGATGTTGTTGATTCTTAGCGGCAAGCCCACGCACACAATAATCCCTTCGCACCACTCCTTGATTTCCTGCAGCTTCTCAAAACACGTCACACTTAGCCAATCACTCAGAAACAGATCTTCACAGCCGTAGCCACAGATGCTCATCTCGGGCAAACAGAGAATCTCCACCTTGGCGGCCTTGGCCTGCTCAATAGCGGTTTTTATGTTGCGAAGGTTATTCTCCCAGTCTAGGGGCGTTTGGTTGAGGGCGGCACCGGCGAGTTTCATAGGGTAGGTTGTGGTTTAGTATTTTCTAACGCAGAAGGAGGCTGCAAGTTAGAATCTGGCATATTCGGCAAGTAAGCCAAAAACGCGCACGCACAAAACTAAGAAGCGCTGGGTAAGAACCAAGGGAATTACCAAATGGAAACGTAGGAAGCCCACTCCGTTTTCGGCCTCATTTATGGAAATGAAGCCGAAAAACGGGGTTTGGCTGAGACACTCGTAGGAGCTTCGCGCACTACGAGGTCTTTTGAGCTGGCGACTGATGGGACCTAATCCGTAGAGACAAGGCAATGCCTTGTCTCTACTACCACGCCAAACTTGCAGCAGAGAAAGAAGCTAAAATTAGGAAAGCTGTTATTCAAGGATTCTAAGAGAAGAAGAAAGAAATTCTGCTCTTTCGGATTTACCAATCCGAAAGTAGTCTGTCTGGGATTTAAAAATCCCCGGCACTAGCATTTCCAGAAGCCGCAGTACGGGATTAGGAAATCCCGACAGAGTGAATCGGGATTAGAAATCCCGATTAGCGTTAATATTTTGTAGAAAGTCTCAGAAGTAACTCCCGCGCCATTGCATGGATTAGCCTGAACTGAATGCATAATTATTCCTCCTATTTAGAGGAAGGAATAACTAAAAGTAAAAGGATTTAACACGAAAAGAAATACCCGTTTTTCCCCTCATTTCCAGAAACGAGCCCGAAAACAGAAAACTACACCAAATTGATGCCTTTGGATTTGAGCACGTCCATGCTTTTTTCGGCGGCGGCTTGTTCAGCTTTTTTCTTGGAGAGCCCGGCGCCAGTGGCAATGATGTCATTGTCCACCACCACGGCGGCGGTAAACTCGGTGACGCTACCAGATTGCTTCTGGCCTACAATCTCAAACCTGATGCTGCGGTTCTGGCCTTGGGCCCATTCAATCAGTTTGCTTTTGAAGTTGCTGGTGGTGGTGGTGAGC
Organism: Rufibacter sp. LB8; assembly: GCF_014876185.1. Classification (NCBI taxonomy): domain Bacteria; kingdom Pseudomonadati; phylum Bacteroidota; class Cytophagia; order Cytophagales; family Hymenobacteraceae; genus Rufibacter; species Rufibacter sp. LB8. The sequence goes on along the minus strand of NZ_JADALJ010000001.1, from coordinate 4,465,036 downwards.
TGGTGCAGGTCAAAGTGCGGTTTCACCAGTTTCTTCAAGATAAAGTCTTTGGTGTCTTTGTAGCCTTTGTCTAAATACACGGCGCCTACCAGGGCTTCCAGCGCATTGCCGTTGATGAACTTGTGCCGGTTCACGCCAGAGGCGCTGTCCACTTTCACTAGGGAATTCAAGCCCACTTTAACAGCCAGGCTATTGAGTGACTCGCGGTTCACCATGCGGGACCGGATCTCTGTCAGGAAACCTTCGTCTTTGTAGGGGTATTTCTTGAAAAGGTATTCGGCAATCACCGAACCCAATATAGCATCACCCAGAAACTCCAGGCGCTCATTGGTTTCCTGGTTGCCATTGAGGTTCTGGCGCACGAATGACGTGTGCGTAAACGCCAGTTGGTACAGGTGCAGGTTGTCTGGCGCCATGCCCGTAATGCGGGTGATGGCGGTAACAAAGGCCTTGTCTTTGTAGAAGAATTTATGGAACGCGCGTAAGACCGGTCTGATCGGGCTCAAAACTACTCACTGAACTTTTTGAAGATCACAGAGGTGTTGTGTCCGCCAAACCCAAAGGTGTTGCTCATAGCCAAGGTCACTTCGCGCTGCTGCGCTTTGTTGAAGGTGAAGTTCAATTTTGGGTTGAACTGATCATCATCTGTGAAGTGATTGATGGTAGGAGGCACAATGCCGTTCTGGATAGACAGAATAGACGCCACCGCTTCAATGGCCCCGGCAGCACCCAACAAGTGGCCGGTCATGGATTTGGTGGAACTGATGTTCAGGTTGTAGGCATGCTCCCCGAAGACCTGCTCAATGGCTTTGGCCTCGCCCACATCACCAAGTGGTGTAGAAGTACCATGCACGTTGATGTAGTCAATTTCCTCGGGTTTCACTTTGGCGTCTTTGAGCACGTTCATCATCACGTTGCGGGCGCCCAACCCTTCTGGGTGCGGCGCGGTGATGTGGTACGCGTCGGCAGACATGCCGCCGCCAATCAGCTCAGCGTAGATTTTAGCGCCACGGGCCTTGGCATGCTCGTATTCCTCCAGCACAATGGCCGCGGCACCTTCGCCTAACACAAAACCGTCACGGTCTTTGTCAAATGGCCGGCTAGCAGTTTCTGCAGCATCATTGCGCTCAGAAAGGGCTTTCAGGGCGTTGAAACCACCTACACCGGCTTCGGTGACGGCTGCTTCAGAACCACCGCTCACCACAATGTCCACCATGCCCAACCTGATGTAGTTGAACGAGTCAATAAGGGCGTTGGTGGCAGAGGCACAGGCAGACACGGTCACAAAGTTTGGTCCTCTGAAACCGTGTTTAATGGAAATATGACCAGCGCTGATGTCGGCTATCATCTTCGGGATGAAGAACGGGTTAAACCGCGGGGTGCCGTCACCGCGGCCAAAAGCTACGCATTCTTCCTGAAAGGTGCGTAGACCGCCAATACCAGAGCCCCAGATTACGCCAATGCGGTCCTTGTCCAGCGACGGGTCCAGCAGGTTGGCGTCTTCTACGGCTTGGTCGGCTACAATCACAGCAAACTGCGTAAAGAGGTCCATTTTGCGGGCCTCTTTACGGTCAAAGTATTGCTCAGGATCATACCCTTTTACTTCGCAGGCAAATTGGGTCTTAAACTTTGAGGCATCAAAGCGGGTAATTGGCGCGGCGCCGCTTACTCCATTGATTAGGCCGTCCCAGTATTCAGAAACGGTTTTCCCCAGTGGGGTAATAGCACCAAGGCCAGTTACTACAACTCTCTTAAGCTCCATACGCTGCTAGTAGAGGACAAGAACCTGTATTGAAAAGGTAAAATTGGGATCGAATTAATAAAGGGGATTGGGGAAGACTACTTTGCGTGCTCTTCCAGGTAGCTGATCGCTTGGCCTACTGTGGCAATGTTCTCTGCTTGGTCATCTGGAATAGACACATTGAATTCTTTCTCAAATTCCATGATCAGTTCCACCGTGTCAAGAGAGTCGGCACCCAGGTCGTTGGTAAAGCTGGCCTCAGGCGTCACCTCAGATTCTTCAACGCCTAATTTATCAATGATAATAGCTCTTACTTTTTCTGCGATTTCTGACATTTTTTTATAAGTTTTTTAAAACACTGTGCAAAGAAATAGATTTGGCAACACAATGTCAAACAAATACCGGCATTAGTTTTATTCAGGCACTTTTCTGCCCAAGCTACTTGAGTTATGAATTGTCTTCTTTAAATTGCCTTCCCAACCCTTACCCAACAGTACGCTTACCGCCCGCCATGAAATCTTTTAAGTTAGACGTAGAGTATGATTTTGATTTCGATCTGTATGGCGTAGTGTCTTCCAGCAAAGAGCACACCCTGGCCTGGGCCCTGAACAAATCCTTCAGAATTCGCCTCATTAAACAAGCCGACCTGTGCATTGACTACCTGAACAAAGGCCGTTTGGTGATCTCCAACTACCTGCACCGCGCGGAGCACGGCAACCTGCGCCTGTTTCGGAACCGCTCTGTGGGCACCAGCACCCTGGCCGCGCCGTTTCTGGTGCCAGACATTAAGGAGTATGACTACGTGATTCAGGTAACCGGCGGGCTCAACCACTTACAGAAAGAACTGCTGGGCACCTTGCACGCCGTACCGCTGGTGCAATACGTGCGCCCCTTTGACCCCAATTGTTTACGTTATAAAGAAAACCTGCTTTTTTAGCCTATGGCTACCACAAACTTCAACAAGACAAAAATCATTGCCACAGTTGGCCCGGCCAGCAACACCCCAGAAAAACTGAGGGCGCTTATTGCCGAAGGTGTAGATGTGTTCCGGCTTAACTTCTCGCACGGCTCTCACGCAGACCATGTAAAAGTAATTGAACACGTGCGCGCCATCAACGCCGCCGACGGCATGAACATTTGCCTCCTGCAAGATTTACAGGGCCCCAAAATACGGATCAATGACGTGCTGGACGGTGCCGTGGAGATTGTGGCCGGGCAGCGTTTGCACATTGTCTGTGACAACACCATGGGCACGGCCACCCGCCTGTCTACCAGTTACACCCGCCTGGCCCATGACGTGAAACCCGGCGACGCCATCTTGATTGATGACGGCAAGCTGGAAGTAACCGTGATCAGCACAGACGGTGACAAAGAGGTAGAAGTGGAAGTGGTCTACGGCGGCGTGGTGAAACCCCGCAAAGGCATTAACCTGCCAGACACCGTGGTAACCGCGCCTTCGCTCACTGAGAAAGACATCAGAGACCTGCACTTCGGCCTGGACAATGACGTGGAATGGGTAGCGCTCTCCTTCGTTAGAAAGGTGGAGGACATTCATGAGATCAAACGCATCATTGCCGAGCGCGGCAAAGACACCCGCGTGGTGGCCAAGATTGAGAAACCTGAGGCCATCCGGAACATTGACTCCATTATTGAAGCCACCGATGCCGTGATGGTTGCCCGCGGAGATTTGGGCGTGGAGATTGGCATGGAAGAAGTACCCATGCTCCAGAAAATGATTGTGCAGAAATGCCATGCGCTGGGCAAGCCCGTGATTATTGCCACCCAAATGATGGAAAGCATGATCACCAGCCCCCGCCCTACCCGCGCCGAAAGCAATGACGTAGCCAACGCCGTGATGGATGGTGCCGACTCCTTGATGCTGTCCGCGGAGACTGCCGCCGGCATGTACCCAATTGAGACCATCAGGAGCATGAACCGCACCATCACGTCTGTTGAAGCCCAGGCCGAAGTTTTTCACCGCAACTTTGTGTTTGACCTCAACGCCAAGACGTTCCTCAATGACACCGTAGTTGCCAACGCCGTGAGCCTGGCCCGTGACACCAACGCCGCCGCCCTGATTGGCCTGACCAAATCTGGTTACACCGCGTTCCAGTTGGCCAAGCACCGCCCAAAGGCCCACATCTTCATCTTCACCGATAACCGCGCGCTGCTCAACACCCTCAATTTGGTGTGGGGAATCAGAGGCTATTACTATGACCGTTTTGTGTCTACCGATGACACCATCTCTGACCTCAAGGAAATTCTGGTGAAAGAAGGCCACCTCGCCACCGGCGACATCTTCATCAACATCGGTTCTATGCCGGTCATGGAAAAGAAACGCGCCAACATGATCAAACTGAGCATTGTGCACTAATTTGCACTTTAGATAAAATAATAAAAGGCGACTATCTGAGAAGATGGTCGCCTTTTTTGTTTGGGTTTAAGTTACAGGTTGAAGGTTTAATGAATGTGGTTTAATTCTCTGTTTTCAGGCTCATTTCTGGAAACGAAGGCAAAAACAGAGGTTCTTCCAATTTGATAGCCTAAGTAGTTCAAATCCGTAGGGACAGATCGCGACCTGTCCTGAACGGCGGCCCAGGCAGCCTGCCCACCATGCAACAAATAAAATGGGTATTCAGGAATGCGTAGGGATCAGGAATACGCGTGGACAGGTCGAGCCCTGTCCGTACAATCAGCAGGAATAGGTATACTACTTAGCAACCACTCTTCTGTGCGTGTAACACAGGAATGTCACCTGATACCAGGAGAATGTAATAACCGCATCGTTAGATTCTTCGGCTGCGCTCAGGATGACTGGAAAAACTAAATTGCTGTAACGTTGCTGATTCCCGTTTTTGGGCTCATTTCTGGAAACGAGGCCAAAAACGGGAATCACTAAGTGAACAGCCTAAACCAATTTACTGACCAGAAATTTCATTTTAGCTCTCTTCAAAAGTAACGCAACAAAAACCTAATGTTGCTCCTCGCCTATCCCCAACACAAAAAGCCTTGCACAAGGCAAGGCTTTTGATATTCAACCCAAAAACGGAGTGGAAAGGTTTGGCTAGACTAGGCAGCCAGGTTATTCACGAAACGAGCCAATTTAGATTTATTGTTGGCCGCTTTGTTTTTGTGGATCACGTTCTTCTTCGCCAGTTTGTCAAGCATACCAGATACTTTCTTATACAGCTCTTGCGCCTCGGCTTTGTCGGTGGTTAATTTCAAACGCTTTACAAAGGTACGAGTAGTTTTCGCCTGGTAGCGGTTCAGCAAGCGTTTCGCGTTGTTAGATCTGATTCTCTTTAATGCTGACTTATGGTTAGCCATGGTTGTGATTATAGATAAATGCTGTTGACTCTGTTCTAAATGAGTTTGCAAAACTACAAGCTTGCCTATTAATTTCCAAGAAATTCCTTAAAATTAATATACATGCCGCCCGCTATACTTCTACCGAGGCCCTCAGACCCCAACCCAGACAAGTCGCTTTGTTTTGCCCTGCAAAGGTAACATTTCTGCCATTTCTTTCCCGTGTTTCAGGCAAAAGTTTTCCACTTTCTTTGCCAGGTACTTGAATAGCCCAACGCTACGTTTGGCTCGTCAACCGCACATCCAGGGTTTTGTCTGCTGCACTAAGCAACAAGAAAATCGGTTAAAAAGAAACGTTTATGGGCTTTGGGGGCATTCAGTGCGGTCTCACCAGAAGGAATAAGTATCCTTTTAGAAACCAGAAGCCTGGCCGTAGTGTTTTCCTTTTGATTTCGTAATTTTACGGCAGAATCAGCATTCAACTTTAATTAAAAATAGACATGGCAATGTATCCTGAATATATGGTGGCCCCTATTAGGGAAGACCTGACCTCGGCGGGTTTTGAGCAATTGATGACCCCAGAGGAAGTAGAAAATGTATTGAACCAGAAGGAAGGCACCGTGTTGGTGGCCGTGAACTCAGTGTGCGGTTGCGCCGCCTCCAAAGCCCGCCCCGCCCTGAAAATGGCCGTGGCCAGCGCTGACAAGAAGCCCACCAAACTGGTAACGGTGTTTGCCGGTATGGAAGCCGACGCCGTGGCCAAGGCCCGTGAGTTCATGTTGCCCTACCCTCCTTCCTCGCCTTCTATTGCGCTGTTCAAAGACGGCGAACTGGTGCACGTGATTGAGCGCCACCACATTGAAGGCAACGACCTTACCCGCATTGTAGACAACCTGCAAGGCGCGTTTGCCGAGTTCTGCTAAGCACGATAACGCTTTAAAACAGAAAGGCCTGACTTCTATAGGAGTCAGGCCTTTCTGTTTTTGGCCCCATTTCCAGAAATGAGCCCGAAAACGGAAAAGAGAAAATCCCCTCTCCCTCTGGGAGAGGGTTAGGGTGAGGGTGTATTCTTTTGGTTAAGTTTACTAATAACGTGATAGATATCTCCCTCATCCTAACCTTCTCCCAGAGGGAGAAGGAACTACGCTTTTGGGTAAGTAGCCCTTGCTGCAATGGTTTAAACAACAATTAACCACCCATTACAAAACCTTAAACCGATCAAACGCCAAGCGCTCCAATTCCTCGCGGTGCGAAGGGTGGGCAATCTGGATCAGTTCTTTGGCGCGCTGCCTGAGGTTTTTGCCGTACAGATCAGCGATGCCAAACTCAGTGACAATGTAGCGCACGTGCGCGCGGGTGGTGGTCACGCTGGCGCCGGGTTTGAGCATATTCACAATCTTTGACTCGCCTTTGTTGGTGATGGACGGCAGCGCGATGATGGGTTTTCCGCCCTCAGACAAAGCCGCGCCACGCATGAAATCCATCTGCCCGCCCACGCCGGAGAACTGGTACGTGCCAATGCTGTCGGCGCAAACCTGGCCGGTGAGGTCTACTTCAATGGCGCTGTTAATGGCCGTGACTTTGGGGTTCTGCCTGATGATGGCCGTGTCATTGGTGAACACCGTCTCTTTCATGACCACGCCGGGGTTGTCATGTAGAAAATCAAACACCTTCTGCGACCCGTTCACAAAGCAGGACACAATCTTGTTCTTGAGTATTTTCTTCTTCGCGCCGGTGATGATGCCGTTCTCTACCAAGGGAATGATGCCGTCTGAAAACATTTCGGTATGGATGCCCAGGTTTTTGTGGTTGCCCAACTGCGCCAGCACTGCGTCTGGAATGCCGCCAATGCCCATTTGCAGCGTAGCCCCGTCTTCCACCAGTTCTGCCACCAGTTTGCCAATTTGGGTTTCCACGTCGCCGCAGGGTTTGTTGGCGTGCTGAGGCAAGGGCGCGTCTACCCAGACTTTGGCGTGGATTTTACTGATGTGTACCACACCATCGCCGTGCGAGCGGGGCACCTGCGGGTTCACTTCGGCAATCACCAACTTAGCCGTTTCCACCGCCGACAAGGACACATCTACGGAAGTGCCCAGCGTGCAGTACCCGTGCGCATCTGGCGGCGAGACCTGCACCAGCGCCACATCAAGGGGCAGAATATTCCTTCGGAATAAGAACGAAATCTCACTCAGGAAAATGGGAATGTAGTCGGCGTTGCCCTGGTTCACGGCTGCCCGTATGTTGGTGCCCACAAAGCAGGCGTTGGTCTTGAAACTGCCGGCCCGTTCCGGGTCTGTGTAGGGCGCGGGGCCTTCGGTGTGCATGTGAATGAATTCCACGTCGCGCAGTTCTTCCCAGCGGTCAGAGACGGCGGCTACCAGTCTTAGCGGGGTCATGGCGGCGCCGTGCACAAACACGCGGTCGCCGGATTTGATTAGTTTAACGGCCTCCTGGGCGCTGATATAGTCAGGGGAAAGGGACATAGTTCTTGCGTTGGTTTTCCGGTTCTTTTACGGAAATCTGGCGCAAAGATGGCAGAAAGTGTTTTTAGGGTACATGATTAAGGGCAACCCATGGGCTGCCCTTCGTCATTTTTGCCTCCATTTCCGGAACAGAGCCAGAAAACGGATTCCAAGAAAATCCCCTCTCCCCCCGGGAGAGGGCTAGGGTGAGGGTCTATTTATCATAAACGTTCTATAAATTCTCCCTCATCCTAACCTTCTCCCAGAGGAAGAAGGGACTTTTTGTGAAAGCCATTCAAATATCAATCAACAATCAATTAAGATACTGTTTGAGGTCAAACCCGATATCTTGTCTGTAGTAGCGGCCTTCCCAGGTGATTTGGGCGGCGGCGGCGTTGGCGTTGGTGAGCGCGGTGTGCATGGTTTGTCCCAGTCCGGTGACGGCAATCACACGGCCGCCGTTGGTGGTAACCTGGTTTTCTGCGCTTTGCTTGGTGCCGGCGTGAAAGCAAAGCGTGTCTGCTGGAAGCGGTTTCTCTAGACCTTGAATGACTTTACCTTTCTCGTAGTTTTCTGGGTACCCGCCGGCCACCAAAAAGATGGTAGTTGCCGAACGCGGGTCCACCTCCAGTTGGAAAGCTCCCAGTTCATGGTCATGCAGCGCCTTGAACAGTTCAAACAAATCTGATTTGATGCGCGGTAGAATGGCTTCGGTTTCGGGGTCGCCCAGGCGCACGTTGTACTCAATCACGTAGGGGTCACCTTTGCAGTTCATGAGCCCGATGAAAAGGAAGCCGCTGTACGGAATGCCGTCCTGCTGAAGTCCGTGCAACGTGGGTTCAATCACGCGCGCGCGCACTTTGTCCATGAACGCGGCATCGGCAAACGGCACCGGCGACACGGCGCCCATGCCACCCGTGTTCAGGCCGGCATCAGCTTCACCAATGCGCTTGTAGTCTTTGGCTTCTGGCAGGAGCACGTATTCCTGGCCATCGGTGAGAATGAACGCTGAGAGCTCAATGCCTTGCAAAAATTCCTCTATCACCACCTTGTCACCGGCCGAGCCAAACTTCTGCTGGCGCAGCATCTGGTGGAGCGCTTCCTGGGCTTCCTGGTAATTCTGCGCAATGACCACACCTTTTCCGGCGGCCAGGCCATCTGCTTTCAAGACCACCGGAAATGAATGCTGCTGCAGATACGCCAGGGCCTGCTCAAACGTACTGGAGGTAAAAGTCTGGTACCGCGCCGTGGGAATGCCGTGCTTCTGCATGAACAGCTTGGAGAAATCTTTGCTGCCCTCCAGCTGCGCCCCGGCTTTGCGGGGCCCCACCACCAGCACGTGCTGCAGAAACTCCTGCTCGGCAAAGTAATCTGAGATGCCGCCCACCAACGGGTCTTCGGGCCCTATTACCACCATCATGACATTGTAGTCTGTCACAAACTTGGCCAGTTCCTCAAAGTTGTGGGTGGCGATGTCAATGTTGGTGGCTACCTGCGCGGTACCAGCGTTGCCCGGAGCCACATAGATTTTGTCGGCATACGGGCTTTGGCTAATCTTCCAGGCCAGCGCGTGCTCACGGCCACCGGCTCCAATAATCAGAACGTTCATACTCTATAGTAATAAGGCGAAAGGCATGGCTTCCGCGGGGTACATCTGGTTGGGTTTTCCGTTTTCGGGGTCATTTCTGGAAATGAGGCCGAAAACGGAACCGTCACAAAGGAAACAAAAAAAGCAGGCGAAAACCACCTGCTTTTTTTGTTTCTATCAGCATAAAGCCAAAATTTAATTGGCGTATTTGGAGAGGAACTTGATGCGCATAAGCCGCAGGTCTTCCTCGGTATAATCATCGGTGCCCAGTTCTTTGATGGCGGTGGCCATGTTATCAGTGGTGGAGCTCATGAAATAGTCAATCACTTCCTGCTGGCGGTCTTCGTCCAATACGCCGTCTATATAATAGTCCAAGTTGAGTTTGGTGCCCGAGTAGCAGATGTGCTCAATTTCCTCTATGAGTTCCTGCATGGTGATAGACTTTGACGAGGCAATTTCCTCCAGGTCCATCTTTTTGTCTATCTGCTGAATCACGTAGATTTTGAGCTTGGACTTGTTCACGGTGGTTTTCACCACTACATCGGCGGCAGTGACAATGTCATTCTCCTCCACGTATTTGGTGATAAGCTCCAGAAACGGCTTCCCGAACTTCTGCGCCTTGCCCATGCCCACGCCGGCGATGTGCGCCAGGTCTTCTTGGTTAGTGGGGTACGTGGTGGCCATCTCCTTGATAGACGGGTCCTGGAACAGCACGTACGGCGGCAGGTTCTTGTCCTTCGCCAATTTCTTGCGCAAGGATTTCAGCAAATCAAACAACACCTCGTCATGGCCGGCGGCGGCTTGATTTTCCTCTTTCTCCTCTTCCTGCTGCACCTCTTCGTCAAAGTTGTGGTCTTTGGTGAATTTAATGGGATGCGGTTTCAGAATGTATGCCTCGCCTTTGGTGCTTATTTTCAGCACCCCGAAGTTCTCAATGTCTTTTTCTAAATAATCAAACAACAGCGCCTGGCGCAGAATAGAACTCCAATACTGGGCGTCATGGTCCTTGCCGGCGCCGTAGACTTCTATCTGGTCATGGCCGTAGCTTTCCACGTACTGGTCTTTGAGCCCCATGAGCACGTGCACCAGGTGGTCAATGTTAAAGCGTTGGTTGGTTTGGGCTACGGCTTTAAGGGCCAGCACCAGTTGGTCCTGGGCCTCAAACTTTTCTTTAGGATGCACGCAGTTGTCACAGAAACCACAGTCTTTGTTGTACATCTCGCCAAAGTAATGCAGCAACTGTCTTCTGCGGCAAACCGCTGAGTCAGCATAAGAGGCCATTTCCTGCAAGAGCAATTTGGAATTGTCGCGCTCAGTGACCGGTTTGTCTTTGCTGAATTTCTCCAGCTTGACAATGTCATCATAGCTGTAGAACATGAGGCAGTTGCCTTCAAGGCCGTCGCGGCCGCCGCGGCCGGTTTCCTGGTAATAGCCTTCTATGGACTTGGGCGTGTCATAATGGATCACAAAGCGCACGTCTGGCTTGTCAATGCCCATGCCAAAGGCAATGGTGGCCACAATCACATCCACGTCCTCATTCAGGAACGCGTCTTGGTTGGCCATGCGTATGTGGGAGTCAAGACCGGCATGGTACGGTAAGGCTTTTATGTCATTGACCTGCAGTAACTCGGCTATCTCTTCTACTTTCTTGCGACTCAGGCAGTAAATAATGCCGCTTTTGCCTTTGTTTTTCTTGATGTACTGAATAAGCTGCTTCTTGGTGTTATGCTTGGGTCTAACCTCGTAATAAAGATTGGTACGGTTAAAGGACGACTTAAACACCGAGGCATCATCCATCTGCAGGTTCTTCTGGATGTCCAGCTGCACCTTGGGCGTGGCCGTGGCCGTGAGCGCAATGATGGGCAGGTTACCGATGTTGTCAATAATGCCCCTGATCTTGCGGTACTCCGGTCTGAAATCATGGCCCCACTCAGAAATACAGTGCGCCTCATCAATAGCCACAAATGAGATCTTGGCCTGTTTCAGGAAATCAAGCGTGTCTTCCTTGGTCAATGACTCCGGGGCCACGTACAGCAGCCGCACGTCGCCGCTCACGGTTTCGCGCTTTACTTTGTTCATCTCGGCCTTGGAGAGCGTGGAATTGAGGAACTGGGCGTTCACCCCGAAGGCGTTGAGCTGATCCACCTGGTTTTTCATGAGGGCGATCAGCGGAGAGATGACAATGGCGGTGCCTTCCATGGCCAGGGCTGGCAATTGGTAGCACAGGGATTTTCCGGCACCGGTGGGCATGATCACAAACGTGTTGTGGCCCGCCATGATGTTCTGGATGATAGCCTCCTGGTTTCCCCGGAATTGGCTATAGCCGAAAACTTCCTTTAATTTGTCCTTTAATGTTTCTTGTTGTACTAACATGTAATCTGCTTGCTGTTAAAAACAAGTGGGGGCTGTTGTCTTATGTTGTCTTGTCTAATACAAATCTACCTTGAATATCACGAAAAATATCAAAAACATCGCAAAAAATGTCTTGCAGGAAGAAGCGGCCGCGGTTCTAAAATTGGCAGACTACATCAATGATGACTTTGAACGGTGCGTACAGGCCATATTGGCCATAAAAGGCCGCGTAGTGGTCACGGGCATTGGCAAAAGCGCCAACATTGCCACCAAAATTGTAGCCACGCTCAACTCCACCGGCACCCCCGCCCTTTTCATGCACGCCGCAGATGCCATTCACGGCGACCTTGGCATGATACAATCTGACGACTTTGTGATCTGCCTCTCCAAGAGCGGCAACACCCCGGAGATTAAGGTACTGGTTCCTTTGTTAAAACGCAAGGGCACGCAGCTGGCGGCGCTGGTTTCTGTGGTAGATTCTTACCTGGCCCAACAGGCAGATTTTGTCCTGAACGCCACTATTGAGCGCGAAGCCTGCCCCAACAACCTGGCCCCCACCACCAGCACCACGGCGCACCTGGCCCTGGCAGACGCGCTGGCCGTTTGTCTGTTAGAGTCACGCAATTTCAGCAGTGAGGACTTTGGTGCGCTGCACCCGGGCGGCTCATTGGGCAAGCGCTTGTATTTAAAGGTAGATGACATTTACACCCAGAACGCAGCCCCAAAAGTGCAGGAAGACGCCACGCTCAAAGAAATTATCATTGAGATTTCTTCTAAGCGGTTGGGCGCCACGGCGGTCTTGAACAGCCAGAACGCTTTGACCGGCATTATCACAGACGGGGACCTGCGCCGCATGCTCTCCAACTTTGAGAACCTCACGGGCATTACCGCCAACGCCATTATGACCCCGGCCCCCTTAACCATTGACGCTGAGGCCTATGCCGTGGAGGCGCTGGCCGCCATGCAGCAAAAAAACATTACGCAGCTAATTGTCACCAAATCAGGTAACTTTGCAGGGTTCGTGCATTTGCATGACCTGTTGAAAGAAGGACTAGTATAAAAGATGAGCGAAAATACCTTTGTGGTGGTCATGGCTGGCGGCATAGGCAGCCGTTTTTGGCCCTTTAGCCGTGTCAATTACCCTAAGCAGTTCCATGATGTGCTAGGCATGGGCGAAAGCATGCTGCAGACCACCGTAAAACGGTTCAGCGGTATTTGTCCGCCGGAGAACATCTTTGTGGTCACCAACCGGGAGTACGCGCCCTTGGTACGCGAGCACCTTCCGCACTTAGATGAAAGCCAGATTCTGCAGGAACCCATTGGCCGCAACACCGCGCCCTGTATTGCCTACGCCTGCTACAAAATAGCCAAGCGCAACCCCACCGCCAACATTGTGGTGGCCCCGGCAGACCACGTGATCCTGCGCGAGGAAGCTTTCACGGCCTGCATCAAAGAAGCCCTGTCTGCCACATCTAAAGAAGATATTCTGGTGACCCTGGGCATTAAACCCACCCGGCCAGATACCAATTACGGCTACATCCAATTCATTGACGAGCCCAGCCACACCCTCAAAAAGGTGAAGACCTTCACAGAGAAGCCCAACCTGGAGATTGCCCAGATGTTTCTGGACAGCGGCGAGTTTGTCTGGAACGCCGGCATTTTCATCTGGAACGCGCAGGCCATCATCAAAGCGTTCAAGGAATTCCTGAGTGACATGGCCGACACCTTTGAGGAAGGCACGCCCCTGCTGGACACCGACGGGGAACATGCCTTCATTAACAAAGCCTATTCGCACTGCCGCAACATCTCCATTGACTATGGCGTGATGGAAAAGGCCAACAACGTGTATGTGATTCTGGGCGATTTTGGCTGGTCTGACCTGGGCACCTGGAACTCTTTGTACAGCCTCTCTGAGAAAAACGAAGAGAACAACGTAGCCGACGGCAACCTGCTGCTGTATGACGTGCACAACTGCATCATCAAAACCCCGCCGCACCAGCTGGTGGTGGCGCAAGGTCTTGACGGCTATATCATCGCGCAGCATGACAACGTACTCATGATCTGCCGCCGCGAAGACGAACACAAGGTCAAAGACTTCGTCTCAGACGCCAAAGCTAAAAAGGGGCAGAACTTCATTTAACCTAATATGCAAAAGCAAAAAGGCCGAGCCCCTATCCAGGGTCTCGGCCTTTTTTTATGCTGTTCTGTTTTATTTGTTGGTTTCAGTCTGTTTGGTGAGGCGGTAAATATCAGTGATGTCGCCTGTCTGTTTGGTGAGAAGGATGGAATCGCCGTCTTGGGAAATCGTGAAGCGAGCCTTCAGAATCAAGGTCCAGTCAAAGTCAGCGGTGTAAAAACCTTCGCTCTCAAAGGTGATGTAATTGCCTGAGACATGGTAGGTACCGGCGCCAATGACCGGGTAGCGCTGTTTTTCACTGGACCCGGAATAAGTATTGCCCTGCAGGTGCAACGTCACCGTGGCGGGTGCATACAAAGCCGTGGGACTGGTCCGCAGGAAGGTACCCACGTAGGTTCCCTTTGGCAAGGCACCAGGCGTTGGTTCGTCTTCTTCTAAACAGGAAAACGAAAGAAGGGCCAGGACCAAAAGCAACAGGTTGGTTTTCATAGAACGCAGGCGTTTATCTTCAAGACCCAAGCATTAGCCGAAAGGCTGCATCGCAAAAATAAATTTCTTTTTCCTCCTCAACCTAAAAGAAAAATTCCTGTTTTCGGGCTCATTTCTGAAAATGAGCCCGAAAACAGGAATTTCTATGGCTACTATTTAGACCGCCTGGCGCTGCCGAAGGGCTTCATACAGAACAATACCCGCCGCCACAGACACATTCAGAGACTGAATCTGGCCCGTCATGGGTATTTTCACGCGCACATCAGCACGCTTCAGGTATTCCGGTGAGATGCCGTCTTCCTCGGAGCCCATCAAAATAGCGACGGGGCCGGTCAAATCAATGGTTTTGTCGGTGAGGGTTTCTTCGGCTTTCTCGGTACAGGCCACAATGCGGTAACCAGAGCTTTTCAGGAAGTGGAGCGAGTCCTTCAAGTTGGCCTCGCGGCAAACGGGAATCAGGTTCAACGCACCCGCCGATGTTTTCAAGGCATCAGCGTTGATCTGTGCAGCCCCGCGGCTAGGAATCACAATGGCGTCCACGCCCATACATTCGGCGTTACGGGCAATGGCCCCGAAGTTCCGCACATCGGTTACGCGGTCCAGCACCAACAGCAGCGGGTCTTTGCCTTTCTCAAACAGAGAGGCCACAATTTCATCTAGCGGCGAGTAGGAAATAGCCGAAAGGTAGGCGACCGCGCCCTGGTGGTTTTTGCGGGTGAGGTTGTCCAGCTTCTCAGCGGGCACCATGGAAATGGGAATGTCGGCGGCTTTGGCCAGTTCTGTTATTTCCTGGCTGATGCTGTGGTTCACGCCTTTGAGCAGGTAGATTTTCTCAATGGTTTTGCCCGCGTTCAGTGCCTCCAATATCGGCCGAAGGCCAAACACCATCTCCATTTTGTCAGATTTGGGTTGGCTGTAGTGCCGTTGTTTGGCGCTTCCGCCTTTATCTTTGTAATTCCTGTTTTCCATGTGCTGTCTGCTTGTGCCACGCCGCGTGACTGTACCCGGCGCGCAAGGGCAAAGGTAACTGGATTTTTCTGGAAAATGATGTGGCCCGCCGGATTGCAGTTCTGTGCACTAGTTTGGAACACAACTGGTAGTTTCCGTTTTCGGGCTCATTTCCGGAAATGAGCCCGAAAACGGAAAATTGCTAATTGCCCATTGTTGGTTTGTAGGGACAGGGCTTGACCTGTCCTGAACGGTGGCGGAAGTAATCTGTTTGCCACGAAGCAGTGAAGGAAAATCAACAGATGAAATGCGTGGATCAGGAATGCGTAGGCACAGGTCGCGAGCTGTCCCTACAAATCTGGAATGAATATTCTCCTGAATAGAACAAAAAAAGGGCCGCACTCACGTGCGGCCCTTTCCATCTTAAAAGCAACCCTGGTTACTGCCCCATTTGGCTGTAGTGCTGCATAAACATCTTCTCAATGTCAGCGGCTTTCTGGGTAAGGCCTACTTGTCTGGCACTCTGAATCAATTGCTGCAAGATGAACAGGTTGATTCTGATTTCGGTCTCAAACAAAGAGCCTTGGGTGAAGTAATAGCGCAGGGCCGTGTCTGAGCGTTTAGACATGGTGTCAATGATTTCCTGGGCGCGCTTCTCCTCCCCTACCTCGTACAACGGCACAATGAACGGCGGAATGTAATAGTCATACGGAATGGCGCTGTCTGGCAACTTCTCAAACGTATGGTTGATCACTTTTTTGGCCGTGGCTTTGTCACCGGCTTCCAGGTAGGCAACCGCCAGTTGGTAGTACTTGTCGCGGGCGTTGGCCGGGAAACGGAGGTAATTCTCATCATAGAAAATATCTGCGCGGTCCATGTTTCGCCAGCTGAGCTTGTTCATCATGTTGTCATACATAATGTCTTTGGCGATGATACCGGTACGTTCCGGGTCTGCGTTCAGGACCGGCACCACGCGGTAGGCCAGGCCTTCCAGCTGCAGGTAACGGTCAAGGCCCATAAAGTCTGAGTTGTCTGCCGTGGTGGAGAAATAGACGGGGCGCTGCCAGTTGTTGTTGGCCAGCAAATCTAGAATAGCCAGGTGCTTTTTCTCCAGACCGCCTTTGTTGATGGTCCAGCGCATTTGGGTTACAATAGAATCCTGGAATTCCTTGGCCACCGCGTTGGCCGAGATCACGGCCTGTTTGTCTACGTTCAGGAAGAAATTCTTGGTAGGGAAAGACAAATACGTTCTGCCGCCGCGGTCTGCAATCTGCAGGGCCTGGTGGTTGGCTTTCACCAACTGGATGTACTGCTTCAGGTCAATGCCGTTGGCCACCTCGGGGCGCTCCACGTACGGCAAATAGTCATTGATGCCCTGGCGGTAGTTCGGGTTTTCCAGACTCATCGGGAACGGATCAGACTGATAGGCCTGCCGCTTCATTTGATCCAAGTACCAGTCGGTGTTCATGTAGCTCAATACGGCCACGCGCACATCGGTCCGGAAACCTTCCACCTCTTGCGCATACCAAAGCGGGAACGTGTCATTATCGCCGTTGGTGAACAAGATGGCATTGGGCGCCACGGAGCTCAACAGGTTTTTAGCCGAATCCACGGAATGGTACCGGTCAGAACGGTCATGGTCGTCCCAGCCTTGGGCCGCCAACACTGCCGGCACCAATAATCCAACCAAGGTAGCTACCACGCCGGCAAGGGCATCGTTCTTCACTAGTTTTCTAAGGAAATCAGCAATGGCCAACACGCCCAAGCCAATCCAGATACAGAAGGCATAGAACGCGCCGGCAAAGGTGTAGTCACGCTCGCGCGGCTCAATGGGCGGCTGGTTCAGGTAAATCACAATGGCCAGACCCGTGAAGAAGAACAACAAACCTACCACCAGGGCGTCACGTTGTTTTCTTCTTATTTGGAAAATCAAGCCGATAATCCCAAGTGCCAGCGGCAGCATGTAGAAGTTGTTGCGGGCTTTGCTCCCAGATACGCGGTCGGGCAGGCCTTGCTCAGATTCCCAGGGCCACAGGACGCCAGATTGCTGAATATCTCCTTCGCGGCCAATAAAATTCCAGCCGAAGTAGCGCCAGAACATGTGGCCCATCTGGTATTTGAACAGGAAATTCAGGTTTTCGCCGAAGCCCGGTTTCTGGCCTTCTTGAATGTCTACCCATTTTTTGTATTGGGCAACGTGGCCCGGCTGACCGCTATAAAGACGTGGCAACAGCGTTTTGTCATTACTGGCATACACCGCCTCCTGCTTGCGGCCTACCTCAATGTATTTGTCTTCGCCTTTAATGTATTGCGCAGCGCCTTCTTCCTGGTCTATGGGCTCGGCGTTGAACTGCGGCCCAAACAGCAACGGACGGTCACCGTACTGCTCGCGCTTTAAATAAGACACAAAGCTTACAATGTTCTCCGGGTCGTTCTCGTCAATGGTAGGGTCGTAGCCAGATCTAATAGGGATGATCAGGTAAGAAGAGTATCCAATCAAGATGAAGATAAAGCTCAGCAGGGCGGTGTGCAGCATGCGGTTGCCGGTCTTGATGGCATAGCGCACGGCCCACACCAAAGCGCCAATGAACAGGGCCACAAAGAAAATCACCCCGGCCCCAAACGGCAGCCCGAAGCTGTTCACGAACAACACCTCAAACCAACCCGCTATAGACGGCAAACCTGGTATCACGCCCACCAGAACCACGCCCAGAATGAACGCGCTTACGGCCATGGTCAAAATGGCACCTTTGGTGGAGTATTTTTTAAGTCTGAAGAAGAAAATGAACGCCAGCGCCGGAATGGCCACCAGGTTGAGTAAGTGAGCACCAATGGAAAGGCCCACCATGTAGGCAATCAAGATCAGCCATTTGTCTGACATGGCTTCATGCGCCTTGCTTTCCCAGCGCAGCATGGCCCACACCACAAACGCCGTAAAGAACGAGGACAAGGCGTACACCTCGGCCTCTACGGCACTAAACCAGAAAGAGTCTGTGAACGTGAACGCCAGGGCCCCAACGGCAGCACTGCCCACAATGGCAATGGTTTGGCCAAACGTGGGTTCAATGGTGGCAGGCGCAGTAACGGCATGCACTGATGACGCGGGCGTCACCACATTGGGTATCAGTAACTTGCGGGCCAGAATGGTAATGGTCCAGAACAGGAACAACACCGTGAACGAACTGGACAGGGCAGAAAGCAAATTCACCCACCAGGCCACCTGGCTGGGGTCTCCGGCAAACATGGAGAAAATGCGGCCCAGCAAAAGGTAAAATGGCGCTCCCGGCGGGTGCGGCACCAATAACTTATAAGAACAGGCAATGAATTCTCCAGCGTCCCAGAAGCTGGCGGTTGGCTCCAGGGTCAGCACGTACACGATTGTCGCGACGGCGAAGACCAGCCAGCCCACCAGATTGTTAATACGGTTGTATTGAAACATGATGTGTTGATGATTGAACCCTCGAAATTAGCAATTTTCTGAAAGTCTGCCCGCCTGACCGGCGAATAAATAAAAAAAGAGCCCGTTTTGCGGGCTCTTCCTATAGAAGTTCATGTAAGTTTTATTGTTGCTGTAAGATCAGGCGCTTGGTTTCCACCATTTTCTCGTTCACCAACAGGCTGTAGAAATAAATGCCCGGCGGCAGCGGCGACAGGTCCACCATAATGGCTTCTGAGGCCTGGGGCACGGCAATGACTTTGTAAATCTTGCCTATGGCATTGGAGATGCGCACGTGGTACTGGTCATCACCTAAGGCGGTCAAGGCAATACGGGTCATGCCCCTGGAAGGGTTAGGCGACGCACTGATAGACGGCGTCACGCGTACTTCCTTGGCTCCCTGTGAATTGGTCACACGAACGGTGCTGGCGTACAGGCCGTCGTTTTTCCGGATGCTGGGCTTGGAGAAAACGCTTGATTTTTTCTGGAGACGGACAAAGGGTGTGTATTTTTTAGCGTTGGGGTTATACGATGGCAGCTGCAGGGCCGTTGATATACCAAAGTCTGTAATAGTCAAGCCCGCGCCGGTGCGCCAGTTGATTAACACAGTGTCTCCCTTGGTTGGCTCGTTGGCCCGAACGCTCACCGGCACCACTCCTGGCGCCACGCCAAAAGAGGCGGCCTGGCTCCCAAACACCAGCCCCAAAGAAAGAATCCCTAAAAAAACGCGCGTAAAAATTTTCATACCATATAGTAACAAATAGGTAATACCCATCCAATTCGGCCAAATATAAAGGTTGGTTACCGAAGTATCAAGATTTTTAACTAAAATTTAACAAATTCATCCTTCTAAAAAGTCAATCGTTTCAAATTATCATTCTTTGCCGTTTTTGGCCTCGTTTCTGGAAATGAGCGCGAAAACAGGACTCAGTCCAGCACATACTTTATCTCCTGGAACCCAAAGAACTGCAATTTCTGTTCCAACTTTAAAGCCAGCTTTCCGTGGGCATCTACCCCGGTTATTTCTCCCTGCACCCGCTCGCCGGCAATCTCAAACCAATGGGGTTCCTGGTAGCGGTACAAGTGGCGCAAATATTCCTGCTTCTGGGCAACCACCGCGCCAGACCGCCAGGCCAGGTAGCGGCCCTCTAACTTTTCCAGCAGGTGCTCCGTCAGTTTTTTGAGGGAGAACTGCTGCCCGGTGATCAAGGCGAAGGAGGTGGCGCGGCCAAAGGAAAACGTTCCTTGGTTAATGTTCAGGCCAATGCCCACCACGCTGTGCTGCAAAAAGGTGCCGCTCACGGCGTTCTCAATTAAAATGCCACCCAGTTTCTGGTCCTGGAAATACAGGTCATTTGGCCATTTTATGATGAACCCTGTGGGTAAATGCGCTTTTAGCACATCATGCACCGCCAAAGAGACGGCTATGTTGAGCTGGAACTGGTCACGGGCAGGCAGAAAGGTTGGCTTAAAAACCACCGACAACGTAATGTTTTTGTCAGGCTCCACGTCCCAGGTATTGCCACGTTGGCCGCGACCGCCCGTTTGGGCGCCCGCCACTATGACACAACCGTCAGTGGCGCTATTTTTGTTTAGAAGCAGGTGTGCCTCAGCGTTGGTGGACCCACATTCTGGCAGAAATACCAGTTGTTGCCCCACAAAGAGTGTATTAGGAGAAAACATTTGCAAAGACTTTCCTATTTTTGAGAATCAAATTTATATTCCATAGATGAAACACAACAAAATTCAGGACAATTCCGACATATTGGCAGAACTAGTGGTAAAAGGCATGCAAGAAAGAAAAGCTGCTGACATTGTCGTTCTCAACCTGAAATCTTTAAAGAATGCGGTAGCAGACTACTTTATCATTTGCTCAGCCAGTTCAGACACCCAGCTAGACGCCATTGCCACGGCCGTGGAAGAAGAAGTGTACAAACTCACCAAGGAGAACCCTTGGCAGAGCGAAGGCCGTACCAACCGTGAATGGGTGGTGCTGGACTACGTAGACGTGGTGGCGCATATCTTTTTGAAAGACAAACGTAATTTCTATGCCCTGGAAGAACTCTGGGGAGATGCCGAAATTACGGAAGTGGCGCCTACGGAGGGCGCTGCCCCGGCCCAGGTTTAAACAAGCGCCTAGCCCGGTGGTTTACTTTTTACAGAGAAGGAACAGATCCAAATGACTGAAAAACCAGAAAAGAAAAAACGCAAAATAAATTTACCCACCACCCCGCCCCGGCCCACTATGCAGATTTGGGTGCTGGCAGCCCTGGTGTTGTTCATCTTCGGACTCACGTACTACAACAACCTGAACGCCACCGTGGAGATACGGCAGCCGCAGTTTGAGGAAATGCTGTTGGCCAAAGACGTGCAGAAAGTAGCGGTGGTGAACAACAACATGGTAGAGATCACCCTCAAAAAAGAGGCCCTCAACAACGCCAAGTACAAAAACCAACTGGACAACCGCGGCACGTTCTCTACCACCACGCAGGGCGCACACTTCAACTTCCCCATTATTACGGCTGAAGCGTTCAAAGAAGACCTGGACAAACTGCAGGCCGAACTACCGCGGGAGGAACGCATTGGGTTGGAGATTGAGAAACGCACCGGTCTCTTAGAATTATTGATGGGCTGGCCATTCTTCATCTTGTTGATGGTGGGCTTCTGGTTCCTGATGCGCCGCATGGCGGGTGGCGGAGCCGGTGGGCAGATCTTCAACATTGGCAAGTCACGCGCCGCGCTGTTTGACGCCGAGAACAAGGTGAAAATCACGTTCAAAGACGTAGCCGGTTTAGAAGAAGCCAAAGAAGAGATTGAAGAGATTGTGGAGTTCCTGAAGAACCCTACCAAGTTCACCATTCTGGGCGGTAAAATCCCGAAAGGTGCCTTGTTGGTAGGTCCTCCGGGTACCGGTAAAACCTTACTGGCCAAAGCCGTAGCCGGCGAGGCTGACGTTCCTTTCTTCTCTTTGTCAGGTTCTGACTTCGTGGAGATGTTTGTGGGCGTAGGTGCTGCGCGGGTACGTGACTTGTTTAAGCAAGCCAAAGCCAAAGCGCCCTGTATCATCTTTATTGATGAAATTGACGCCATCGGCCGCTCACGTAGCCGTGGACAGATGCCCGGCGGAAACGACGAACGCGAAAACACTTTGAACTCCCTATTGGTGGAAATGGATGGTTTCGCCACTGATTCTGGCGTAATCATTTTAGCCGCTACCAACCGCCCAGACATTCTGGATTCTGCCTTGCTTCGCCCGGGTCGTTTTGACCGCCAGATTAGCATTGACAAGCCAGACATCAACGGCCGTACCCAGATTTTCACGGTACACTTAGGCCCGTTGACATTGGCAGATGATATTGATGCCCGTAAGTTAGCTGCCCAGACCCCCGGTTTCGCCGGTGCTGAGATTGCCAACGTGTGTAATGAAGCCGCTTTGATTGCCGCCCGCCGGAACAAAAAAGCCATTGACATGCAGGACTTCAATGACGCCATTGACCGCGTGATTGGTGGTTTGGAGAAGAAAAACAAGATTATCTCGCCGGAGGAAAAGAAAATTGTAGCGTACCATGAGGCCGGCCACGCTATTGCGGGTTGGTTCCTGGAGCACTGTGACCCGTTGGTAAAAGTGAGCATCGTACCGCGCGGCGTGGCTGCGTTGGGCTATGCGCAATACCTGCCAAAAGAGCAGTTCCTGTACACCACTGAGCAATTGGTAGACGAGATGTGCATGGCCCTGGGTGGCCGGGCTGCCGAGCAGATTGTGTTCGGAAAGATTTCTACGGGTGCTTTGAGTGACCTGGAGCGCATCACCAAAATGGCCTACAGCATTGTAACCATGTACGGCATGAATGAGCGGATTGGCAACCTGTCTTTCTATGACTCCAAGCAGCCAGACAACACGTTCACCAAGCCCTATTCTGAAACCACCGCTGAAGTCATTGACTCTGAGGTGCGTATTCTGGTAAGTGATGCCTACAACCGCACGCTGCAATTGTTGTCTGACAAGCGCAATGAGTTGGAAATGGTAGCCCAGGAATTGCTGAGCAAGGAAATTTTGTTTCAGAATGACCTGGAGCGTTTGGTTGGCCCAAGACCTTTTGAAGGCTTGACCAATTATCAGGCGCACACCGCCGGTACAGACCGCAGCAAAACCCTGAGCGAAGTAGCCGCTGAAACGCATCCTATTCCGCAGGCTCCATTGGAAGACTTGCCGCCAACTTCTGCGCTAGATGACGTGAACCCTCGGCCTATAGAACCAAACGATAGACCTAACTCAGGTGGCGGCACGCCGCTTCCTTTGTAGCCCATTTCAGAAATAGAGGCCAAAAACGGAAACCACTAACATGTACGAAGCCAAATCCAAAGAGATTGTGCTCCGCAAGGTAAGAGAGGCGCTGGCAAAGTCAGCGCCTTTTCTGCCTCCTACCCCAGACTTCAGCACTAGTGTGTACGGCCCGCTACTGGAAGACCTATCGGTGCAGTTTGCCGAGACGTTCATCCGGAATGCGGGGGTGTTTGTGTACTGCGAGCACGAGGAGGATTTCTTTGACCAGCTCTTCACCTTTAAGCAGGAACGCGGTTTAGACAACCTGTACGTGTGGGAACCGGCCCTCAAAAAAATTCTGCACGCGGCGGGCATCAACTTCAACGGCACCGAGGAGAATTTTATAGGCCACGCCGAAGCCGCGCTAACTACCTGTGAGGCGTTGGTGGCCAGAACGGGCAGTATTCTGGTGTCATCGGCCAATGCCAGCGGCAGGAGATTGTCGGTGTACCCGGCCATGCATTTGGTAGTGGCCAAGCTGTCACAGATGGTACCAGATATTAAACAGGGCCTGGAGTTCGTTCAGAAGAAATATGACAAGCGGTTGCCGTCCATGATTTCCCTGGTGAGCGGCCCCAGCCGTACCGCTGATATTGAGAAAACCTTGGTGATGGGTGCCCACGGCCCCAAAGAATTAATCCTTTTCCTGATTGATGACCACACAGACTGAGCCCCTGCCGTACGGTAAGAAAGTGTATTTCGCCTCAGACTTTCACTTGGGCGTGCCCACGCCGGAGAAAAGCCTGGCGCGCGAAAAGAAAATTGTGCGGTGGCTGGACCAGGTGAAAGCAGACGCCCACGCCATTTACCTGCTGGGTGATATCTTCGATTTCTGGTTTGAGTACAAGCACGCCATTCCGCGCGGGTTCATCAGGCTGCAAGGCAAACTTGCCGAAATCTCAGACAGCGGCATACCCATTTACCTCTTCACGGGCAACCATGACATGTGGATGTTTGACTACTTCCCCAAGGAGCTCAACATACCCGTGCACAAAAAACCCATCTCCACCCAAATTGGCAACCACACGTTTTACATAGGCCACGGCGATGGCCTGGGACCCAAAGACCATACTTACAAGGTGCTCAAAAAAGTCTTCGCCAGCCCCTTGAGCCAGTGGTTGTTTGCGCGTATTCATCCCAACATGGGCATTGGGTTGGCCAGCTTTTGGTCACGGCGCAGCCGCATACAGAACACCAAGACCGATGAAGTTTTTTTAGGCGATGACGAGTGGCTGGTGCATTACTGTGAGCGCGTGGAGCAACGCCAACACCATGACTTCTACGTGTTCGGGCACCGGCATTTGCCTCTGGATTTACCTATTGGTGCCAACAGCCGATACTTAAACTTGGGAGAATGGGTCAATTTTTGCTCCTACGCCGTGTATGATGGCCAGCAACTCACTCTTACCTATTTTGAGCAGGAAAATGCCTAGGGTTTTGCGCCTTTTAGCTTTGTTGCTGCTGTCTTTGGCAGCGGCCCCAGCGTATGCCCAGGACAAAACTCCCACCCTGGCGTTTGAGTTACCGGCCAAAGGCATGAACCTGCTTTCCATTGACCGTTTTGACAGACTTTACCTATCCGATGCCCGGCAAAACGTGCTCCAGCTAGACACACTGGGCCGGTTCACCAACACGTTTTCGCCGCCGGTGCAGGGCCGCGTGGCCATGGCCGAAGCCTGGAGCCCCGCCAAAATCTCCATCTTTTACGATGACCGCCAACGCGTGCAACTCCTGGACCGCTTTCTCACGCCCCTGGGTATTGCTGATTTAAGGGACTATACCGACGGCACCATCAAAGCCGCCGCCCTGGCCGCTGATGACCGCCTCTGGCTTTTTGATGAAAGCACGTTCCGGCTGCTCAAGATTGACACCCGCTACACTCGCATTGTGCATGAAACCCCGCTGGAATTGATTCTGGAACGCCAGCAGCGTGACATCACTTACCTGCGCGAATACCAGTCTAAAGTCTATTTGGTGGACCGTCTGTCGGGCGTGTACATCTTTGACAACATGGGCAATTTCCAGCGCCGCCTGCCGCTGCCCAATATCTCCTTCATTGGTTTTCTAGGCGATGAATTGTATTACCTATCGGGGACACAACTGCACTTTCAGCACCTCTACAGTTTCCAAACGCGCACCGTGGAGTTGCCGGTCACTACCCAGCCCTACCGCCAAGCCATTGCCGGCGACAAATTCCTCTACCTGCTCACCCAAGACGCACTTCTGGCTTATAAATGGAAAAAGTAATTCCCGTTTTCGGGCTCATTTCTGGAAATGAAGGCCAAAAACGGGAATTAGCTGGCCTTGCTCAGAAGAGAGGTAAATGGATTTATTCCGAAAAAAAAATTGAGTCCCTGCGCTGTTTGTAGCCTTCCGCAGGGCGACTCCGAACTTGTCATGGAAACGGGAGTCTCTGACTCCCTGCTTGAAGTCCCCAAAAGTTGGAGAAAAGCAATTGAACCTTGAGCCAGTTTCGCTTAGCAACATTCCTTACTATTTGCCCGGAACAGAGTTCCTGCTGAATCATTCTAAATTTGGAGTCGCCTGCGGAAGACTCCAAATAGTTAGGTGGAAGGCTATAAATAGCTTTTGGGATAAATGGAAAAAAGTAATTCCCGTTTTCGGGCTCATTTCTGGAAATGAGCCCGAAAACGGGAATGCACACACACGCTTTTCTTCACAGAAAAACCAGCAGTCTTTACTTTGACAAGAATTTAAGGCCTAGCACGCCGGCGATGATCAAGCCAATGCACAGCAGGCGCACCAGGTCTTTGGGTTCATTGAAGAGAATGATGCCGAAGATGGCGGTGCCCACGGCGCCAATGCCGGTCCAGGAGGCGTAAGCGGTGCCCAGCGGCAAGGTTTTCATGGCCTGGGCCAGCAGCACAAAACTCAAAATCATGACTACTACGGTGGCCACGCTGGCCCCAATTTTGGTGAAGCCTTCGGTGTATTTCAAGCCTATGGCCCAACCAATCTCGCAGATGCCGGCGGCAATGAGGTAAAACCAGGCAGAAGTCATAGTGTCAGGGGGTTAAGGTGAATAAAAAATGGATTGACCCAGCCAATTCCCGTGTTGGGTGCGCTGAATTCCTATTTGGTCAGTATTTGCTTTAAAACTTGGGGGTAAAACGCTTATTTGCAGTCTTAGCACTAAGCACCTTTGTATATTGCGGCCAACCGCCGGGCAAATCTATGAAAAAAGCACTCCTTGTCTGCTGTATTTTTTTGGGCATCACGGCTTCGGGCTGGGCCCAGACCACGGCAACAGATCAAGAACCCGAAACCCTTTTCCAGGGCCAACTCACCAACGGTTTTTATTTGGCGCCCTCTGCGCAGGTCTCTGAGTGGCAGGGCGTCTCTGGCTTTATGCTGGGCGGCAAAGGGGCGTGGGTGCTGAACAAACGCTTCGCGGTAGGGCTGGCGGGCTACGGCCTCACCTCTAAAATCCACGTTGGCGAGGTGCTCATTGAAAACCAAACCCGTGATGCGTATTTGCAGGTGGGCTACGGCGGCGTGCTGCTGGAATATACGCCCCAACCCGCCCGGCTGGTGCATTTCACGTTCCCGGTGATCATTGGCATAGGCGGTGGTGCGTACACCAACCAGGCTTTGGGTTCCCGGTCAGCAAATACGGTGAACTATGAAGTGTTTATCACAGACACGTTCTTTGTGGTGGAACCGGGCGCGCACGCAGAGATCAACCTGGCCAAATACCTGCGGCTGGGGCTGGGTCTGAGTTACCGCATTGCCCAGGGCGTAAACCTGCCCAACTCCAGTGACAAAGCCATGAGTGCATCGGCCATCTCCATGACCTTCAAATTTGGGAAGTTCTAAGGTAGATTAGGGTTAGGGTTTCGGCCAGATTGCAATCAGGATTTTCCGTTTTGGGGCCCGTTTCTGGAAATGAGCCCCAAAACAGCTGATGTTTACGTAACAAGAGTGCCTGGGCCATGCGCCCGGGCTTTGGCAGAAAAGTGTTGCAGATGAAGTACCAGGCTGTTCTCACACCGCCCCCGTTTATGAAAAGACCTTTCCAAGTTAAGCACAAAAAACTACTCCGGTATGCCACCAACACCGGCATTGCCTTCCTTATTTTCTGGACCTTCTTCTTCATCCACCGCACCGGCCTGCAAGATTTTGAGGGCGATGACGTGTTCCGGCTCATCTACAATTCCTTGATGGTGAACGTGATTCTGGAAGGCACCCGCCGCATTGCCAAACGCCTGAGCAAACTCTATGACTGGCGTGAATATGGCCTGCGTAGGTTTATCTATGAATGGATTGCCGTGCAGAGTTACATTTTGCTGGTGATGGTCTTGTTCCAGGTGATCCCGAGGCTCATTCTGGGGCAGGTGGGCTCTTACAACTTCACAGACGCCGAGACCATTAGAGATGTGAAAGAGGTCTTTGTGTTCGGGTCCATCATTCTGCTGTTTGTGCACTTTATTCGGTCTGGCATTTACTTTTACAACCAGTGGCACCGCTACCTAGTGCAGTCTGAGAAGCTCAAGAAAGAAACCATTAAGGTGCAGTTTGAGTCTTTAAAGCAGCAAGTGAACCCGCATTTTCTGTTCAACAGTTTGAACGCGCTTACCTCGCTTATCTACAAAGACCAGGACATGGCGGCCAAGTTTGTGGAGCAGCTCTCCAAGGTGTACCGCTACGTGCTGGAAAACAAAGACAAGGAACTGGTGCCGCTGCACACTGAGCTGGATTTCATTTACAGCTACCTGTTCCTGCTTAAAATCCGGTTCCGCGAAAACCTGCGTGTGGACATTACCATTCCAGACCATTTGCTTAACCACCAGGTGGCGCCGCTCACCATGCAGTTGCTCATGGAAAACGCCATCAAGCACAACATTGTGAGTAGAGACGAGCCTCTGTTCATCACTGTGTTCATTGAAGACGACTACATCATCATCAAAAACAACCTGCAGCTGCGCGAAAGCCGCGAGGAATCTACCGGCGTGGGCCTCAAGAACATCATCAACCGCTACAAATACATCACAGATAAAAAAGTGGACGTGGAGGTGACCGCAGACAATTTCATTGCTAAATTACCGCTCTTAAGCAACGTTGCGTAAAAGATTGCTCCAATGAACATCCTCCTGATTGAAGACGAATACCTGGCCTCTGAGAAACTGGAAGCCCAGCTGCTGCGCTATGACCCCAGCATACGCGTGGTAGAGACCATTGACTCCATCAGGAACGCCGTAAAGTGGTTTGAGAACAACCCCGCCCCTGACCTGGCCTTTCTGGACATTCACCTCTCAGATGGCAACAGCTTTGAGATTTTCCAGAAGGTGGATGTGAAATGCCCCATCATCTTCACCACCGCCTATGATGAGTATGCCGTGAAGGCCTTTAAGGTGAACAGCATAGATTACCTGCTCAAACCCATCAGTAATGAAGACTTGGCCGCGGCCATGGAGAAGTTCAAGATGCTGCGCCAAAGTCAACCCGCCGCCGCGCCCGCCCTGGACATGACCCAGATCATGGCGCTGCTGGACCGCAAAGGAACGTCAGAAACACCGCACTACAAAAACCGGTTCCTGGTGAAAAGCGGGCAGAAGATTCGCTCCATCTCCACCGAGGAGATTGCCTATTTCTATGCCGAAGACAAGATTGTGTTCCTCATCACCGCCGCCGGGCAGCGCTTCATTACCGACTACACCCTGGACACCCTGCAGGAACTCCTGGACCCCGACCAGTTCAGCCGTCTCAACCGGCAGTTCATTGCCCACATCCATAGCATTGATGAGATTCACCCCTACCTCAAAGGCCGCCTGAAAGTCTACGTGAAACCCACCACTGACAAAGAGATTATCATCAGCAGTGAGCGCGCCCACGCGTTCAAGGAATGGTTAGGGAAATAGGTTGGCGTTTTTGGCTTCGTTTTGGGAAATGAGCCGGAAAACGGAAATATAGAAGGATTGTAAAGAATGGGTAGGCTGTCTATTTATAGGTGAAGTTTCCTTTAGATAATAAACGCGAGCCTTGGTAAATTCTATAGCTGGAAAGCAATCCTTTTCCATTGTATTGGTATTCAAATCTATCTCCTGCCAGTACATCTCCCTCTAACCTAGATTTTTCTATTATTTCTTGTTGGCTTTTAACTAAATTGTCCATTGAGTCATAAGTTTTGCTTCCCTGCAAAACCTTTACCCCATCTTTATCAGTCGTTTCCCAAGCTACCACCTGCCCTTTTATATTCAATTTGCTTCGGGTGACAAAAGCTATCTTTCCTTGGGTATCATATTGATTTTCAATTACTAGGTTTTTACCGTATTGATAAGCGATAATACTTCTGTCTGCCTCACCTTTATAATAAATTGAATCCAATACATCAGAATTACTAGCGAAGGCTCCCACCAATCCTGTGTATAGATTTGTTGAAATTTCTTTTATTACCCTACCATTTTTATCATACTCAATTCGTTTATCACCATTTAAACTTGCTGAACCCCAAGCAACATAGCTTGTCTTTTCTCTGTTGAGTTTCCCCGCTTTATATTCATAGGTAGTGAGGTGATAAAAGTCATCAGGTAAACTTGGCACATGGTCTTTTGCCTGTTCATCATAGGCATAAATCTGATTATGTGTCTCTTTAGAGAGAAGCTGCCCAGAATTAGAATACAGAAACTTCTCAAAACTCACTTTCACTTCCTTTTTATAGGAATCATTTCTAGTTACTTTTCCTAATTGGTTAATTTCATAAACAGTTTTAGTAATTGTGCTGTCTAAAGGAAAATACTTGACATGGGTTTCAATTATTGTTTTATAACCTTTAAGTTTTATGGGACTAAATTTCAAAGGATTAGTTTGCCCATAACATGTTACCCAAGTACAGAAAACTAACAAGAAAGCCAGTATACTTTTCATTATATAAGAGTATCTAATTTAGGTAAGAGCACTACACCTCAAACCTTACCCCCGCTTACTTCGCATAGCCCGCACCACCTTCAACCTTTCATCTCCCGCAAGCTTTTCATACTCTTCTGAGCCCAGCGGCACCAAGGCAATTTTCCCTTCTTCATTGGCGTGCACGCCCCAGCCGTAGCGTTTGGGCAACGCCGAAGCCCTGAAACAGGCCTGTCCTTTGGAGAAAAACTTCTCGCGCTCCGCCTCTTGCTGCAACGTGCTGATGTTCTGCCGGCGTGCATGAATGTCAAACAACACCTGGTCTGAGGTGTAGCGGTACGGGTTTGCCTCCAGCAACTCAAACTGCAGGTTGGCAATAGTTTTCTCGGTTCCTCTCTGGGGCGGCACCTGGGCAACCGTCACGGGGCAGTCCTCGGCCACCGCAATAAAGGTGTTGTAGTAGTTGGTGGTGTGCATGGCTTCAATGGTTGCCTTAAGATATTGGTTTTTAAGAGATTCTACCTACTGGCTCTGCTCCTTTCTTTTCTGTTTTCGGGCTCATTTCTGGAAATGAGCCCGAAAACAGACGATTTTGACTTGCCTAACCGTGGCTGCGGCAAATACGGATACTGGCTTTTTCCTGTCATCAACTTGGTGCGGTTCTGCAACTTAAATCATTTAGAATAGTACTCTAGAGAACCGGTTCAGGAAACAGAGCGCGGTGACAGTACCCAAGACCCATGTTTCATTTAGACGAAATGTCTCATTAACCCCAAACAACAAACTGTATGTTAGCAATGAATTACCGGGGCCCGCTGCGGGTCAGAATAGACGAGAAACCCATGCCCAAGATTGAGCACCCGCAAGATGCCATTGTGCGCGTGACGCGCTCATGCATCTGTGGGTCAGACTTGCACCTCTACAACGGCTCTGTGCCAGACACGCGCGTGGGCATGACCTTCGGGCATGAGTTCACGGGTATTGTGGAGGAAGTAGGGTCTGAGGTAACCAAGATCAAAGTAGGCGACCACGTGCTGGTGCCCTTCAACATTGCCTGCGGCGAATGCGTGTTCTGCAAGCAGGAGATGTTTGGCAACTGCCATGAGTCCAACCCGCAGGCCACGGCCGTGGGCGGTATCTTCGGGTACTCGCACACCGCAGGTGGTTATAACGGCGGCCAGGCCGAATACGCGCGCGTTCCCTACGCCAACGTAGGCCCCACCGTGATCCCGGAAGGCATGGACCCCGATGATGCCGTTCTTTTGACCGACGTGGTACCCACCGGCTACCAGGCCGCTGAGATGGCCGGTATTCAGCCGGGCGATACTGTGGCCGTGTTTGGCGCAGGTCCTGTGGGCATTATGGCCGCGCGTTGCGCCTGGCTGTTTGGCGCGGGCCGCGTGATGATCATTGACGAAATTGACTACCGTCTGGAATTCGCCAAGAACTACGCGCAGTGCGAGGCCTACAACTTCAGAGACATGGGTGGCGATGTGGTGCAGTGGATGAAAGAGCAAACCGACTGGCTAGGCGCCGATGTCTGCATTGACGCCGTGGGCGCCGAAGCTGCCGGTAACGCCATGCAAACCATCACGGGCCGTAAGCTCTTCTTACAAGCAGGTTCTGCCACCGCGTTGCACTGGGCCATCAACTCGGTGAAAAAAGGCGGTATCATCTCTATTGTGGGCGTGTACGGTCCTACTGACAACCTGGTGCCCATTGGCAACGTGCTCAACAAAGGGTTGACCATTAGAGCCAACCAGGCATCGGTAAAACGCCTGTTGCCGCGCTTGATTGAGCACGTGCAGAACGGTGTCTTGAACCCCAAAGGTTTAATTACGCACCGCATTCCGCTGGAGGAAGTGTCTGAAGGCTACCGCATCTTCTCCCAGAAACTGGACAACTGCATTAAACCTGTACTTATTCCACCATCAGCCAGAATGTAAACAAGCACACAACCATGGAAAATTTAGCAGATAAATTCACACATATAAAGGGCTGGGGCATTGACGCCGACCCGAAGAACGATCCTACGTACCCCATGCGCAAGCGTTCGGCCAATGACCACGGCGGCCTGAACTGGAGCAGACCCACTCAACAGAACAACACCGTAGAAGTGTTGCACTCCACCGAACGGCCCAACCTGACCGCCGTGTACGGCACCTCTACCCCGCCCAGCGGGGTGAGCGGCATGCTACGCCGGTTCGCGTTTAAGCACAGTGAAAACCAATACCGCCACTGGCTGCCTTTGTTGCTGGCCGACCGCGTAAATGTGGTAGAAGGCTTTCTGGAAGATTTCAAGAGCGGCAAAGTGCCCAACATCTTCGCGGAGAAAGGCATGAAAGCAGACCTGGAGCATGACCGCGCCGGCCTGGCCAAAAAAGCCGCCATTGTCGGCTTTGCCGTGGCCGCGGTAGTGGCCTGGCAAATGGGCAAACGCAACAGAGACTAAGGTTTCTGGAGTATTTTAACACAACAACGCCTGGCAGATTCAGTTTTGCCAGGCGTTGTTGTATTAAATACTAATTAACAGTATCGTTTAACGGCTAGTATAAAAAACGTGCAAGGCCGTCGGCCTTAGCATGATTTTTATGCATTGTTAGGGATAGTTTTATTTTTTCTTTTTTAGGCGGATAGCTCTTTTAAAGCGCAAGTCTTCTACTTTTTCATCTAATTCATAAATATTATCTAACGTATGTTCTACTATTTCTATAGCTAGAACTAATTCGTCCTTTGAAGGATTGTCAAGTGAGTGTATAGCCTCATTGCCTAAAAATCTATGTTCATGCAATAAATTAGAATGCTTTTTTGTTAAAAAACCTTTTTCAAACAATCCACTAATTTTACCTTGTAAATCTTTTTTTCGTTTTAATGTAACTTTTTCATCTAAAATGGATTCTACAAGTCCAGATGTTATTCCTTCTTGATTACAAATCCCTTCAATAATTGCTCTTAATCCAGCGGCGCATAAGACATACATTCCATTATTATATGCGTCTATTACCTCTCTATAAATGTTCCTAACCTTATAAGGCACATTATAATAATTCTTAATTAAAAGATTCCCTTTATTTGGTAATGGATAATTCTTTTTATTTTCAAAAAAAGAGCCATCCTCAGGATCTCTATCTTCACTATTAATTGAAATTTCTTGGAAGGAAATATTTTCGCATCCATTACATTGAATTATTTGCCAACGATGTTCTGCCCAAATGTCACCATCTTCATCATGATAATCATTTTTTTCTTCTTTTAAAATTGTATGGTTCGTATCATTCTTGCATTTAAGACAATATGCTTTCATTGTATATATGTTATAAGTTACTCTTAACGTGAGTATAAAAGGAATTATTCAGTTTATCCGTCAATATATAGAATAAAACATCTGGTTAATTGCCGATTTCTACAAATAGACAGAGTTGTGCCACTAAACTTTCGCTTTAGCCACAATAAAACAAAGTTCTCTTTTAACTTGTCACCAGACTTTCCGTTTTCGGCCTCATTTCCCAAAACGAGCCCCAAAACGCAATTTACACTTCCCACACCATTTCATACTGCCCCGGAATCTCCCCAAGCTTTCTATTCTCCAGGAACGTCAGTACCGTATTGCCACTATCATCTACATTTATCACACTCACCGTGGGCACGGTGGCCCGTTGCACCAGTTCCTGCAGCAATGCTTGCCCAATGCCTTTGCCACGCCAGGCAGGCGCCACAGCCAGGTGCGCAATGGAACCCGTCATAGGATAGACAATGCCATAGCCTACGCAGTGGCCGTTTACCTGCGCTTCCAGAATCTGGGTAAATTCTTGGCTGCGGTCAATAGAGGCTGTGTGGTGCTGCCAGCTGGGTTCCACATCCCAGAACGTTTGGTACAAAGGCCAATCAGGCAATGTGACCTGCGTAAAAACGACGTCTTGTGGTACGTGCGGGTGCCAGGAAATTTCCCCAGTTGCCGCCTGCTTAAAACACCGGAACGTGCGCGTGGTCTCAAAACCCAACTCTCGGTAAACGGCCAAGGCTCTTTCGTTTTCCTGAATCACTTCCAGCAGGCATTGCTGCATGCCCTGGGCTTTGAGAAACGGCAGGCTCCACTGGTAGAGTTGGCGGGTTAGGGCTTGTCCGCGGGCGGTGGGCACCACGCCGGTTCCGCCGTTGTACGCCGTTTTCTTCCCTTGCCAAAAGCCCAGACTGTTCAAAATAAACCCCACGGGTTTTTCCTCCACCAAAGCCAGCGGCGAAGCCGACAAAGTGGTGCCGTCACGGGTGAGTTTCATAGCTAACACAGGTTCAGTGAGCACCATGGGCACCACATAATCTGAAAAGGCGGTGTTGAAAAGCAGGCACAGCTGCTCTGTGGAGTAGTTTTCAGCGAAGGCAAAGGTCATAGGCGTAGCGTACGGAAAGCAAGCACAAGAAACAAAATGACCGGCCAGATTCAAAACCAACTTAGTCCGGCTTCGTTGAAAAAGCGCTTTCTTCGCGCGGGGTGCTTTGTTAAAAACTGTAAAAGAGTTCGTCTTGAAAAGCAGGGATATGCAGGAAGAAACACGCCTTAAATGGCAGAGCAAATTCCCGTTTTGGGGCTCATTTCCAGAAATGAGCCCCAAAACGGCCTGGGCAATTGCGGGTAAATCGTGCCTGCCTATTCAGATTAAGTTATTATATTTGTTAATTAAGGGTCTGTGCCCCCGCGGCAAAAAGAGCAATCTGCCTGCTGCGCCGGCCTCTGAGACTCAGGGTATTCCCTGAGCGTCAACTACTTGGCCAACCGTCTCTGGTGTTACCGGAGCGCTGCCAGACGCCTTCATGGTTTGAAAACAAGAATTATTCATATAAAGGAATTTACCTGTGGGATGTAGTTCATGTTCTAGTGGCGGCTGCGGCACCAAAACTACCAGTGCAGATGGCACAGAGGTAGTAGCGGGCTGCAAAAGCAACGGCGGTTGCAGCACAGGAGGCTGCAACAGATTAAATGTATTTGACTGGCTCTCAGACATGGAAATGCCCGTGTCTTTCAAAGAGTTTGATGTAGTGGAAATCCGCTTCAAGGGCGGCCGCAAAGAGTTTTTCCGGAATATCAACCGGATTCCCCTCATCACCGGTGACCCCGTGGTGGTAGACGTGCCCAACGGCCACCACATTGGCCATGTTTCTCTCAAAGGCGAATTAGTGCGCCTGCAGATGAACAAGAAAAAGGTGCAGAACAACGAGGAGATCAAGAGCATCTACCGCGTGGCCACTGAAAAGGACATGGAGAAATTCAACCATGCCCGCGAGCAGGAACCCGGCACCATGTACCGCGCCCGTGCCATTGTGCAGGAGCTCAAGCTCAAAATGAAACTCTCAGACGTAGAGTATCAGGCAGACAAAACCAAGGCCACCTTCTTCTATTCCGCTGATGACCGCGTAGACTTCCGGGAGTTGATTAAAAAATTGGCCGAGGAATTCAAGATACGTATTGAAATGCGCCAGATCAGCCTTCGGCACGAGGCCGGGCGGTTGGGCGGTATTGGCTCCTGCGGCCGTGAACTGTGCTGCTCCACCTGGCTCACCGAGTTCCGGAGCGTGTCTACCACCGCGGCGCGTTACCAGAATCTGTCATTGAACCCCAGCAAGCTTTCGGGCCAGTGCGGGCGCCTCAAGTGCTGCCTCAACTATGAGCTGGAGACATACATGGATGCCCTCAAAGACATCCCGAACGTGAACCGCGCCCTGCAGACCAAAGCCGGCGACGCCTACCTGCAGAAGACCGACATCTTCCGGCGCATCATGTGGTTTGGCTACAAAGGCGACAGCAACTGGTTCCCGGTGACCGTGGAGCGTGTGCATGAAGTGCTTAAGATGAACGCCGCCGGCGAAATGCCCGAAAACCTGGCTCAGGAAGCCAAACAACCCGAAGTAGAGGTAGTGGACTTTGTGGAAGCCCTGGAAGGCAACCTGGACCGCCTGGATGACCAATACGGCAAAAGCAAAAAGAAACGCAAAAAGAAGAAACCCGGCAGCGGCAGCGCCCAAGCCACCGCTACTGACGTATTGGCCCAAAGCGCCCCTACCCCGGAAGTGCGCAGAGACCGCCCAACCGGCAGACCGCAAGGCAGCACAGACGGCAGAAACCGGCCAGAGCGCACCAACCGCAGGCCTGAGGGAGCAGAGCAACGGCCACGGCCAGAGCGCAGCAACATCCCCAGGCCAGAAGGCAGCGCAGAACCAAGACCACGTCCGGAACGCAATGCGCCCAGACCAGAGGCCGGTGAGCAGAAGCCGCGTCCAGAGCGCGAAGGGCAGCCCAGAGGCCAGCAAAACCAAGGCAGACCTCGCTCAGAACGTGATCCCAACCGTGCGCCCCGTGACCCTAACCAGCCCCGCGAAAACCAAGGCAACCGCGGGCCAAGGCCAGAGCGTGCCCCAGGGCAACGCGCGCCGCAGAACCCAGCTGCCCCTGCTATTGGGTTAGGTAGCCTGCTGAGCGCCGTGGCCGCTGACAAAACCGAGAAAACGCCCCGGCCAGAAGGGGAGCAGAAATCAAGACGCAGCCGCAACCGTGGCCACCGCAACCGCAAGCCGGGTGGCGGCAACGCAGAAAACACCACGCCTAGCCCAGATGCCTGATGAAAAAGTACGCCTTCTTTCAGATGTTTTTCTTAGCCTTCGCGCTGCTGTTCTCCAGCTGTGACGGCAACCGCGTGTTTGAAGAAAACCAAGACATTGAGAAAAACCAATGGCCGGTAAAACTGACTCCAACCTTTACGTTTGAGGTCACAGACACCACCCAGACGTACAATGTGTTTTTCAATGTGCGCAACGCCCTGCATTATCCGTTTTACAATCTGTACCTGCGGCATTATTTACTAGGCCCAGACGGAAAACAGATCAGCTCGGCTTTGCATGACATGTACCTCATGGACCCCAAAACCGGCGAACCACAGGGCCGCGGGGCCGGTGACATCTTTGACCACCGGTTCAGGGCCTTGAAAAACGTGCGGTTTTCACAGCCTGGCAAATACCAGGTGCGGGTGCACCAGTACATGCGCCAAGACCCCTTGCCCGGCATCATGGCCATTGGCGTGCGGGTGGAGAAAGCTGTGCCGTAAAGCGCTTCTGTTTTTCAGAAATATTTTCAGAATCGGTTTAGGAATATTCTCTTTAGAATAGTCTTAAACCGATTTTTTCTTTGACCAAAACACAGAATAAACCAGCCGTTCATTTATTAAAGCAACCCTATATCGCAAATTCAGTATGTGAACGAACCAACACATACACTACCTATGAAAATTGCCCTGGAAGTACTTGGCTGCTTCTTAATTCTGGCTTCCTTGCTTACCTTGATCAAGAGCACCTATTGGTGGATAAGGGTGCTGGATTTCCCGCGCGTACAGGTAGCCGTTTTCTCTTTGCTGGTGTTGGGGGCGTATGGTTGGTTGTATGGGTTTGAGTTAACCACCCAAAAGATTTTTGCGGGTCTGCTGGTGTTGGGCATTGTCAATGAGCTGGTGCATGTCTATAAATTCACCCCGCTGGTGAAAGTGCAGGCGCTGCGGTCTAAACTCAAAGCACCAAAAAACACCTTCGGGTTCATGATTTCCAATGTGCGTATGTCTAACAAACGCTATGAGAAATTTTTGCAGGTGGTCCGGGAAAATGACCCAGACATGCTCCTGGTCAATGAACCCAACCAAGCCTGGGCTGACGCCATCTCTGAACTAGACGAGCGGTACCCGTATTGCATCAAAAAACCGCTGGAGAATACCTACGGCATGATGTTCTTCAGTAAGTTCAAGCTCAGCAACATCAACGTACGCTACCTGGTGGAAGAAGGAATTCCGTCTTTCTACGCCGTGGTGGAACTGCCCACTGGCAAGAAGTTCGACCTCTTCACCGTACACCCGCAGCCGCCGCACTTAAACAAAGACACAGACCTGCGCGAAGCCGAACTACTCACCGTTGCCAAGATGGCCAAGGAATCTCCCCTGCCCAGTTTGGTGGCCGGTGACTTGAACGATGTGGCCTGGTCATATACCACCAACCTCTTCCGGAAAATAAGTGGTTTGCTGGACCCACGCATTGGCCGCGGCTTTTACAACACATATAATGCCTTTGTCCCGTTTTTCAGGTATTCCCTGGATCATATTTTCTATGACCCCGCCTTTCGCCTCATCAGAATGAAGTGCTTGCGGTTCTTCGGTTCAGACCATTTCCCTATTTTCATTAGGCTCAACTTTGAACCACTGGAAGCCGATGAACATGAAGTGCCGGAACCAGATCAGGAAGAAAAGGAAGACGCCGAGGAACTGCTCAACAACCTGGGTGACACTTCCCGTCCTACGCTGCATGATTAGGCTGCATAAAAAGCTTTCGCTTGGCTTACTTAGAGGTTTAAAAGAAATCAAAAGCACCTTACGCATCAGCCCTTCTGTTTTAGTGCTCATTTTTGGAAATGAGCCCCAAAACAGAAGGGCTTTTTAATTTCTGCCATGTGGAGAAGGACCAAGCAACCTGGTAGTCAGCGGGTTTACTAACTGGTCACTGTTTGTTCCACAACGCACTAATGGTCAGGGGGTGCGGGGCCGTTCTAAACAGGATTCCTGGCCTGGGCCCCATTTCTAAAATCAACAATGCGCTAACCATGCAAAAAAGGGCTCGTATAGATAGGGTACTTGCCATAGGACATCCTTCTCTTACCTAACGCTATGGCAGGTTAGCTTACCCAACTAACCATTCTATAACCTTAGAGAATTTTTCTATGAAAGACAATCAGAAAGATCAGCAAAGCGGCAACATGGGGTCTACCTCAGGTTCATCATCTTCATCATCTGGCAGCATGGGCAAAAGCTCTAACTCAGATGCGTCATTGGGTTCATTGCAGTCAACCGGCATCTCGGGGGCGTCTACTTCCAACTCGGGTGAAACCGGCGGAAGCGGCCTGGGCAGTTCCGGCACTCCTATGTCTTCCTCTACTGGCTTAACCGGAGGTTCTACTTCTGGTTCTAAAAAAAGCTCGTCGGGTTCCACCGGCGCTACTGGCTCAGAAGGATCTTCTATGAAAAAAGGAAGCACCAAGTCTTCTTCTTCTACTCCAAAAGCCAGCACTAGCGGTTCTAGCTCAGCCAAATCTTCTGGCAGCAGCAAAACCACGGGAAGCAGCAAATCAGGCAAATCTTCTTCTAAAAGCGGTTCCTCATCAGACAGCATGGGCAACCAAGACAGCAACTCTATGGGTGGCTCTTCTGCGTCTATGGGCAGCGGCATGGGTTACGGCGGCTCACAAGGCGGCGACTATGGCAACCAAAGCAGCTCTTCTATGAACAGCGGCGGCCAGGGCGGCAATGACATGGGCTCGCGCGGTGGCTACGGCAACAGCCAGGGAGACTCTAACTATGGCCAAGGCGGAAACTACGGCTCACAGGGCGGTTATGGCTCTATGGGCGGTGGCAACTACGGCGGAAGCGGCAACAACAGCGGCAGCTTTGGAGGCGGTAACTCCTGGAACAACCATGATGATCAAAGCAACCGCGGCTCTGGCAATTCTATGGCTGGCGGAAACTACGGTGGCTCACAAGGCAGCTCCAACTACGGCCAGGGTGGCTACGGCCAATCTGGTTCTATGGGCGGCGGCAGCAACTACGGCTCCGGTTCCATGGGCCAAAACCCGTATGGCATGAGTTCACAGGGCGGTTACGCCGGCAACTCCTCGCGTTCAGAGTCTGACCGTGGCGGCTATAGCAACTACGGCGGCTCCGGTTATTACGGCAACCAGATGGGCTACGGCTCAGAAAGCGGCTACGGCATGCACGGTGGCGGCAACCAAGGCAGAGGCCAGGGCGGCTACAGCCAAGGCTATAGCAACCAAGACAGCGGTTCTTACGGGGCCATGGGCTCACGTGGTGGGTCTTACGGCGAAGAATACGGCTCACGCTCTGGCAGCAGCATGGGCGGCAGCTCACGCGGTGGCTATGACGGCAACCAGGACTTTGACGGCGGAAGCCGCAGCAGCGGAAACTACAGCGGTGGCCAAGGCCGTCAGGGTAGCTCTAACTATGGCCAGGGCGGTTACGGTGGCTCAAATGACATGGGCTCACGCGGTGGTTACGGTTCTTCACAAGGTGGCAACGAAAGCTGGCAAGGAAGTTCCCGTGGCAACAACCGCGGCGGCGACAGCAGTGGTTACGGCTCTATGAGCGGCGGCCAGGGCGGTTACAACACCTATAACGCTCAGGGTGGCGACTTCGGGTCACGTTCTGCCAGCGGTTCACAAGGAAGCTACGGTGCCCAGGGCGGTACGTACGGCGGTTCTTTTGGCGGCTACGGCGGAGGCAACTTTGGCGGCTCCAACTATGGCAACATGGGCAATGACATGGGCTCACGCGGCGGCTACCAGTCGTCGGGCAACAGTGGCCACGGCGGTTCCATGACCGGCGGTGGTTACGGCGAGCAAGGCCGTGACTCAGGCATGGGCGGCTACGGACAAGGTGGCAGCAGCCGCGGTTCATCCAGCGGCTACGGCTCTTCTAGCCAAGACATGGGTTCCCGAGGGGGCTACGGCTCTAACATGGGAGGTGGACAGTCTAGCTACGGTGGCGGCGGTTCAGGCTACGAGAACAACTCCAGCTACGGACGCGGCTCCCAGCAAAACAACCATGACAATGATGATGACTACTCAGGCGGCAGCAACCGCGGCGGACGCTCTTCCAGAGATGACCGCTAGGCGCTAGTTTCGTTTAACCACACAAAGGCCTTGCTGAAGATTTCAGCAAGGCCTTTGTTTTTGGGCTCATTTCTGAAAACGAAGCCGAAAACGGAAATTACAATCTAGGCTAATAACCAGTAGGTTCTTTCCGGAGCAAGGCCATGTATTTCTGGCGGTTGTCATAAATAATCCAGAGCAGAATAACCCAAATCACCAAAGCAATAATCAATCCGTCTGGCGCTACGGTCACGTGCGTCAACAATACGCCCACCATCACCGGAAAAATCACCAGTGCGCCCAACGCCCTTGTTCTGGGGAAAATAATCAGAAGACCACCTAATATTTCGGCGAAGCCAATCAAAGGCATAAG
Source organism: Rufibacter sp. LB8 (assembly GCF_014876185.1). Classification (NCBI taxonomy): domain Bacteria; kingdom Pseudomonadati; phylum Bacteroidota; class Cytophagia; order Cytophagales; family Hymenobacteraceae; genus Rufibacter; species Rufibacter sp. LB8. The sequence continues at coordinate 4,424,332 of NZ_JADALJ010000001.1, read as the reverse complement.
CCACGATATTTCCATCATGGCCATGGAGTCTTTCATCAACGCGTCTGGCAGGTTATCTGGAACGGGCATGTAATTGAAAAACTTGTTAAGGCCGCCGTTAATAAGCAGCGCCCCAAAGAGCACACACAGCCCGGTTAAAATCTTATTTTTCATGGTTATTCGTTTTCCTGAAAGTTAATCATCCAATTGATGCCATACTGGTCTGCGAAACCACCATAATACGCCCCGTAGAACATTTTCTGCAAGGGCATTTCAATGGTCCCGCCTACTGACAATTCAGTAAACAAACGGTGCGCCTCTTCCAGGTTTTCTGGCTCCAGGCTGATGTGCATGTTGTTGCCCTGGGTAAGCGTAAAACCCATTTCTTTAGGGGCATCGGTGCCCATCAAGACAAAGTCACCCAGCAACGGAAGTTCCACGTGCAAGACCATCTTCTTTATCTCCTCGGGCACGGGTGGTTGGTCTGGCCCGGCCGGAATTTCCCCGAACCGTTTAATGCCGTTGATGAATTCTGTTTTGAAGACAGACTTGTAAAAAGTGAACGCCTCTTCTGTATTGCCGGGCAGGTTGATGTAGGCCGTCACCCGGGCCTTTTTGTTGGGTTTGTTTTGCTTGCGCAGGTAAAACTGGGCGGCAATGTACTGATCCAGGTTTTCCAAGCCAGCAGTAAAACCTTCTTTAAAGCCCATTTGAATGATGTTCTCCAAGTCTGCCAGCTTCTCAAACTTGATGTTTACTCGTACCAACGTGTCTTCCCCGGCCGCCGTGAACGTGTTTTCCCAGGAAGTTCTGGGCATTGCCTCACTAATCACCGCGTTTTCATCACAGAAAGCGTCTTGCCCAGCAAAATACGCCTGCGGTCTGATTTCCTGGTAATCAAAAAGACAGTAATGTTTGTCGCCTTCGGGGCTTTGCATGTAGTAGTGCCAGCGGCCGCCCTCTTTAAAATCCATAGATTTGGTGACGGCTTGCCAGGGTTTGGGCGCCCACCATTGGTCCAGAATTTCAGACTCAGTCCAGGCGGCCCAGACCAGGTCTGTGGGGGCCTGAAAACTGCGTTCTACTTTGATGAGGTAGTTTTCGCGCTCCACCTCAAAATTGAAAAGAATGGCCTTGTTCATTTTTTATTTGCTTTAAGTTTGGTCAATACATCATCTAACTGGTCAAAGCGCTGCGACAGCAGTTGCTTGAACTGCGCCAGCCATTTCTCTATCTCCTTCATTTTAGCGGTGTTCAAGTGGTACTGTATCTCGCGGCCTTGTTGCTGTTGGGTCACTACCTGGCACTCAGACAAGACCTGCAAATGCTTGGATACCGCTTGCCGGCTGCTGTTAAAATGCTCCGCCAGGGCATTGGGCGTCATGGCGCCTACTGCCAGCAGCATAATGATTGCCCGCCGGGTGGGGTCTGCAATGGCCTGAAAAATATCTCGTCTTGTTTCCATCTCTTTCTCTTTTATGCCACCATCTGGTTGCAAATATACACGCAACTATTTGGTTGCAAAATTTTCTTCCATCTTTTTTTATAGGTTGATTAATTTGATAGGGTTAGGATTTCCGTTTTCAGCCTCATTTCTGAAAATGAAGCCGAAAACGGAATTGTTCAGGCTCTGCGTTTGGGCAGAGGCAAGAGTAGCGCAATGCTTTACCCACCCCTAACCCCTCCGAGGAGGGGAGTGTCTCCAAACGTATAAATTTCCTTTTTATCCTAGCACGCATTTTTATTCCCCTCCTTGGAGGGGTTAGGGGTGGGTTCCAGTCCACAAAAAAGCCCCACAAGTTATACAACCAGTGAGGCCATTTATTTTTTCCGTTTTCAGGCTCATTTCTCAAAACGAGGCCAAAAACGCAATTCCAGAAAAGCCCCTCTCCGCGGGAGAGGGGTTGGGGTGAGGTCCCTATTTCTTCAAACTCAGCTTATACAACGTCCCCTTCTCGTTGGAAATCATCATATCCGTATCGTTCACAAATAACAACCCCTCAGCCTGACCGGCTTTGCCCAAAGGAATCTGCTCTTTCTTGCCTTTGAAGGCATTTTCCGGGCTATCGGCTTCTAATAAATACACCCAGCCTTCGCCTAATAGGGCAATGTGTTTGCCGTTGGGCGAAATGTCTGCAGCCGTGATTTTGGTGGTGATTTGAATGCTGTCTAACGGCTGAACCGTTTGCGAGGCTCCGGGTGTGTTAGCTACTTTGTAAAGTTTCACCCAGTCGCCTTTGCCACGGTTTTTGGTAAAGAGGTAGAAGCTGTTATTGTGCATTAAAAAGCCTTCCACGTCAAAATTCAATTCTTTCTTTGCCGGCGGAAACTCGGTTTGGTCGGCGTATTTAAACGGAATGGTGCCCACTACTTTCTTGGCTTTCTCGTCAATTTTCACAATCTGCAGGTCTTGGCGGGTGTTCTCGTTGTTACCCATGTCACCTATGTACAGGAACCCGTCATCGCCGCGGGCGATGTCTTCCCAGTCATTGTTTTTGCCGCCAGCCACGTTCATGGTTTCCAGCAGTTCACCAGACTGGTTGATTTTATAGAGCACCGCGTCATTGCCGGCATCTGGGTGCGTCCAGAAATTTCCGTCGGCAGAGGCTTCCAAACCTGAGCTCTCAGGTACAGATTTTTTGCCCATCTTGCTCATTTCTGACAAGTCATAGGTATTGTTCACGGCGAAGCCCTCCGTAGCGGGGTTCTTGTCTTTCTTGCCTTTTTTCTCTTTTTTCCCGGAAGTGGTTTCTTCGTTTTGGGCGCTGCCCGAGTCACAGGCCACGGCCACTAATAGGCTCAGGCCGGCGGTGATTTCCAATAATTTATTTTTCATAGTCTTGGGATAGTTCAGCTAATTTTTGCCACACCTGTTGCGGCTGGCTCCAGAACTGCCGACTGTATACGGCCCCATATTTCCAGCCCCGGGCCTGCAGGCGCAAGGGCACATCGGCGTGCGAGGCTTTGGGCGTGGGCCGCCGGAAGTACAAATCGTCGTCGGTTAACAGTACGGCCTGGTACTGGTTACCGTTGCGGAAAGTGAGGTCAGCGAAGGGAAGTTCTGCAGATAGTTTCGTTTTCGGGCTCTGTTCTGCAAATGAAGCCAAAAGCAGCGGGTACAACAGCAACGCAGACGGAATGCCGGAGGCCGTGACCGGCTTGGGCGAAAACCCGTTCTCGCTCACCTCTTTCGCGAAGGCCAGGTAGTCGCGCAGCAGTTTGGGGCCGGGGTGTTTCACGTTCTCTACCGGGAACTGCTCGGGCCACAGGCTGGTGACCACGTACACCCGCTTGATGGCGCGCGTAATGGCCACATTCAACCTATTTTCCCCTTTGGCCGCGTTCAAACTCCCAAACATGGCGCGCACCACGCCGCTCGCATCTGGCGCGTAGCCAATGGAGAAAATGATATACTGCCTTTCATCGCCCTGAATATTCTCTATGTTCTTGATAATCAGCTCTTCGGGTAGCTGCACATTTTGCGCCAAGGCGTGTTCCTCCAGTAAATCCTGCACCAACTGCTGCTGCGGGAAGTTGAAAGTAATGACCCCGATGTTGGTCTGGCCACTAGCCATCAAGTCAAACACCAGATCCCGCACGCGCTCAGCCTCTACCCTATTGGTTTGGTTTTCCCAGATGCCGTCAACTTTGAGGTATTGCAGCGCGGGCTCGGTGGTGTTCATGGCCTCCATTCTGGGAATCAGCTGCAGTTTTTCGCGGTAGAAATTCTGGTTGGAAAACTGAATCAATTCGGGGTACTGGCTGCGGTAGTGCTCAGAAAGCAAGGTCTGCGGAAGGTGCAGCGCGCTCAACTGTAACAAAGATTCCACCAGCAATTCTTCGGTTTCATCCTCTTCATTTCCAAACCGCACGCGGTACAAATCCGACGGGCCCAACTGCTGCTCGTCGCCGGCAATCACGGCTTGTTTGCCGCGCACCATGGCCGGCACGCCCACCTCGGCAAAACACTGCGATGCTTCGTCAAAAATCACCAAATCAAAAATGCGCTCCAGCGGAAACAACGCAGACACCGTTTCCGGCGAAGCTAGCCAACACGGCAATAACCGCCGTATCTCGTCGCCGAACTCAGCATTGAGTTTACGGAGTGGGTACAACATGCGCTTCTTGCTGACCTGCGTGAGCAAGCGCCGGTATGTGACCGGGTTGCCCAGGCGGTTGAACTCCATGTTCTGGTAGGTCTGCTCTCTGAGGTTGAGCAAGATGATTTGACGGCTGAGTTCGGCTTTCTGCTTGATTTTCTCCTGCAGCTCAGTTTCCAGGCGCTCCAATTCACCGGTGCTTACAATGGTTAAGACGGGGTTCTGGCCTTCAATCTGTTGCAGCCACGCCAGCAAAACGCTGTTTTCTATGGTTTTCAGTTGCTGTTCAACGCCTGCCGGTACCGCCTGCCGAATGTTCTCAAGCCAGCTTTTAAGTTCCGGGGAAAATGACCGCACCAGTTCGTCAAAGGCCACCATCCGGTCAAAATGCTCGTTCAGGCTCTGCGCTAATTCCTGCGTGGCTTCTGGGTTGGTGGCTACTATTTCTATCTGACTGGGCGTGAGCCACTGCTGCCAGCCGTGTATCTGTTCCTGTAAGTCCTGCAATTTGGGCAAGCCTTCGGAAATGATTCTTTGGAACCGCTCGGGAGCCAGCTGCAATAATTCATCGGGCAATAGGTCATAGGCCAACAGTTTCTGCACGGTTTTCCGGAGCTCCCAGGCCTGTTGCAGATGGGCCAGTTCCTGCGCGGCGGCGGTGCTGTACACATCTGCCGGAACTTCCAAGGTGGGCTCCAAGGTTTGCAATTTTTGCCAGTGTTGTTGCAGCGTTTCTTGTTGCTTAAGGGCCGTGCGCAAATGCTCCACCGCCGTGTCTGGATTCGTTAAATTTTTACCTTCGGCGAAAGCCGATAATTTCTTTTTATCTGAGGAAAAACTCCATCCAATCTTGCTCAGGAAACCGCTTTGCGCTTCGTCATACGCCGCTAATAATTGGGTTAGTTGCAGTGCTTCGTCTGGCGTAAGTTTGGTCTGCACCGCGGCCGTTTCCTTCTGCAATTGCTGAAGCAGCGCCTCCCGCTGTTTGTAGTCGCTGGTTTGGGCTGCGTTTCCAAAATAGAGCCTGGAAACGGCTTTGTCCGTGAGGGTTTGCTGGATTTCCTGCAGCGTGGAGATTTCCTGCACCAAGGCTTGCAGCGCATCCCAGGGCTCAGCCTGCGCCGGAAGCAATTCCTGCAATTGACTGGCCAAGGTTTGCACCGAAGTTGGAATCTCAGAAAGTAGTTGGGTAATTTTCTGGCGCTCGGCCCAGGTGTGCAGGTGAAACGAGCGGCGGTCGGCCCACGGGAAGTCTGGGTTTTGCAGCAGCACCGCGTCTTGCAGGTAATGAACCAGGCGCGGTTGACACTCGGGCCAGGTCTGGGCGGTGAAGTGCGGGTAAATTCCCTCGGCAGGCACATGCGGCCCGCGCGGATTACTGCGCAGGTACAGTTCTTTGGCAGACCAACCGCAGACAGATGTATCAAACAGCGCTTCCTTCAAACTGGCCAGCCTTTCTGAGATTTGGTTGATGCGACGGCTGGTTTCCAGGAACTGCCGCTCCGCCTGAATGTTGCCCAGGGCCACGTTCTGCCGCTGGTATTCCTCCACCTGTTCAATCTGCTGCCTGATTTTGGAGAAAACGGCGGGCCGGTCTAAATTCAAGTCATGCACCAACGCCGAAAAATCATCCAGACCAGTGGTAGACAGCCGTTGGTACACCACATCCAGGGCAGCGCGTTTCTGGCAGACCACCAGCACACTTTTTCCGCGCGCCAGATAATCAGAAACCAAATTACAAATCAACTGCGACTTACCTGTGCCCGGCGGACCCTGCACCACCACGCTCTGCCCCGCTTTTACCTGCCGAAGCGCTGCTTCCTGCGAGGCATCGGCGTCAAAGGCGGTGAACAGTTGCTGCTCCAGTTGCGCTTGGGCAGAGGATATTTCGGTATGCGGCAACAACAGTTCTTCCAGGGAATCTGCCGGTGGGTTTTCCAGCAGTTCGTCATAATCTGCCAATTGGTAAGAACCCGCCTGCGGAAAAATCCCTAACATCGCCTCCGGCTGAAGTTTGAGTTGCCCCGGCTTCCAGGTTTTCTCCAGTTCCTCGCGCTTGTAGGCTTTAACCGGCTGCAGCGTGTCTTTGAGTAGTTCCTGGTTGAAGTTGATGTCTACGTTACTTTCCTTGAGCAATTCATAAAGCTTGGTTCTGAATTGCAGGTCATCAGACGGAAACTCCTCGAAATCCTCTTCCATCAAAGCTTCGTCGGGTTTCACGTTTAGATAATGCGCGTAGGCCAGCAAAAAGCTTTTGTTGAAGAAGGCGGGCGTGTCCTCGGGTCTGGTCAGTTGCCATTGCCGTTTCTCGTTGATTTTCAGTTCCACCGGGAAAAACAGCAGCGGGCAGCGCACCAACGTACCGTCCGGAAAAGCACCTTCCACCATGGGGTAGCCTACAAACAATTCCTTCGCGCCGCGCTCTTCCCAAATCATGTGCGCCCGCCGCTGAATAGTTTTCAAGGCCTTGGTCAACGGTGCCAAAGCGGCATCACGGGCATCGGCCACGGCGCAGAGCGGCAAATTCTGCTTGCCCACCAACAGGTCTTTGATGTAGTCAAACGATGGTCCTTTGTGTGCATGGTCCAGCGCGTGAAGGTCTAAATGCAGACTGGCCGAAGGTTTGAGCAACACCAAAGAACGATTAGAACCGCTCAGATTCAACAAGCGGCGCTGGTATTGTTTGAGCAGGGCAGGAAGCGGAGTTTCTGGGTTGGGCATAAGTTGTTAACGGAGGAGCCGAGGACGTGTTTTACGTTGGGTAAATTAGCCATTGCCCACGGCAATACCAATTGTAGTGTCGTGGCACCGACACGACGTGGTTATACGAAGCGGGAAAGGCTGATGAACCAAAACTTTTCCTTCTCCTTGGTCTGTCCCCTGACAGACCAAAGTAATGGGTTCAAGGTAAACTTTCTAGAAAAGGACTGAGTTGTTTGGTCTGTCAGGGGACAGACCAAGGTAGTAGCTACTTAAAGCAGAAAACCGTTTTTGGCCTCGTTTTCAGAAATGAAGCCGAAAACAGGAATTACTGTACGCTCAGGTACGGCTGCATCTTCTGGAACTTGCCTTCGTCCAGCACCTTGATCTTGCGCAATTCCTCCACGCTGGGGTACGGGCCGTGCTGCGTTCGGTAATTGATAATGGCTTTGGCGAGGTTGTAGCCAATGTACGGGTGAAGTCTGAGCTGGTCAAACGTGGCAGTGTTCACATTGATTTTCTGCAGGCCGCTAGCCTTTTCCAAGAACGCATATTTCTTCACGCTGTCCACCACTTCCGGCGACAGACCATAAACTTCAGCCACCTGATCCAGGCTGTGAAAACCGCCCACTTTGTCCCGGAACGTGACAATGCGTTGCGAAAGTTTGCTGCCAATGCCGCGTATCTGTTTGAGCTGCGTCGTATCAGCCGAGTTCAAATCAAAGGGCTGCAGTTCCCAGCGCTTGCGGGCGTAGTCTGTTTTAGGCCTCGTTTCAGAACTGGAGCCCGGAAACGGACGGTCTTTGTTGTATGCGTAACCGGGACTTTCGTCTGGCAAATCAATGTATGGGTACCACAGCTGGAAAAGGGAATCTGGCAGGCCGTAGATTTTCTGAAGTTGCGCTTTGCTTTTGAAGTCGCCGGCCTTGGCGCGGTAGTTTAAAATGCGCTGCGCGATGTAGGACCGCAGGCCCAGTTCCTGCCATTGCTCCACGGTGAGTTGGTTGGGGTTGAAGCGGTATAGTTTGATGGGCTTGGGTTGGTAGCGGCTTTTGCGCTCCGCGGCTACTTCCTCCGCGTGGTTATCTAGTTGCACCACCAGGCTGTCCAGAATCTGCTGGTCGGCGGTAGGGTCATAGGACACATCGTCCTGAAAAAAGAGAAACGGCGCAGCTAGCAGGCCCACCATCAAGGCCAACAAAATAAAAAACTGCCGAAGCTCCTGCTGAGAGAAATTGAAGTAATCCTGTAGGTTTTGCAGCAGCCGTTTGAACATAAACTGCTTCTACGGAGGATTTTAGATTTGGTGACTTGGGAAACTCCAAAACCAATTGACAACATACTGTGGCACGGATTTACTTCCGCATATCAAGGCGCTGATTTATTTCCGTGACTTTTAGAGTAGCCACGGAAGTAAATCCGCGCAATCGCTCTTTCGGACGCACTGCTTTAACCGCTCTTTCGGATTTATCAATCCGAAAGTATTCTGTCGGGGATTTATCAATCCCCGTTTTGAGCCAATGTAAAAACGGGAACACGGGGATTGGTAAATCCCGAACAGCGAACCGAGAGACTTCTTCTTATTATTCTGCTGTCTCCAAAAACAAAAACCCGTTTTCGGCTTCATTTCTGGAAATGAAGCCGAAAACGGGTTTCTACAAAATAAATTGACACTCTTTAAATCTGCCCGGCTACAATGGCAATACTTTCTCTGAAGGTGTGCGGCTGGTAGCCCAGTTGCGTTTTGGCTTTGGTGATATCAAACCCAGTGCGGGGCGGACGTTTGGCAGGCTGAGTAAACAAAGTACCATCTACTTCCTCAATCAGATTTTTGTCCAGGTTAAAATAGTCGGCTACTTGAAGCGCCATCTGGTGCGGGGTGAGCAGTTCTTCGCCGGAGATGTTGAAGATGCCCTGGGCGTCATGTTTGGCAGCGAGCCAGCAGCCTTGGGCCAAATCCTCAGCCAGCGTGGGCGTGCGAAGTTGGTCGTTCACTACTTTAATCTGTTTGCCCTGCTCCAAACTGCTTTTTACCCACAGCACAATGTTAGAGCGGCCGTAATCATGCACAATCCCGAAAACCAAAACCGTGCGCAGAATAGCCCATTTGCAGGCGGCTTGCTTCACTAGTTCCTCCGCGGCCAGTTTGCTCTCGCCGTAGAAATTGACCGGGCTGCCTTCGGCCTCCTCTGTGTACGGACCGTTTTCACCGTCAAAGATGAAGTCAGTAGAAACGTGAATCAAATGCACGCCGTGCTTTTCTGAGGCTTTCACCAGGTTCTCTACCGCGGTCACGTTCTGCAGCCAGCATTCCTCGCGCTGGCTTTCGCAATCATCTACGTTGGTCATGGCGGCCGTGTGGATGATGTGCGTGGGCTGGGTTTCGGCAATGACCTGTTCTACCATCTCCGCGTTGGTCACGTCCATGGCAGCAAATGCCACCTGTGGGTAAATCTGAGCCAATTTGTTTGTGCCGCGCGAAGACGCAATCAGTTTCACGTCAGCCTCAGTGTGCAGCAGGTCTACTAATTTCTGACCCAGAAGTCCGTTGGAACCGGTAATAAGAATGGTTGTCATAGGCAGGTTATTCGTAGCGGTAGCCGTAGGTTTTGGTGATTTTCTTCTTGGGCATTTTCTTGGCGGTCACAGTCATTTTCACATCGGTGGTAGGCCGGTCGCGGCGGTCTTTGGGGAGTTCGGCAATCTTGTCAATCACGGCCAGGCCATCAATCACCTGCCCATACACGGTGTATTGTTTGTCCAGGAACGGCACGCCTTCATGGTTTTCCACCAGGTAGAACTGCGAGCCGCTGCTTTCGCGCTTAGGGTTCATTTGGTCGCCTTGGCGGGCGGCGGCCAGTGCGCCGTACACGTGCGTGCGGTGCGGAAGGATCTCGGCGGGCACGTTGTAGCCAATGTCGCCAGCGCCGTCATTGTTGGGGTTGTCGTCTTTGCTGTTCAGGTCGCCGCCCTGGATCATAAAGCCGTCAATCACCCGGTGGAACGTGGTGCCGTCATACTTCTTCTCCTTCACCAGTTTCAGGAAGTTCTCACGGTGCAGCGGCGTATCTTCAAACAGCAGCAGGCGCATGGTGCCATGCTCCGTGGTGATGGTGACCAGGTAATCTTTCTTTGATTTTTTGGCTTTCTTCTGGGCCATTCCCGAAGTTCCAATCACCAATAAAAGGGTCACTAATAACAGAATTCGTTTCATAGGTACAATTGCGTTTTTGGCTTCGTTTCCGGAAATGAGCCCGAAAACTGGTTATATTTTTTCACTCGGTAGACGCGAGCGAGTAGTTACTATTAAACTTTTCTTCTATTAGCCTCTAAGGCGCGGAAGTTACTTCCGTGACTATTTGTTCCAGAAAGTCACGGAAATAACTTCCGCGCCTTAGAGGCCAAATAAAACTAACCGTTTTTCAAGTTTGCCACCAAGGTCCTTTCATGATGACAGCAATATAAAATTGCGACAATCTGCATCATGCTCACTAAACCTTCTCTCTCTTGATATCGGCCAAAATTCTGTCGCCGCCGCGGCTTAACACTACGTTGGCGAGTTGTTCGCCCAGCGCTTCGGCTTCTTCGGCGGGGGCTATGGCTTCTTCCACAATCAGTTCTTTGCCGTCTAAACTAATGATTCCGGCCCGAAGGCTAAGGTTCTTGCCTTCCAGCGTAGCCAAGGCAAACGACGGAATGCTGCAGCCGCCTTCCATGGTTCTCAGATAGGCGCGCTCAGCTAAAAGACACAAATGCGTAGGTTCATGGTCCAAAGCAGCTTTGAGAGCAAGTTTTCGTTCTAACGGAAGGGTTTTAGCGCACTCAATGGCCACACTCCCCTGCCCGGCGGCGGGCACAAACTGTTCCAGCGGCAAATGCTGGGCAATCATGTGGTCATACTGCATGCGGGTCACGCCGGCGTAGGCCAGCAAGATGGCGTCATACTGTCCGTCTTTCAGTTTCTGAATGCGAGTCTGCAGGTTGCCGCGGCACTCGGCGGTGATTACGTTGGGATAAAAACGTTTGAGCAGACTCCGGCGGCGGGTAGAAGATGTACCGATGATTTGCTGCCCTTCGCCTAATTTGAACGAAGCATCAAACGAAATTACCACGTCCTGCACTTGTTCGCGCTCCATGAAGGCCAGCAGTTCCAGGTCCTCAGGAATGGTGGATTGCACGTCTTTGGCGCTGTGTACGGCAATGTCAATGGCGCCAACGCGCAAGCTTTCCTCCAGTTCCTCGGTGAACACGCCTTTCGCGCCAATTTTATCCAGGGATTTGTCCAGGACCAGGTCGCCTTTGGTGGTGATGGTCACAATGTCCACGTCCATGCCTTTGGCGCGCAGTTTATCGGCTACGTGGTGGGCTTGCCACAGGGCCAGGCGGCTGCCGCGGGTACCAATTTTTATGACAGCGGATGTTTGCTCAAATGCTTCCATGTGGTAAATCTACGAAACAGGTCTGATGAGGTGCGCAATTTGAATAGACGTATTCAAAAAGGTGATTTTGGGGTGGGCGTTGCGCTCAATGTGATAATGCGCGTCATTGAGTTGCTGACTAAGCTGCGCGCCGTTGCCCTGGTGAATGAGTTTGGAGAATTTCTGCACAAAGTCCAGTTCAGGCGCGGGAAGAAACGTAATCAACTGCTGGTCCACGCCGTACAACAGTACCTTGCGCAACAACCCTAAGGCAAACTGCAAAAAGTTCTTCTGGTTCTCGCGGCCCAGCTTCTGGAAATCCTCGCTCTGCTCCAGCACGCCGTCAAATTTATGGTTATAGCACAGGCGCATCCAGCTCAGGAAAAACGTGAAATAATCCGATGTCATTTCCTGGCTCAGCACGCGGGCGGCCTGCAGATTTCCCTCAGCTAACTGTGCGACCTGGTAGGCGCGCTCGGGTTCTACCTGGTATTTTTCCTGCAGATACTGAATGACCTCGGCGTCTGTGAACGCGCGCACGTTCACCAGCTGCGTACGGGACAAAATAGTGGGCAGAATTCTATCTGCCGCGTTGGTCACCAGCAGAAAAACGGTGGCTGCGGGCGGTTCTTCCAACAGTTTCAGGAGCGCGTTGGCGGCGGCCCCATTCAACAGTTCTGGCAGCCACACCACAATCACCTTGTATTTGGCCTCAAACGCTTTCAACGACGTTAACCTGATGAGTTCACGGCTTTCTTCCTTGGCAATGTTGCCCTGTTTGTTATCGGCGCCAATGAACTGCATCCAGTCATTCAAGGTCTGAAATGGGCTGTCGTCTAGGAACGCACGCCAAGGCTTCACGAAGTGCTTGCTCAGGGCCTCAGACTGGTCTTTGGTCTTGGTCACCGGCATCACAAAGTTCAGATCTGGGTGAATGCGCTTGCTGATTTTGGTGCAGCTGGAGCACGTGCCGCAGGAATCCTGGGGCTGCGGGTCTTCGCAATTCAAATATTGGGCGTAGGCCAGCGCCAGGGCCAGGTTCGCGCTGCCTTCGCCGCCTAAGAACAGCTGGGCGTGGGCCACGTGCTGCGCCTGCACCGAGTTCACCAGCAGCTGCTTGGTTTCTGTATGGCCGTAAATCTGGGAAAACTGCACGGGTCACGTTGGGTTTTGAAGATGCACTCACAGAAATAAATTTCCGGAGCAAAGTCCGCCTAAAATCCACTGATTCCAGACCGACTGTAAAGATAAGCAGTAGCCAGACGTTTTGCGGTATTTTTCAGGAAATAGGTGGGAGAAATTCTTTCAGGAAAACAGGAAAATGAAATCGCTGATCATGTACGGACAGGGCTTGACCTGCCCACCACGCATTCCTAATCCACGCATTCCATGACGGGTTACCTGCTTTTTTGCTTCGTGGTAAACGGCCAAACCAAGCCAACGTTCAGGACAGGTCAAGCCCTGTCCGTACATTTTTCTGGAATACCACTGTATTAGGATATTCCCGTTTTCGGGCTCATTTCTGGAAATGAGCCCGAAAACGGAAACTACGCCGTTGGAGAAACAGGTTTGTCCCAGGTGCGCGACGGTTTGGTGCTGTCAAAGAGATGGGCGTAAATGTTCCGTTCCTCCTCCGTGAAGGCCAAACCTCTTCGTCCCATGACCACGTCTGCCACCTCAAAGAACTTGCGCAGCTGGAACGTCTCAATGTTGCCTACCCCACCCCAGGAAAACGCCGGAATAAAGTTGCGCGGATAACCGGCCCCAAACACGTTGGCGCCAATGCCCACCACCGTCCCCGTGTTGAACATGGTGTTGATGCCGCATTTCACGTGGTCGGCCATCATGAGGCCGCAGAACTGCAGGCCGGTGTTCACGAAGCGCTCCTTGGCGTGGCTCCAGATTTTGACTTCGGCGTAGTTGTTCTTGAGGTTGGAGTTGTTGGTGTCAGCGCCAAAATTGCACCACTCGCCAATCACGGAGTTGCCCAAGAAGCCCTCATGCCCTTTGTTGGAATACCCGAAGAACACGCAGTTGTTCACCTCGCCGCCCACTTTGCAGAACGGACCAATGCTAATGTCGCCTCGCATCTTGCCGCCAATGTTCACGTGGCTTTCCTCGCCCAAAGAAAACGGACCTCTGATGATGGCGCCTTCGTGCACTTCGGCGTTTTTGCCAATGTAAATGGGCCCGTTCTCCGCGTTCAGGATGGCGGCTTTGATCTTGGCGCCTTCCTCCACAAAAATATTCTCCGGCGCGTAGACCATGGTGTACTTGTCTGTGATGGGCTGGCTTTCACGGCCCTGGGTAAGAAGCTGAAAGTCGCTCCTGATCTGGTCACCGTTGAATTTGAAGATCTCCCAGGGCTGCCGTACCACGGTTACAGCACCCTTTACTTCAGTGCCCTGCCCCGTTTTGTTTGGCTGCTGGTAGAGTGCATCTACAGATGGGTACGCCTGGTTTCCGGCATTTATGGCAATGATTAATCCGTCTAGCGTTAGCCATTGGCCTTCTGCCAGGCTTTTTATTTGATCCAGCAGTTCTGGCGTGGGGCACACCGCGCCGTTCACATACACGTTATTTTTCTGCCCAGGAGCGATTGGGGGAAACTTGCCCTGCAGGTAGTCTTGCGTGAGGTAAGACACGGGTTCATTAGACAGCGTGCTCCATTTCTGGGCGATGGTGAGAATGCCAATCCGTATGTCGGCCACGGGCCGGGTGAAGGTGAAAGGCAACAGATTGGCCCGCAAGACGGGTTCATCAAACAGGATCAAGTTCATAGGGCGAAAATAAAAAAAGTCTCCCCAAATACCTTGGGAAGACTTCTATACGAAAAACCTGAAAACAGGCTTATTTTTTGTAACGCTGCTTGAATTTGTCAATACGACCGGCAGTATCCACGTAGATGTTTTTACCGGTGTAGAACGGGTGCGACGCAGAGGAAACCTCCACTTTGATCACCGGGTAGGTTTTGCCGTCTTCCATGGTGATGTTCTCAGCAGAGTTCATGGTAGAACGGGTGATGAATTTGAAGTCGCTGGTAGTGTCTTGGAACACTACTTCTCTGTATTCAGGATGGATGTCCTTTTTCATTATGCTATATTTTTTTATCTACGGTTCCTCGAATAGGACTGCAAAATTAATACTTCTGCAGCAAATATAAAACTCTTAACCGTAAATATTTTAAACTCCTGCCGCAAAACCGTGCGGCGTTTCCTGATTTGCCTTTAAATTTGTTCCTTTAGCCCTTAAACCACCCTGCCATGGTCTTCACCAAAGAAAGCCTTATCCTGGACCACACCCAGATCCGTCAGAAAATCAAGCGCATGGCGTTTGAGATCTATGAACAGAACGTTGAGGAGCAGCGGCTGGTGCTGGCGGGCATTCAGGAGAACGGCTATTTCCTGGCCCAGGCCCTGGCCGACGAGTTGCGCGAAATTTCGCCGCTGGCCATTGAATTAATCTCGGTGCAGCTGCACAAAACCGAGCCCTTGGCCCATGAACTCACCATCTCGCCGCTGCCAGACACGCTGGAAGACACCGCCGTGGTCTTGGTAGATGATGTGCTGAACTCCGGCAAAACGCTGGCCTACACCTTGCGCGTATTCCTGGAGAAAGGCTGCCGCCAACTGGAGATTGCCACCTTGATCAACCGCCATCACCCGCTTTACCCCATCGCTGCCACGTACACCGGTTACTCGCTGTCCACCACCCTGCGCGAGCATATTAGAGTTGTCTGGGACGGCACCGAATGGAATGCGTATTTGATTTAGATTAGAACCAACTCTTTGCATCTGCCTTTTTGGAAAGGAAAATTTCAAAAAAAGAAGGCAAAAGAAAAGACGCAAGGTATTGCGTCTCTACAAACAACAATTCCCGTTTTCGGGCTCATTTCCAGAAATGAGCCCGAAAACGGGAATTGTTGTTTTACTCTATCCTATTCTTCTTCCTGTTTTTTAGGGGCTGGCTCTTTGGCTTTAGGAATCAATGGTTTAGACGGATTGGCTTTTTTCTGGGCTTCTTTCTCCTCCAGCAGGCGGCGGCGTTCCTGGCGGTCCGCTTCGCGTTCTTTCTCACGGGCCTCACGTTTGGCCTTTCGCCGGAAGAACCCGTTTAGCAAGATGCTGTGCTGCAGGGTTTCCATGTTGGCGTCCAGCTTGTCAGTGCCGGCTTCCAGGTTTTGCATGGTAAGTTGCAGGTCAAGGGCAAATTGTTCATCGTTCAACAACACGCCAAGGGCGTTGTCATTGCTGCCCAGCTTGTCAGTGGTGCGGCTAAGTTTGGCGGTCAAGTCAGCGGCGGCGGCCATGGTTTTCTGCAGTTCGGTCATGGTGCCTTTGAGCTTGTTGAACGTCACGGTGTCGGTGAGCAGTTCATCGGCAAGGCCGCCTTGGGTGTTGAGTTTGTTGGAAAACTGGGTGAGTGCCTGTGAGGCGCGCACACTGGTAGCCGAAGTCCGTTCCAAATTCGCCACAATGCGGCGGAAGTTCTCGGCCAGGGCAGCGTCGGTGAGCAGGGCGCCGGCCATGCCTTCGCCTTTGGCCAAAGAGGCGGTGAGGCCTTTCACATCAGTGGTGATGGCCTGCAGGTTGTCATTGCTTTTCTGGAAGGTGGCCATCATGTCATCCATGCTGAGCGGGGTTTCGGTGCGCAGCACATCACCGTTCTCAATGCCGGGTGCCGTGTCTGTGCCGCCGTAAAGCACAATGGCTTTGTTACCAATAAGGCTTTCGGCGCCAATCTTGGCCATTACGTCTTTGTGGATGAACCGCTTGGCGCTTTCCTCAATAGAAATGGCAATAGACACTTTGCTGGGGTCTGTAATGGTGATACTCTCCACCACGCCCACGCGCACGCCCGAAAACAACACGTGGTTCCCTTTCTTGAGGCCGGTCACGTCTGTGAACTGCGCCGTAACCTGAATAGTCTCCGCGAACCGTTTCTGCTGCCCTCCTAAAATAAAAATACCGGCCACCAGAATCAGCACGGCCAGGAGCACAAACACACCTACAATGACGGCTCTTCTATTTTCTACTGCACTCATTTAGTCTATGATGAAATTGTAATCATGAAACAGTTTTACGCGGGGCTCATCTGTGTCAAACACTTCTTTAAACGTGCCCTGGCGCTGAAAGACGCCGTCCAGCAGCATCACCACGCGGTCGCCCACGGCTTTGGCGCAGGCCAGGTCATGGGTAATGATGATGGACGAGGTGTTGAACGACTCCTGCACCTCATTGATCAGGTTGTTGATTTCTATGCAGGTGATGGGGTCCAGCCCGGCCGTGGGTTCGTCATACAGCATGATCTCCGGCTTGAGAATCAAGGTACGGGCAATGCCAATGCGCTTGCGCTGCCCACCAGACAACTCAGACGGCATCTGGTTAATGGTTTGTGAAAGCCCTACGGCGTCCAGCACCACCTCCACCAGTTGGTTTACTTCTTTGCGGGTAAGGTTCTTCTGGTTGCGCACCAGCGGGAACTCCAGGTTCTTTCTAATGGTCATGGAGTCATACAAGGCGCTGTTCTGGAACGAGAACCCTATCTTGAGTCGCAGCGCATCCAACTGGCGGCCGCGCAAAAGTGGCACTTCCTGGCCCAGCACGTTCACCGTGCCCTGGTCTGGGTACAGCAAGCCCGAGATTATCTTGATCAACACCGATTTGCCAGTACCCGATTTCCCCAGCACCACCAGGTTTTCGCCCCGGTACAAATCCATGTCCACGCCCTTGAGCACGTCCAGGCTCCCGAACGACTTCACAAGTCCCCGGATAGTGATGACGCTGTCATTGGTGTCTATTTGTACGGCTTTTTTCTTCATGGCAGATACTTAGCGCAAGGCCGTTATGATTTGCAGGGCCAGCAGTTCCTCAATAAACACCAGAAACATGGCCGTCACCACAGATGAATTGGCCGCGTGGCCCACGCCCTCGGTGCCCTTAGACGAATTATAGCCTTTGTAGCAGCCCACCGCCCCAATGGTAAACCCAAACACCATGGATTTCAGCACCGACGAAAAAATATCAAGGAACGTGATGGCGTCAAACACCTGCGTGAAATAGGTCACAAAACTGGTGCCCTCATTGGCGGCCACATTGATATACGCACCCAGCAAGGCCACCAGCATGGTGTACATCATAAGCGCCGGAATCATGAACGTGGTGGCCAGAATACGGCTTACCACCAGAAACTTGAACGGGTTGGTGGCCGACACTTCCATGGCCTCAATCTGCTCGGTCACTTTCATGGAACCCAGTTCGGCGCCAATCATAGACCCAATTCTTCCTGCGCCAATTAAGGCGGTCACCAGCGGCGCCAAGGCGCGCACAATGGCCAGAGACACCAAAGACGGCAACCAGGACGTGGCCCCAAACTCGGCCAGTGACGGCCTGCTTTGGTTCATGAACACAATGCCGATGATAAAACCGGTGAGCGAGATCAAAGGCAGTGATTTCACGCCAATCTCATAACCCTGCCGAATGATTTCTTTGCCCTCATAGGGCGGCAGGAACACCTCCTTGAAAAATCGTACTATAAAAGAGTAGACGTCATACAAGGTCAGGAACACCTGGTCAATCTTTTTGGAAAAGACCTGGTTCCGCCGCTTTACATTCTCCCCTTTCTCAGGATTGGACTCCATTCTGGTGTGCGTCTTATATATAGTGTGGCCTGCCGGCCGAATTCGCTGCCCCTCAAAGAGCAACTGTCCTCCGGTACTGCAGGCGGCAAAAAAAAGGGAAACCTTGGGTGCCTCTACGTTTCTACCGCCAGAAAGTACGGCCGCGCCGCAAATTACGTGAAAAAGTACAAGGCCCGTGCAAAAGTGCCGCAAGGCTTTGCAACAGAAACAGATGATTGGGCGCTTGTGTTTTCGGGCTCTGTTTCGTAAATGTGCTCAAAAACAGCGACTTTGCAAGAATAACCCGGCCAACTCTTAGGGCCCAGCTTATTTTCTGTACCCAGGAAGAAACTCCTGGCCTTATCTTTAGAGCCGCATACCCGTACCTTTCACCTATGAAACTTTGCTTCGCCTCCAACAACGCCCACAAATTGCAGGAAATTCAACAGCTGCTGGGCCCGCCTTTTGAAATAGTGAGTTTGTCTGATTTGGGCTGTACCCAGGAACTGCCCGAGGAACAGGACACCCTGGAAGGCAACGCCCTGCAGAAAGCCACCTACGTCTGGGACCATTACCAGGTCCTGTGCTTCGCCGATGATACCGGACTGGAAGTGGAGGCCCTGCACAACGAACCCGGCGTGTACTCTGCGCGCTACGCCGGCCCCGCCCGCGACAACCAGGCCAATATGCAGAAAGTCTTGACGGGCCTGGAAGGAAAGGAAAACCGGAAAGCACGCTCCAGAACGAGTATTGCCCTTATTTTGGAAGAAGGCGAGCAACATTTGTTTGACGGCATTGTGGAAGGCCACATTATAGAAACCCCGCGCGGCGAGAAAGGCTTTGGCTATGACCCCATCTTTGTGCCGGAGGGCCAGGACCGCACCTTCGCCGAGATGGACAGCCAGGAAAAAAACCAGATCAGCCACCGCGGCCGCGCCGTGCAGCAATTGATTTCGTTTCTTCGGCACCGCTACGTGCAAACGGGGACGTGACGTTTTCGGGCTCATTTCCGGAAATGAGCCCGAAAACGGACTTGGCCGCTGCCTCGCAAATTCATTTAGCCCTTTGTTAGGCAAGTTCTCAGGAATCAGCTAATTTTGCATCCCGTAAACAATACGTATTTATGCACCAAAAGCCATTTATTGTAGGCATTACGGGAGGGAGCGCATCGGGGAAAACCACATTTCTGAGCAGGCTTTTGGCTTCTTTTGCACCGGAGGATATCTGTCTGGTGTCGCAGGACAATTACTACCTTGACCGCGACAAGCAGTTCAAAGACGAAAACGGTTTCCACAACTTTGACCTTCCTACTTCTATTGACGGCGAAGCGTACGCGCAGGACGTACTCAAACTGAGCCGCGGCGAAACCGTGTACCGCCAGGAATACACCTTCAACAACCCCAACGTAGTCCCGCGCCAACTGGAGTTCAAACCCGCCCGCATTGTGGTGGTGGAAGGCATCTTTGTGTTCTATTTTGAGCAGGTGGCCAAATTGCTGGACCTCAAGGTGTACATAGACGCCAAGGAATACATTAAGCTGCAGCGCCGCATCATCAGAGACAAAGTGGAGCGCGGCTATGACCTGGACGATGTACTGTACCGCTACACCAACCACGTGGCGCCTACGTATGAAAAATACATAAAACCCTTCAAGAATGACGCCGATGTGATCATTCCCAACAACCGCAATTTTGAGGTGGGGCTTGATGTACTGGTCACGTATCTGAACACCAAAATCAAGTAAGCCAGCGCCCTGGCTTGAAAAATAGAGAAGTAAAAGCCTCTGCTGGTCTATTCAGCAGAGGCTTTTGTTTTATTTCAAGAATGGGCTATCTTTGCTTGCAGACATGAAACCTACGCCCTACATACAACGTAACTGGCGGCTGCTTTGCACCAGCCTGGCCTTGCTGTTGGTGCTGACGGTGAATCACCGGGCCTTGCCGGCCTATGCCGCTGCGGTGCCTGCGGGCCAGAAGACGTCGGTGAAAACCACGGGGCATGACGCTGACCACAGCGTGGTGAAACAGAAAGTGTCTTTTGAGGCCACCACCTCTTTTATTGATATCAATCTGCAAGAACCTGCCCTTCTGGCGCGGATTACCTTTGCAGCTCCCCTTCAAAAACTGGTTCCGGCCACGCCGGGCGTTCCGTATTGGGCCTTTTTTCTGCAGCAACTGGCTACGCTGCCCATCTCGCCTAACGCTCCCTAGTTTCCCTTTACTTTTCAAGCAGCATTTGCCGTTCTGGCGGGTGACGCGAATTCTTTTCTCAGTTTCCGCTGACGTGAGCCCAAACAGCATTCTGTAAGTGGCTCCGGCGAACTGAATTTTTGCAAACAATTCAAACTTTCATATTCTTTTCATTTTTATCAACCCATGCGTAACAAAGGTTTTATCTTATTACTAACGGTGGTGGTATCAGCGCTTTGCCTGTACTTTCTGTCACTTTCTCTGGTCTCTAAGGGCGTAGAGGAGAAAGCCACCGCGTTTGCCACTGAAAACGGCCAACTGAACCATTACAAAAAACAGCAGTACCTGGACTCCGTCTGGAAAATGCCGGTCTACAACTTTCTGGGGGCAGATTATACCTACCAGGAAATCAAAGAAAACGAGCTGAGCCTTGGCCTTGACTTAAAAGGCGGCATGCACGTGACCCTGGAGGTTTCTCCGGTGGAAATCATCAGAGCCATGGCCGGCGGCAGAAAAGATGCAGCTTTTGAGAAAGCCATTACTCAAGCCCAAAACTTGCAGAAAACCAGCCAGGAGAGCTTCGTGGATCTGTTCTACCGTTCTTACCGTGAGATTCAGCCCAACGCCAAACTGGCTTCTGTGTTTGCGAGCAGCACCACGCGTAACATCAACTACAACTCCACTGACCAGGAGGTTTTAGCCGAAATCAACCGTGAGGTGGAAGATGCTATTGCTCGTTCATTCAACATTCTGCGCACACGTATTGACAAATTCGGTGTAAACCAGCCCAACATTCAGCGTTTGAAAGGCAGCGGCCGCATTCAGATTGAGTTACCGGGCGTAGACAACCCTGAGCGGGTTCGTAAATTATTGCAAGGAACCGCCAACCTGGAGTTCTGGGAAGTTTGGAACGTGCAGGAGTACGGCAACTACTTCACCCAGTTGAATGATTACCTGGTAAAGCAAGAGGCCGCCAACAAACTGAACCCAACCGCCGCCGCCCCAGCTGCTGACAATGCCCTGGCCAGCGCCGCCGGCACCACAGATACCGCCGCTGCTGCTTCTACAGATACTACCGCTCTAGCTGCGCAGTTGAGCAAGACAGATACTGCCGCCGGTGCCGCCAAAGATTCTATCAACCCTAACCAAAGCGCCTTACTGGCCAGATTGTTCACCACCTTGCCAGGTGGCCTGGGCACCAACGTGCGGGACACCGCCAAAGTGAATGCCTTGTTCGCGAAGCCTGAAGTTAGAGCCATTTTCCCGCAGAACCTGAAGTTCCTGTGGGGTGTAAAGCCTATTGTAGCCAATGACGGTGCTGAGTTCCTGGAACTTTATGCCATTAAAAAAGGCCGTGACGGCAAAGCTCCTTTGACGGGTGAGTACATCTCAGATGCCCGCCAGGATTATGACCAGTCTGGCCGCCCTGAGATCACCATGGGCATGAACGCCGCCGGTGCCAAAAAATGGCAGCGCTTGACAGGTGAGAACATCGGTCGCCAGGTGGCTATTGTGCTGGATGACTATGTGTATTCTGCTCCCGTGGTGCAAGCCGAAATTGGCGGTGGCAACTCGTCTATCTCCGGTAACTTCACCATTGAAGAAGCCCAGGATTTGGCCAACATCTTGAAAGCCGGTAAAATGCCCGCTCCTACCCGCATTGTGGAAGAAGCCATTGTAGGTCCTTCTTTGGGTCAGGAAGCTATTAACCAAGGTTTGATTTCGTCACTGGCCGGTATGGGTCTGGTGGTGTTGTTCATGTTTGCCTACTACAGCAAAGGCGGTCTGGTGGCCAACATTGCCTTGTTCTTCAACATCTTCTTCATCATTGGTATTCTGGCGCAGTTTGGCACAGCCCTTACCTTGCCTGGCATTGCCGGTATGGTATTGACCATGGGTATGTCAGTGGATGCGAACGTACTGATCTTTGAGCGTATCAAGGAAGAACTGGCCGGTGGCCTGGGCATGCAGGACGCCATTAAAAAAGGGTACAGCAAAGCGTTCAGCTCCATCTTTGACTCCAACGTGACCACCATGTTGGCGGGTATCATCCTGTTCTTCTTCGGGTCTGGCCCGGTGAAAGGCTTTGCCGTTACCTTGATGATTGGTATTGCCACCTCTTTCTTCACGGCAGTGTATGTGTCTCGTCTGTTGGTGGAATGGTTGACCAAGAACAACAAAAACCTTTCCTTGGAGACCGCACTTTCCAGAAACTGGTTCAAGAACATTAAGTTTGACATTCTGGGCAACCGCAAGAAAGCCTATATCTTCTCTGCCGCCGTGATTGCGTTTGGTATTGCTGCTATCTTCATCAAAGGCGAATTGCCGTTAGGCGTTGACTTTAAAGGAGGCCGCTCATACGTGGTGAACTTCAACAACCCAGTGGTAGCGTCTGATGTGCGCGCTTCCCTAGACGATGAATTCCAGGGTGCCGGTACTGAGGTGAAAACCTACGGTGCTACCAACCGCCTGAAAATCACGACCAGCTACATAGCCGAAGACGAGTCTACCCAAGCCGATGAAACTGTGCGCGCTGCGCTGGATCAAGGTTTGAAGCAATACCAGGCCGAAAACCCAACCGTGGTAAGTTCTTCTAAAGTGGGTGCTACCATGGCAGATGACATTCAGAAAACCGCCGTTCTGGCTGTAGTGCTTGCCTTTGCCGGTATCTTCCTGTATTTGGCCTTCCGTTTCAGCCGCTGGCAGTTCAGCTTGGGCGGGGTGATTGCCTTGATCCACGACGTGTTGATCGTGTTCTCTGCGTTCACCATCGCCAACCTGTTTGGGATTTCCTTTGAGATGGACCAGGTGTTCATTGCCTCTATCTTGACCATTATTGGTTACTCCATCAATGACACCGTGGTAGTGTTTGACCGTATCAGAGAATACACCACTGAGAATCCGCGCATGAAGTTCAGCGAAGTGGTGAACCCGGCCTTGAACAGCACGTTCAGCCGTACCATCATTACCAACTTAACGGTATTGCTGGTAGTGGTTGTGCTCTTCATCTTCGGGGGTGAGACCCTGCGTGGCTTCTCTTTCGCTATGTTGATTGGTTCTTTGACTGGTACGTATTCTACCTTGTTCATTGCCGCCCCAATTGTGGTAGACACCACCAACTTAGACAAAGAAAGACCCGTGGTAGCCAAACCAGTGGTGGTTTCTTAAGCTGCCATTTCTATAGCACAAAAAAGCCGGGCCATATGGTCCGGCTTTTTTTATGTCGTTACTTTTCAGGCTTGGGTGAGATTTCCGTTTTTGGCTTCATTTCTGAAAATGAGCCCAAAAACAGGAAGTTGTGATGGCTGATATATTGGCTTAGGAAACCTGGAGACAAGGCAGTGCCTTGTCTCCAGGTTTATCAGAATGAGTTGCAGGTAGCCTAGAAAAACACATTACCTCAGGCTTGTCACTCACCCAAAAGACGAGTGTATTTTCCTCAGATTCCGTTTTTGGCTCCATTTCCAGAAATGAGCCCGAAAACGGGAATCACCTAATTCACCCAACAGCCTTAATTGGAGAAGGAAAGGCCCTTGCCCGGTGACTGGTTTTGGGAGGTATTCTCACGGGCTTCTTCTAGTTGCTTTATTTTCTGCGGGGAACCTACAATCCAGACCAGATCGCCTTCTTCAAACACCAGTTCTGAGTCTGGGTTAATCATGCGTTCGCCCTGGCGCTCAATGCCCACTATCAGGCCCTTGGTTTTTTCCCGAACCCCCGAATTCCGGATGGATTGGTGCAGCAGCATGGAGCCTTCGCGCACTTTCAGCTTCTGGAGTTTTATTTCGTCGCGTTCCCCGTTGGCCACCGGCTGTCTGCTGCCCGCCTCCAAAAACTGCCTGAACGCCTCCATCTGTTCATCGGTGCCAAACACGTAGAGTTTGTCGTGCGGGTAAATGCGTTCATTGCGGGTGGGGGCCGTGAGGGTGCGCTCGCCGCGTTCAATCACCGCCACGTTCACGCCGTACTTCTCGCGCACCTGCAATTCAGCTAGGTTTTTGCCTACCACATCGGCCTCCGGGGACACCTCAAAACTGGTGAGGTGCACGTTCCAGGGCGTGAGCGTGTGGTGCATGCGTTCGGCTTCATGGAGTTCACGGGCGTTGAGGTTGCGCACAAAGCGGTTCTCAATTCTTATGTAGAAAGCCTGAATCCTTCTGGAGAACACCACCATGAGTACCACCATCACCAAGCCCACCACCACGGCCAGCTGCACCGAAAAGAACTGGTTCAACAAAAAGAATACAAACAAAATGGCCACCGCTATGCGGCTGAATTCCAGCACAATGATCAGGCTTCGGTAATTTTTATTCGCCCAGATACGGCCCTGCGCCTCTTTCTCTGGGTGGTGCACCGCCAGCGCCCACAGAAACGGCGACATCAAAATAAAGGTGATGGCCGTGGTCACAATATCACCCAGGTTGCCATTTATTACATTCTGGGTGATGAACGGGTTGAGGTACTGGCTAGACAACAG
Organism: Rufibacter sp. LB8; assembly: GCF_014876185.1. NCBI lineage: Bacteria > Pseudomonadati > Bacteroidota > Cytophagia > Cytophagales > Hymenobacteraceae > Rufibacter > Rufibacter sp. LB8. The sequence goes on along the minus strand of NZ_JADALJ010000001.1, from coordinate 4,399,850 downwards.
AATCACGCTGATGATGATCACAGACAGCACCACCAAATTCAGGACATAAGACCGAAGCACCACTTTCCAGTCACTGGTGGTGGAGATGGTCTGCGTGCCGGAGCTGTATTCATTGAGCGAACTCAGCCATTTCTGGGGCAGTACGCGCTCCACCACCCGGTACAGCGGTTCTGAGTATTTGATCATGTAGGGCGTAGTGAACGTGGTAATGGCAGACACCGCCACCGCCACCGGATAGATGAAATCACTGGTTACTTTGAGCGTAAGCCCCAGCGTGGCGATGATAAACGAGAATTCCCCAATCTGCGACACGCTCATGCCACTCTGGATAGACGTTTTCAGGCCTTGCCCAGAAATAAGGCCTCCGGCTGTGATGCTGGTGAGTTTGCCCACCAAGGTCACCAACGTGATTAGCGCAATAGGCCCGGCGTATTCCACAATGGTAGACGGGTCTATGAGAATGCCCACCGACACAAAGAAAATAGCCCCAAACAAGTCTTTCACCGAAGAAATAAGGTGCTCAATTTTTTCGGCTTTGGTGGTTTCTGCTAGAATGGAACCCATGATGAACGCGCCCAGCGCCGGCGAAAAACCCGCCTTGGCCGCCAGAATGACCATGATCAGGCACAGCGCCAGAGACACAATCAAGAGTGTTTCATTGTTCATGAGCTTGCTGGCCTTGCGCAGAAACGTAGGAATCAGGAAGATACCGCCCAAAAACCAAAGCAGCAGGAAGAAACCCAGTTTCAGGACGGCCTCCAACATTTCTGAACCGGCAAACTGCTGGCTTACGGCTAAGGTGGAAAGCAACACCATGAGCAAAATGGCCACCAGGTCTTCCACAATGAGCACGCCAAACACCAAGCCCGCGAATTTCTGTGATTTCACGCCCAGTTCCTCAAACGCCCTGATAATAATTGTAGTAGACGAAATGGAAAGAATGCCGCCCAGGAAAATACTGTCCATGGTGGACCAGCCCAGCACCTTGCCGGCCAGATAGCCCAGCAACAACATGACCCCTACCTCAGTGAGCGCCATTACGCTGGAGGCCCCGCCTACTTTCACCAGTTTTTTGAAACTGAATTCTAAACCTAGGCTGAAAAGGAGGAAAATAACGCCAATCTCGGCCCACACGGTAATGCTCTCGGGCTCCATGATAGTGGGGAAGAGCGAGAAATGCGGCCCCACCAACAAACCGGCAATGATGTAGCCCAACACCAAAGGCTGCTTTATTTTTTTGAATATAAGGGTGGTGATACCGGCAGCGCCCAAAATCAGCCCTAAATCTGTCACTAAATGCGGAAGATGTGTCATTGTCTCTGTATTTCCGGACGGAGGGGTTTACCGCACCATCCAAAGGTCCTTGTGGTAAGAAACCTTGCACGTTACTGTTATTTACTAAAAATATAAGGTTCAGTTGCTTTCACGCTTCCCTACCAAAGGCAAGAACAAAAGCCCGAATAAGGTTTTAGAAAACTACGGAGCGTTGGGATGTACTGAGAAAAGTAACAAGCGCCCGGGCAGCCGGTCAGGAGCATTTTTACGGAAGGTTGTGACAGCGCCTTGGGAATCACTGTAAAAGTAGGCTGAGACTACAGAAGCCAGTACCCCAGGCAGAAACGGCATGGGCACCGCGCCACCCAACCGGGCTTCCTCGTAGGCATGCGTAGCTTCGGGCTTAACGGTGGTACTGCCGTCATCAAAATTATCTGCCAGGGCCACAGCCTGGACTGGCTCCCCGGTTGCGCCAGACAGCAGAAACCGATAGACTTCCATCTCCTGGCCGGGCCGCGTCAACGACCATAGCAGCATCACCCCCATCAGCGGGATCTTCAGCTGCATTTTCAGAAGGAGAAAGAAAGTTGTCATTTCCGCAATTTAGCGAATTTTCCTGCTTTTTGCCAGAATGACTTGGATTGTAGTCTGCTAAACCACACACCGCAAGGGGCCAAAATGGTTTCCAGCGGTTGGCCATCCCCCCTATTTTGTTTGCAACTTACCAGGGTATTACAGAAATTCGCAGTGTTTTCTTTAGGAAAAATTGGCTTTGCACGACGTTCATGCGCTTATTTTTAGCTATATTGGTAACCGTGCACCGTTGTACCCACTTACATATTCCCTAATTCTTGCGAAGTATCCTCCCTACCGCCCATCAAGACTTTGACTTTAACGCCGAACTTAAAAACACGGTCCTTATTCTGTTAGGCATCCTGTCCGCGGCCTTCGGGCTGAAGGGTTTCCTACTGACCAATCATTTCATTGACGGTGGCGTGACGGGCGTGTCTATGTTGCTCACCCACATTTTTGGGTTGCCGTTGGCGGTATTGGTGGTAGTCATTAACCTGCCGTTTGTGGCCATTGGGTACAAGTATGTGGGCCGGTTGTTTGCGTTTAAGAGCGCTTTGGCCATTGTGGGGCTTTCTTTGGCGCTGGGGCTTCTTACGTTCCCTGAGATTACCTCTGATAAAATGCTGACTGCGGTGTTCGGCGGGGTGTTCATTGGCTTGGGCATTGGCCTGGCCATGCGGGGCGGCTCTGTGCTGGACGGCACGGAGATTGCCGCCGTCATGCTCAGCAAGGCCTATCCGCTCTTTAAGGTGAGTGATGTGATCTTGATCCTGAACATTATCATTTTCTGCACCGCCGCCGCGTTTCTGGGCATTGACGTGGCCATGTATTCTATCCTGACCTATTTTGGCGCTTCTAAAATGATTGATTTTCTGCTGCACGGCATTGAGCAGTACACCGGCATGACCATTGTCTCTGCCAAAAGCGAGGAGATTCGGTTGAGCATTACTGAAAAATTGGGCCGGGGCGTGACCATTTACCAGGGCAAGCGCGGTTTTGGCAAACGCGGCGCTAACAATCTGGAGATTGACATCATCTTCACGGTAGTCACCAGACTAGAGGTGCCGGCGCTGCGCAAGGAAGTGAAACGCATAGACCCTCAAGCCTTTCTCATTCAGCAGAGCATTGACGACACAGACGGAGGCATGGTGAAAAGAAGGGCTTTGCATTAATTTTTCATTCGAATTCGCTTGAAAATCACTACTGCCGCAAGTTTAGCGCGAGCGTAACTTGTGGTTTTACATTTGGCGAGTTTAACAACTCACGTAAGTTTAGAAACTTACTACGTGTTCAGCCACATTTACGCTCGCGCTAAACTTGCGGCAGTAGTACTTGTGAGCATTGCCTTTACTTAGAATAAAAATGAAAACCCAGCTTTCCCTGTATGGAGAAAGATGGGTTTTTACGTTTTGGGGCTCATTTCTGGAAATGAAGCCAAAAACGGGAGTTAAAGTCGAACAAGATATTTCTACTCCTCCGGAACTGAGGTTTCTTGCACCTGGTTTTTGCCGTATTTCTTATTAAACCAGTAGTACATGGGAATTCCGGTGAGCATCAAGATCATGCCAATGCCAGCCTCGCGGGGGCGCACATAGATGGTGTTGAAGAACAGGGCCGCGCAGAACAGAATCATGATGGCGGGAATGATGGGGTAGCCCCAGACTTTGTAGGGGCGCGGTGCATCTGGCATCTTGCGGCGCAGGATGAACACGCCCAGCGTGGTGGCGCCGTAGTAAATGAACACGGCAAAGATGATCATGTCGGTGAGTTGGTCAAAGGTGCCGGACAGCACCAGCACGCAAGCCCACACGCATTGGTACACCAGAGACATGCCCGGGGCCTTGGCCTGGTTTAAATCGCCGGCTTTCTTGAAGAACAACCCTTCGCGGGCCATAGCGAAGTAGGTGCGGCAGCTGGCCAGAATGGTGGCGTTGGTACAGCCCAGCGTGGTCACCAGAATCAGCACCGAAATAAAGAGTCCGCCACCCGTGCCCCAGAAACTTTTCACCGCCTCAATGGCCGCAATCTGGTTGCCCGCCGCAAACACGCCCTCAATTTCCGGGATAGAAAGCAAAGACAAATACGTGGCATTCACCAACAGGTAAATGGCGATGACCGTGAGTACCCCAATGGTAATGCCGCGCGGAATGTTGCGTTTGGCATCTTTGATTTCGCCGCCCAGAAACCCGATGGATGCCCAGCCCTGGTACGCCCAAAACGCCGACAGCATGGCCGCAAACACCGCGCTGAACGTAACCGTGGTGTTGTTGGTGGTCTGCATGTCAAAACTCTGGGCAAGATTGGCTTCCCCGCTGCTCAACCCGAAGAACACAATCACGCCAATACCGGCAAACACCAGCAGCAGAATGGCCGTGCTCAGGCCCGTGCCCGCCACCAGGCCGCGCCCGTTGATCCAGGTCAGGAATATAATCAACAGAATGGCTGTGAACTTCACATTAAAATCGGCGAACGGAAAGAACACCTCCATGATGTTGTAATTAGCCATACTTGCGAACATGGGCGGAAGGTCCACCAGGCTGTGCAAGCTCTGCGCAAACACATAGGCCAAGGATGAGATGCCCGCCGTCTGAATCACCGTGAACAAAGACCAACCGTAGATGAACGCGAAGAAGCGGTTGTAGATGCGCTTGTAATACGCGTATTCGCCGCCCGTGTCGGCCAGCAAACCCGCCACCTCAGCGTTGCTCAATGCGCCAAACAACGTGATAATGCCGCCCAGCGCCCAGCAGACCAAGACCCAGCCCGGCGAGTGGAGTTCGGCGGCCATGGGCGCCACTTTCTTATAGACGCCAGATCCAATGATGTTGCCAATCACCACCACTACCACCAGACGCAGGCCCAACGATCGGCTCAGCTGTTTTGTATTGCTCATCTGTTTTAAATGTTTGGCTAAAGATAGAGACATGGGGCAGTATTCCTAGCACTTCCTTTCCACCACAGAAAGTTTTCAACCCATGTCCCGCCCCAAAACAGAACTCTGATTCCCTGAACCTTAGCCTTGGCCGGGCGTCATTTCCTTCCACAGGCCCACTCCCGTCACTCCCAAAATTCGGCTCCAGGCTACCGCGTAAAAAAGCGGCCTCCGTTTTCGGGCTCATTTCTGGAAATGAGCCCGAAAACGGAGGCCGCTAACATTCTACAAGAAATTTTGCCTTCGGTTACACCGCTGGTTTTTCCATGATTCGGCGCAGCCAGTTAAGCATGAGCACCAGCACCAGGGCAGCGCCCACGGTTACCGCAAAGTTCACCCAGAAGAAATACTGCTTGTCATCATAGGTGTCCCAGAGGCTGGCCAGAATGCCGGAGAGTTTGTTGCCAATGGACGTGGCGATAAACCAGCCGCCCATCATGAGGGCCGTCAACCGCGGCGGGCTCACTTTAGACACCAATGACAAGCCCATGGGGCTAAGGCAGAGCTCGCCAATGGTCACCACAAAATAGGTGCCCACCAGCCACATGCTGGAAACTTTGTCCAGGCCGTTGTCGCCGGCCCACACGGCGCCCACCATCACTAGCGTGCTCAGGCCGGTAATGAACAAGCCCCAGGCCATCTTGGCAGGCGTGCTGGGCTCCTTTCTCTTTCGGCGCATGAGGCCCCAGAAGCCTACCACCACCGGCGTGAGAATAATCACGAAGAACGGATTAATGGACTGAAACAACTCCGTGGAAATGAGTTTGAGTGAGTTGCCTTCCTGCGGCCAATCCCGCTCCGGCAAGTTGTTCAGGTACGGCTCCACGCCTTCCTTGGTCACTACTTTGCCCTCGGCATCTGTGCTGGTTCTGAACGCGTTGTCAAAGGCCGGGACGGTTTTGGTAGTGGCGTCAATGTTCTGCACCATGCCTAGGGAAGCGGCTGGTTTCTCCAGCGATTCAGGCAGGCTTCGGTCTGTGTAGTACTCGGCCCAGGTGGTGAGCGCGGTGCCGTTCTGCTTGAACACGCCCCAGAAGACCACCACCACGGCAAAAATAGACAGCAAAGCCGCAATTGGTTTCTTGTCTTCAGTAGACGCTTTCGCCCACAAACTCACGTAAAATAGAATAATAGGAATAGACCCGAAAATGAACGCATCTGTAGAATCTGACCCAAACACGTCGCCCGGAATCAAATACCAGCTCAGCACGCCCACCACCATGGCCGGCACAATCACCAGGCCCACCACTTTCCAGAGCGGCATGTCATGGGGTTGCGCGGGTTTTCTGATGTCATAGTCGCGGTGGGTTTTGTTGCCTGCCCAGAACACAATCAGGCCGATGAACATACCGATGCCCGCCGCCAGAAAAGCCCAGCCCCAACCGTAGGTGTTTCTTAAATACGCCGCCACAAAGTTGCAGATGAACGCGCCCACATTAATGCCCATGTAAAAGATATTGTATCCGGCATCTTTCTGCGGCAAGTACTGCGGCTCAGAATATAGATTCCCCAGCAAGGTAGAGATGTTGGCCTTGAAGAACCCGTTGCCAATGATGATGAGCGCCAGGGAAAGAAAGAAAAAACTTTCGCCGGGAATGGACAGCCCGCAGTAACCCAAACCCATTAAAACGCCACCAATGGTAATGGACAAGCGGTAGCCCAGCAACCGGTCAGCGAGCAAACCGCCTATGAACGGGGTGAGGAATACCAGGGCAATAAAGGTACCGTAAATGTCAGAGGCCTGGTCTTTGGGCAGGGCCAGACCGGCGCTCTGGGTGTCGGTCATGTAGAGGAAGAAAATCCCGATCATGAGGTAATAGCCGAAGCGTTCCCACATTTCAGCCAGGAAAAGGAAATACAAGCCCTTGGGGTGCTTGGAAGTTGAGTTTGCCATTTGGTGCAGGTTAGGAATTATGGTCTGAAAATAGGGAAAAGGATTGAAACCGCCTGCATTTTGGGGTTAAGGGAGTGGAATGCCCGGCTTTTTCTTAGGGTTTCCGTGCAAATGCAAGAGGTTGGCTGGAATTTTCCGTTTTTGCTTTCGTTTCTGGAAATGAGCCCCAAAACGGAAATTTGGGAAATGATTGACAGACGTTTCAATGAGACAAGTTGTGTAGCACACCTGAACCCACCCTATCCCTCCCAGGAGACGAGCATCTGCACGAGTATTCTTTTTCACTATTCACCACGCATGCCAATTCCCCTCCTAGGAGGGGTTAGGTGTGGGTTTAACATTCAAAAAGCAGATTCACTTGAACACAAAAAAGCCCCACCATCTCTGGCAGGGCTTTCAAAATTTATTCAGATGTATTACAAGGTCACACCTTCAGCTACTACTTCCTGCACTTCGGGCACCATGCGCTTGAGCAGGTTCTCAATGCCGGCTTTCAAGGTAACGGTAGCCGATGGGCAGCCGCTGCAAGAGCCTTGCAGGTTTACGGTCACCACGCCTTGGTTGTAGGATTTGAAGGTGATGTTACCACCATCTTGCTCTACGGCCGGGCGCACATAGTTTTCCAACAGGTCAATCACTTTCTGTGAAATCTCCGCGTCTTCGGCAGAGAGGTCAGCAGAAACCTCGGCAGCGGCAGAGGCGGCGGTGGTCATGGTGGGCGTGCCAATGAAGATGGGTCCGCCAGCCTCTATGTAAGACTTGATGAACGTTCTCAGTTCTGGAATCAGGTGCGACCATTGCACGGGGTTGTTCTTGGTGATGGTCACGAAGTTGCTGGCAATGAACACGCGGCTCACGTAGTCAAAGTTGAACAGCTCCTGCGCAAACGGAGACTCCACCGCGCTTTCAAGCGTGGGGTAATCTACGCTGCCGCCCTCGCCCAGCAAGGTGGAGTTCAAGACGAATTTCATGGATTCCGGGTTCGGGTTCGCCTCGGCGTACACAGAAACCGGTTTGGTAGTATTTTCAGTATGTTCAGTCATGGTATTGCTATTTAAAGTAAAAACTTACGGCCTTGGTATTAAGTTTCCAAAATTAGGCAAAATTCCATTACCTATTGGTTCCCTTCTGGTAACCACGCGCTTGGCTTCCGTTTTTGGCCTCCATTTCAGAAATGAGCCCTAAAACGGAAAATAGGTTGAGGCAGAAACTGTATCTTTACCCAGAATCTCACCTTTTACCAACCAAGTTCCCATGCTCACCACCGTATTACTGGCCGCCACGCCCCCAGACATACCTGGTTTTCTAGTTGCCCCCTTCGTACTTCTGATTTTGTTGATTGCCACCGGCCCCATTTTCTTTCCGCATTTCTGGCATAAATACTTTAAAATCATTGCCGTGGGCCTGGGCTTGCTAGTGCTGAGTTATTACCTGTTGGTCTTGCAGGACACGCACATGCCCGCCGAGACGCTGGCCGAGTACGCATCTTTCGCCATTTTGCTCAGCGCTTTGTACGTGGCCGCGGGCGGCATCTACATCAACGCCAATGCCAACGCCACCCCGCTGATTAACGTGGGAATTCTTTTGTTCGGGGCGATAATCGCCAACGTGATTGGAACCACGGGCGCGTCTTTGCTCTTGATTAGGCCGTTCATCAGGCTCAACAACCACCGCATCAAGCCTTACCAGATTGTTTTCTTTATCTTTATTGTGAGTAACGCGGGCGGTATGCTCACGCCGCTGGGCGACCCGCCGCTGTTCATCGGGTTTCTGAAGGGCGTGCCGTTTTTCTGGACTTTGCAACACCTGTTCACCCCTTGGGCCATTGCCGTTGGGGCGCTTTGTACTATTTTCTTTATTCTTGATTCCAGAAACAAAGCCACGTTTATTCCCAAGCCTGCCGTAAAAGCCAAAATTGAGAAGAAAACCGAATTCTATTTCACCGGCAAGCGCAACCTCTTGTGGCTGGCTGTGATTATTGGGGCCACGTTCCTGAACCCCTCGTCGTTTGACTGGTTGCCCTACATACCCATGGAAGGCGGCGTGAAAGTGTCATTTGTGCGCGAAGTGATTCAATTATCGGCGGCTTTTCTGTGCTTTAAGCTGGCCAGCCGAACCGCCCTCAACGGCAATCATTTCAGTTTTGACCCCATTCTGGAGGTGGTGTTTCTGTTCTTCGGGATTTTCTTCACCATGATGCCCGCCTTGCAACTCTCTGCCGCGTTGGCTTCTTCGCCGGAGTTTGCCGCCAAGCTCACGCCTACCGTGTTTTACTGGGTGACGGGCTCGCTTTCTGGCGTGTTGGACAACGCGCCCACCTACGCCAACTTCCTGTCTTTGGGCATGGCCAAGTACCACCTCAACTACGCCAGCGTTTCTGATGTGCAGCACTTCGCCTACGGCCTGGCCGAACATCCGGAGACCTTGCTGGTCTTGGAGGCCATTTCCATTGGGGCGGTGTTGTTTGGCGCCATGACTTATATTGGCAACGGTCCCAACTTTATGGTGAAAGCCATTGCCGAACAGGCTGGCGTGAAAATGCCGCCTTTCTTCCAGTACCTCTTTAAGTATTCATTGGTGTATCTGCTGCCGGTGCTGGTCTTGATTTGGCTGCTGGTGATTCTGTAGGTAGCCTTTCATAAAAGTAATTCCCGTTTTGGGGCTCATTTCTGGAAATGAGCCCCAAAACGGGAATTTTTATTTAGCGGGAAGACAAACAGGAAGATTTCTTGGCGAAGACATTTGTAGGAGCTGCGCACACTACGAGGTCTTTGAGCCAGCGTTTTTCGGAACCTCTACCGTAGAGACAAGGCAGGGCCTGGTCTCTACTATTTATATAATTTATGTTTTAGCCTCCATTTCCAATCTGGAGCCCGAAAACGCCTACCCCAACTTATTAGCCCTAGCCCGAAGCACGAAATCTGCCAGCACCAACGCAGCCATGGCGTCTACAATAGGCACAGCACGCGGCAACACGCAGGGGTCATGGCGGCCTTTGCCTTGCAGGGTTACTTCCTGGCCGGCCTGGTCAATGGTAGTCTGCGGCTGCAAAATGGTGGCCACCGGCTTGAACGCGACTTTAAAATAGATGTCCTGCCCGTTGGAGATGCCGCCCTGTATGCCGCCCGAATGGTTGGTACGGGTACGCACGTTTCCGGCATCATCGGTGTAAAAAACGTCATTGTGCTGGGAACCGTACATGCGCACGCCCTCAAAACCGCTGCCGTACTCAAAGCCTTTCACGGCATTGATGCTCAGCATGGCCTTGCCCAACTCCGCGTGCAGTTTGTCAAACACGGGCTCACCTAAACCGGCGGGCACGCCTTTCACCACGCAGGAAACCACGCCGCCAATGGTGTCTAATTTATCGCGGGTGTCTTCAATCAAGGCAATCATTTTCTCGGCAGTTTCTGGGTGCGGGCACCGTACAATGTTGCTGTCCACCTGGCTTAAATCCATCTCAGCATAGTCTGCCGGGGCGAAGATGGTACCCACTTGTGACACATAAGCCGAGATCTCAATGCCTTGCTCCGCCAGGAACTTCTGGGCCAGTACGCCTGCCGCCACGCGGGCCAGGGTTTCCCGGGCCGAGCTTCGGCCGCCACCGCGGTGGTCCCGTGAGCCGTATTTGGCGGTATAGGTATAGTCTGCGTGCGAAGGCCTAAATGCGTTCTCTATGTGCGAGTAGTCATGGCTTGCCTGGTCTTTGTTGAACACCACCAGCGCAATGGGCGTGCCCTGCGTCTGCCCATTGAAAATACCAGACAGAATCTGCACCTGGTCTTTCTCATCTCTGGGCGTGGTGATTTTTGACTGGCCGGGGCGGCGTCTGTCCAGCGACGCCTGAATTTCTTCTATCGTAATGGGAAGTCCGGCGGGGCAACCGTCTACAACTACGCCAACGGCCGTGCCGTGCGATTCGCCAAACGTGGTGATCCGGAAGATGGACCCAAAAGTATTGCTCATTTTCTTCTGATAAAAAATACAAACAGAGAAGCCAAACCCATGACCGCCAATGCTATGTTGGTGTACTGGCGCACGCCCTTGAAATAGTCCAGCGGAATGGGTTGGTTTTTCTCTGTCTCTATAATATTGTAAAAATCGCCCAAAGGCTGGGCCCTGATAAACGAATTCTGGTCTTCCTGCCCGCGCACGCGCACCACCACGCTGGGCCGGAGCGTGTCATAGCGGGCTGTGCTGGGGTTGAAATACACCCACTGGAACAAATCGCGGAGCGCATATTGCCCCGCCTGCCGGCCCACAATGAAATACCGGAACGTCTTGGACCCCACCACCTGCCCTCCGGCCACGCGGTCCTGCTGCCTGATTTCCGGGGTGTACACCTCCACCTCGCTGGAAACCCCCACGTTCTGCGGCAAGGGCAGCGCCTTGATATTGCCTTCGCCCTCTATCTGCATCTGGTACACCAAATTCTGGTTCAGGCTGATGGTATTGCGCGACAATTGCTCCCGTAACCGGAACACGCCCACGGCCACCTGGTCCCGAAGCGGGTGCGGCGGCAGGGCTCTTACTTCTACCCGTTGCGCCGAAGTGGTATAGGTTTTATAGTCGGGTAGCCGGTTCTGGTTCAGGAGACTGGGCGTTTTGGCGATTTTGTACTTGATCATCTGCAGCTGCACCACCGGGAACCGCAGCGCCTGCGCCGTAATGGGGAACAACACCGCCTCATACAATTTATACCGGGTGAATGCTTTGCCACCAATCTGCGTCTTTTCAGGTGTAATCTCCTGTTGGGCCACTGTCTGCTCCAGCGCGCTCCGTTGCTTTAGTAGTTGAATGGCGGCAAGCAGCTGCGGCTCAAACTGGTAAAAGTCCAGCAAGCCCAAATCTGTATCTGCCACATAAAACCAAAGCGACACCGGCACGCTTTCGCCCACAAACACGCGTTGCTTGGGCAAATGCAGCGTAAGAAAGGCGTTATCTTTTACATCCGCAAATTCTGGGGCCGCCATGGGGCCCGCCGCCGGCACTGTATCTGACGGTGACTTGCCCGGCACCAAGGCCATTGGTTCTACTTTTCCTTTAAAGGCAGGCGCAGTCACAGGCTTGCCGTCAACTTGCAGCGTGAAGGGTTTTATGCTGAAATCGCCTTCGCGCAGAGGGGCATATTGCTGGGTGAGCGTGTGCACCACGGTGGTTTTGTTGCCGGTGCGGTAGGTGGCGGCAGAGCGGCGCTGGGTACTTTTCTGCAAGCCTTCAATCTCGGGGAACCCTTCCACTTTCTCTGGCCTGGCGCCGGTCTTTTTAAGCGAAATGGTGAAATACTGGTCAAGGGGAACCGTGCCGGGGCCATACTCCACAGCCAGCTCCGGCGCCTGTCCCCAGCAGGTGGCGCACATGATCCAGAGCAAGAGGAAAAGGCCTGTTTTTATCTTCATTTCAGGAATAGAGCCCGAAAACGGGTTTTTGCCAGCAGGCCAAAAGTACGAAGAACCGCCGTAGCACCGCGCATCCATTTGAAAAACGGAAGGTTAGGGTAAAAAAGAATTCTATTTTTTTTGACTTTCCCAAAATCCGGTTAGGCAGGCTGCGCCGTAGGTCTGGCTGAACCGCCCGGGCAGGCAGGGATAATTCTTTTAAAAGGTATCTCTAAAACGGTAGCTGGCGGCCAGTAGTATTCACCCTCATTCATTAAAACTATGGCGAAAAACACAAATCAGATTCCGGAACAAGAGCCCCTGGGCGCCTTGAACGCGGCCTTGAATCGGCGTTCATTCATGCGGTACACCGGAGCCGGCCTGGCCGCCTCTGCGTTATTACTGACCGTTGGCTGTGATGACGATGATGATCCGGCAATGGCCGCAGACGGCACCGTGAACCTTGGCACCGGCGACGTGGGCATCTTGAACTACGCCTATGCCCTGGAGCAACTTGAAGCTGCCTTCTATACCCAAGTGGTGGCTAACGCTGCGTTCAACACCGCTTTTCCTCTTGCCTCAGAGCGCATGGTGCTCACAGACATCAGAAACCATGAGATAGCCCACCGCGAATTCTTCAGAAGAGCTATTCCGGCCGCTAACAGAATCAAAGACCTTACCCCCAACTTTTCCTCCATCAACTTCGCTAACCGCGCCGCGGTGCTGGCCACGGCCAAAACCTTTGAAGACCTTGGGGTGGCCGCCTACAACGGAGCCGGTAAATTGTTCACAGACACCGGTGCTGGCCTCACGTACCTGACCCTGGCCGGGAAAATTGTTTCTGTGGAAGCCCGCCATGCCGCTGAGATCAGAGACATGATCAGCAACGGAGACTTCGCCAAAGGCGACTCTGGCATTATTGCCGGCCGCATGATTGTGGACAACAACGGCTTAGACGTGGCCTTGTCGCCTACTGAAGTGCTGAATCTGGCCAAAGGCTTTATCCAGGACACCATTGTTGCCACTGGTTTACCACAATAATTTTAAAGGAGGAAAAGAATCATGAATATATTCAACCTAATCACTGAGATTGAAAAAGTAGACCCAGAGGTGTATGACCGTTTAGATCCGCGCCGGGCCGTTTTCAAACATTTCGCCGGCTTTGGCAAGAAACTGGCCGCCACCGCCGTGCCGTTGGCACTGGGCAGCATGTTCAACAAAGCGTACGCACAAACCGGGAGCAACGCTGCCATTGTAGAGGTCTTGAACTTCGCGTTGACGCTGGAATACCTGGAGTCTGAGTTTTACAAGCAAGCCGCCGCCGCTTCAATAGCCGTAGGTGCACCTGCCGCTGCCCAAGGCGCCATTGCCTTGATCAGAGACCATGAGGCCCAACACGTAGCCTTCCTGAGAACCACTATTTCTAGCTTGCAAGGCACACCGGTAACGTTCACCGCCGCCAGCTTTGACTTTACCGCCCGTGGTGCGTTTGCAGACGTTTTCACCAACTACGGCACTATGCTAGCTGTTGCGCAAGCGTTTGAAGACACCGGCGTACGTGCTTATAAAGGCCAGGCAGGCAATTTGGTAAGCAATAATACCGTATTGCAAGCCGCTTTGCAGATTCACTCTGTAGAAGCCCGTCACGCTGCGCACATTAGAAGAATGCGCCGCGACACGCCTTCTATCATGGCCAGTGTAAAGCCCTGGATCACTTTGAAAGACCGCGCCGGTCTGCCCGCTGGTACGCAGTTGGTGTATGACGGGGAAGAATTGACCACGCAAGCCACCGTGCCTATTGCCGGAACCTTCAACGGTATCACCATTGATGCCAACGCCGCCTCAGAGGCCTTTGATGAGCCAATGTCAAAAGAAACCGTGTTGCAGATTGTGACACCGTTCCTGAGATAATAAAAATTTAATTTTGTAAGGAAGGGCAGCCCAATGGGTTGCCCTTTTTTTATTCAATTTCGTGTAAATATCTTATAAAAATCAGTACAAATCGCGCAGCTAATTCAACCCTTTCCGCGTATACAATAGTCCAAGTTACATCACACCTTTTAGCTATATAAAACCATGTTGGAGTACGTAAAACTGATCTTGGACAAAGTAAGCTTTGATTCAAGTTTGTTTGAGAAGGAATTGAGAAAGAGCGTGCGCATGTTAGTGCGCACCGAGTTGGAGACCTTGCGTGACTGGTGTTACCAACGCTTTTCTGGTACTTATTACAGCATCTTAGACAGAATCTTCGGGAAGGTGCTGGCCGCCTAAGGCTACCGGCGCGGTGGCCACAAACTGCAGGTTGCGGGTAAGCCCGGCAAACCCAGTACGTTTCACCGCCGATTTTCTGAAAATGTCACTGAATACATCCTGGGTTAGCTCCATCCAATCATTAGTTGAAAGGTGCAGCAGCTCAGGATGTGGCGTGAAAAGGGGTTCCTGGTGTGGCTTGCTGAACCGGTTCCAGGGGCATACATCCTGGCAGATGTCACAGCCAAACACCCAGTTCCCAAATTTGCCTTCCACTTCCTGCGGAATCTGGTCTTTGAGTTCAATGGTGAAGTACGAAATACACTTGCTACCGTCTACCACGTAGGGTTCTGAGATAGCGTCTGTGGGGCAGGCATCCATGCACTTGGTGCAGGTGCCGCAGTAATCTTTGATGGGGCCGTCTGGTTCCAGTTCCAGGTCCAGGATGAGCTCAGCAATGAAGAAGAAACTGCCCACGCCCGGCCGTATCAAGTTGCTGTTCTTGCCTACCCAGCCCAAACCGCTTTTCTTCGCCCAGACTTTGTCCATGACCGGGGCTGAGTCCACGAACACGCGCCCGCCCACTTCGCCAATCTCTTCTTGTATATAATTGAACAGCGTCTTGAGTTTGTCTTTGATGACATAGTGGTAATCCTGGCCGTACGCGTACTTGGAGATCTGGAACGTGTCCTCGGGCTGGGTTTCCTCTGGATAATAATTCAACAGCAAACTCACCACTGATTTAGCCCCATCTACCAGCAAGCGCGGATCCAGGCGTTTGTCAAAGTGGTTGGCCATGTAGTGCATCTGGCCGTGCTTGTTCTGGTTGAGCCAGTTCTCCAGCCGCGGCGCCTCTTCCTCCAGAAAATCAGCTTTAGACACGCCGCAGTACATAAACCCCAATTCCTGGGCTTTCTGCTTGATGAGCTGCGTATGTCTGGCGGTTTGGTTGAACATGAATTGAAAAGGCGCTGTGAGGAAAGAACAAATTTGGCGGAAAAGAATTTCAGTTGCCGGTATTTTTCCGTTTTTGGGCTCAATTCTGGAAATGAAAGCAAAAACAGAAACCGGAATTCCCTCTCCCTCTGGGAGAGGGCTAGGGTGAGGGGCACTTTTTATAGCTAAGCCATTCAGTTTAAAAGAAATTTCCCTCATCCTAACCTTCTGAAGGGACTTTGCTTTTACGGTTTGAAAATAGTTGAGCTATTGTGTTCAGCCTTATCTATAATTATTGTTTTAGCCCTCCTTTTTGGAAAGGCAGCTAAAAAAAAACCTCGCAGGTTTTGGAAACCTGCGAGGTTTGAACGTTTGCCAGTTTCCGTTTTCGGGCTCATTTCTGAAAATGAAGCCGAAAACGGGATTTGCTTTTATTGGGCCTGGTCAAACAAGGTACCGCTGCGCACGTGGTTGGGCGGAATCTTGCCCAGGTGGCGGTACGCGGCTTCGGTGGCTTCACGGCCGCGGCTGGTGCGCTTGATGTAGCCTTCCTGAATCAGGAACGGTTCATAGACTTCCTCAATGGTCTCGGCCTCATCACCGCAGGCGGTGGCAATGGTAGACAAGCCCACCGGACCGCCCTTGAACTTCTCAATGATGGTGAGCAAGATGCGTTTGTCCATTTCGTCCAGACCGTTATGGTCCACGTCCAGGGCATTCAGGGCAAACTTGGCGATGTCAACGGTAATGGTCCCGTCGCCTTTAATTTGGGCGAAGTCACGGGTACGGCGCAACAAATTATTGGCGATACGCGGCGTACCGCGGCTGCGGCGGGCAATCTCAAAGGCGGCATCTTCATGAATAGGCGAACCCAGAATCTCGGCGGAGCGCTGCACAATAGACGTCAACAGCTTGGAGTCATAATACTCCAACCGCGAGTTGATGCCAAAGCGCGCCCGCAACGGCGAGGTCAACAGACCCGACCGCGTGGTGGCTCCAATCAAGGTAAACGGATTCAAAGAAATCTGCACAGAACGGGCATTGGGGCCAGAGTCCAGCATGATGTCAATCTTGTAATCTTCCATGGCCGAGTACAGGTACTCTTCCACAATGGGGTTCAGGCGGTGAATCTCGTCAATGAACAGGACGTCGTTCTTCTCCAGGTTGGTAAGCAAACCCGCCAAATCACTGGGCTTGTCCAGCACCGGGCCCGACGTAATCTTGATATTGGACCCCAGTGAGTTGGCGATGATGTGGCTGAGAGTAGTTTTCCCCAAGCCCGGAGGGCCGTGCAGGAGCACGTGGTCCAACGCTTCGCCGCGCATAATGGCCGCGCCCACAAATATCTTGAGGTTCTCCACCACCTTTTCCTGGCCCGTGAAAGCGCTGAAATCCAAGGGCCTGAGCGCCTTGTCATACTCTTTCTCAGCGGGCGAAAGGTGGTCTGCCGAACCGGTTAAATAGTCTTCTCTCATGTGTCAATCTCCTGGCGTAAAAGCTAAGAATCAGTTGTAAAGATAACACAATGCCAGGGAAAATCGGTCCAACAGCCTCTACAAATGACCAAGTTTATGCTATTATTTTTACTAATTAATCAGTTTTCCCAACACAGTTAGCAAAACCCTGAAGTGATGGTTTGAAATGGCGCCCGAATAATTCTCCGGAGGTGTCCTCACTTTCCATTTTCGGGCTCATTTCTGAAAACGAGCCCGAAAACGGCAATGACCAACCTAAGGAATTGACTGTTAAATAAAAGACCTTTACTTCTTTATCTTATTCGGCAGTAAACCGAAGTGCCGCTTAAATGCCGATGTGAAGTGCGTGGCGTGTTTGTAGCCCAGCAGTCGGCTGATTTCATTGATTTTGGTGTCGCCTTGCAGCAGCAGTTCGCGGGCGCGTTCCATTTTATAGGCCTGCCGGTAGCCAAAAACGGTTTCGCCAAAGGTCATCTTGAAATGCTTTTTCAGGTCGAATTCATTGGTGCCTATCTGGTGCGCCAGCTCTTTGATGGAGATGGTATGCTCCAAATCGGCTAGGAGAATTTCCCGGGCCAGCTGCATCTTCTGTTCGTCTTCTTTCTTTAGGTTTTCGCCGGCGTCCAGTTCCAGGGTTTGCTCCCATTGCTCCAGTTGGTAGGCCAGTAACTCCATCACCTTCGCCTCAAAAAAGGTCTGCCAGCAAAAACCTTTGAGTTTCTGGTTGAGCAATTCATAGAGAATGGCCGTAAGGCGGGGCGTAATGATCATAGGCAGCAACTGATCAAACTTGTTCTCGGCTTGTTTTCTCAGGAATTGGCTCACAAGGACATGGGCGGGCGGCAGGCACCTGAAAAAGAAATCTGGGGTTAGGCTGAGCTCAAACACTTCACATTCTGCCGTCGCATGCTTTTCTGACGCCATGGCCCCAGCCGGAAACAGGAACACGTTGTGCTGCTGTTCCTGCAAGTTGGCGGCGGGTCTCTCCTCTCCTGCTCTTATATAGTGTACGGTGCCTCTTAAACAGAAACACAGTTGAACCAGACCCGTGCCATGGGAAAAAGTGTCTTCCTCCTGACCCGGCACGTGGGCAAGCGTATAGGTGAGTGACACGTTGGGACTGCGCAAGGAAACCTGCCGGCCGGCCGCCGGACAGTCGGAGAAGGTTATCTCCTGCTGCACCAAATGGCCGGGCAGGCCAAAAGGACTCTCCTGGAGCACCGCACCGGCTTTGTCTGTTGAAAAAGAAGCCAGCAGCGCGTCAGTTTCTCCTTTCCGCGTTATCATTTCTCCTTTTCCCGTCATTTCTGTTCCAAGTTGGCCTCTATCTTTGCGCAAGTTTAATTATTTAGACTAAATATAAATAATTTCGCACAAATTTAAACAGTCTCTATGCATAGATTAATACTACTCCTCGCCTTCCTGCTGAGCCTCACGGCAACTGGCCATGCGCAGGAAACCGCCGTCAACGGCAAGGTATTAGAACAAGCCACCGGAACCCCGTTGGCCGGAGTCACCGTGGTATTGAAGAACACAACCCAGGCTACTTCCACTGACACAGACGGCAACTTCACCTTACCTGCCGCGCCGGGCCAGATTTTGGTCTTTACATATATTGGCTACAAAACGCAGCAAGTAGCCGTCACCAGCGCCACCACTCCCCTGCAGATTGCCCTGGAACTTGATAACACCCAACTATCTGAAATTGTGGTCACCGGTGCCCTGGGCATTAAGCGGCCCGCCCGCGAGTTGGGTGCCTCTGCCCAGATTGTAAGCAATGAATCTCTGAACCAAGGAAAACCGGTGAACCCGCTGCTGGGACTGAACAGCAAAGTGGCGGGCTTGCGCGTGAACATGTATGACAGCAAGGTAGACCCGCAGTTACAGGTGGTGTTGCGCGGCACCAGGTCGCTTAACAGAGCCAAGAACGCGCCCATTTATGTGGTGGATGGCGTGCCCATTCCTTCCATTGGTCGCCTGAACCCGAATGACATTGAAAGCATCACGGTGTTGAAAGGGGCCAATGCTTCTGCGCTTTATGGTTCTGAGGGCGTGAACGGGGCCATTATGGTTACTACCAAATCTGGGGAAAGAGGGCGCGGCCTGGTGCGGGTGTCTAATACCACTACGTTTTCAAAAGTATTTCTTTTGCCCAAGGCGCAAACCCGATTTGGCCAGGGGAATGCCGGCGTGTTTGACCCCTTGCAGTGGGAATCCTGGGGACCCGCGTTTGACGGCTCTATGAAAGACGTAGGCCCTGCCCTGCCAGATGGTTCGCGCCACCAGGTGTTGTATGCCGCACCTGACCAAGATAACCGCCTGGACCTTTTCCAGACCGGAGTGAACGTGCAGAATGATGTCTCTTTCTCGGGCGGAGACGAACGCACCACATACTTTTTCTCTTTGCAGGACGCCACCATCAAAGGTATTATTCCGGAAGACGAAAGCCGCCGCACGGGTGGTCGGTTCAACGGGTCCCGCACGTTTGGCAAGCTCCGGTCTTCGTATGCGCTGAACTACGTGTACTTCAAAAAGAACACTACCCCAGACGGCCCCTGGATTACCGCCTACCAGTTACCCGCCAATTTTGATTTCAACAGCATGCGCCATTGGAAGGAGACCGGTTCGGCGGCCAACCCGCTGTACTTCTTCACAGACGGCCAGAAAAACCCTTTCTTCCAGATAGACAATATTAGGGAGCAGAACGAACAGCAGACCATTAATGGCAAGTTGGAATTAGGATATGACGTGACGCCCTGGTTTAGCGCCTTGTACCGGTTTGGATTGTACAGCACCATTGATGAAACCCGCGCTACCACCGGTCGGTTTGAGGTGCCCGCTTCGGCGGCCCGCAACGTGAACGGAAGCGTGAGTGACAATAACACCTCTTTCCGGCGTTTGAACAGTGATGTCATCCTGAACTTCAAGAAGGACTTCGGGAAAATAAGTACCCGGCTGTTGTTGGGCCAGAACACGCGGGCAGATTATACCAAAAGCGTGACCGTGGGCGCCAGCAACCTGCTTTTCCCAGATTTGTTTAACCCCGGCAGTAGAATTGGGGAATTGTCGGCGGCTTCTGGTACTGGTATTACCGAGCAGCGCTCCGTGAGTGCCTACGGCGAATTCACGGCGGGTTACCAGAATTTCCTGTTCCTGACCTTTACGGGCCGCAATGACTGGGTTTCTGTCCTGAGCCCCGACAACCGGTCGTACTTTTTCCCGGGCGTGAGCGGTTCCTTTATTTTCTCTGAGGCTATTCCTGCGCTGCAAGACAAGCGTGGCCTTTCGTTTGGGAAGGTGTATGCCTCCTGGAACAAGACCGGCAACGTGACTCTGAATCCGTATCAACTCAACAACGCGTACACGCAGATCAACGGCTTTCCGTTTGGCAATACCGTGGGGTTCACGCCTAGCCTGCGCTACCCAAATGCAGACATTCAGCCGGAGTTTGTGACGTCTTATGAAGCAGGCGTGCAATTGGGCTTGTTCAACAACCGCATGAACGTGGAGGCCAACTATGTGTACTCAGACTCCAAAGGGCAGATTTTCAACGCCACCACCTCCCGCGCCACCGGTTACAATGACGCCGTAGTAAACGCAGGCCGCCTGACCAACAGCATTATTGAGGTAAGCCTGGGCGGTGATGTGGTCCTGACACCAACATTTAAGTGGAACTTAGGCGCCAACTTCACCTACATAGACAACCAGGTGAAGGAGTTGTACCAAGGGTTGGAGTCTTTCAACATCTTCCGGCAGTCTTACGCCAACATTGGGCAGTCGTATCCAAGCTTGCTGGTGAGTGACTACAAACGTGACCCGCAGGGCCGCATTATCATAGACGCCGCCACGGGCAACCCGGTCATTGCCACTGAGAACACGTATCTGGGCACCATGGTACCGCCCTACCAGGTGGGGCTGAACAGCATGGTGCAGTTCAAAGGTTTGAGTATTGGCGCACAGTTTGACTGGCGCATGGGCGGCTGGCTGTACTCAGAGATTATTCCGCGCATGTACACCGCCGGCACGCACCCCCGCACTGTGGAATTCAACCGGCAGCCGTTCCTTTACCCTAACTCGGTGATTGAGACTGCGCCCGGCGTGTTTGAACCCAACAACAGCGTGTATTCCAAAGGAGACCGGGCATTCTGGGAGCGCGAAGGTTCTATCCAGTCCAACACCGCCGCCAAATCAGATTATTTCAAGCTGCGCGAACTGAGCATCAGTTACACCTTGCCAATGTCTTTGTTAAGCCGACAGAACTTCATCAAAGAGGCGAGCCTGGGCTTTGTGGCGAACAATGTGTTCATCCTTCGGCACAAAGACAATGACCACGGCGACCCGGAATATCTCTACAACCAAACCGATGGCTACGTGAGCTTCCGGCAAGTGCCGCCGTACCGCACGTTCGGGTTTAATGTGAGTTTAGGATTTTAAGGAAGCAGATAGAAAACACAGGATTTTTGACGTTAGATTTCCATGAAAAATAAGATATATACCCTAGTGCTGGGCCTTGCATTTTCTCTGGCCACCACCTCTTGCGAGGATTTTTTAGACGTGAACAACAACCCCAACCAACCCATTTCTGAGAACTTGCCCTTGAGCGCCAAATTACCGGCCGCGTTGGTCAGTTCCGTGAACCAGGAAACGGTGCAATTAAACCAGTTAGGCGCGCTGTGGGGCGGTTACTGGGGAACGGCCAACGAAGGCATCAGTCTGTTCACCAAAGAAAAGGCGTACAACGGTCCGGCCTTACGGCACCAGCGCGATGGTCTTCCTATTTGGGAGAATGGCTACGTGAACCTGCTCTACTACCAATTAATCAAGGAAGAGGCGCTAGCGGAACAAGCTTACTACTATGCAGGCGTGGCCAAAATTATGCAAGGCTGGCATTTTCTGCGGCTGGTAGACGTGTACAACAACATTCCCTTTGATGATGCCCTGCAAGGTACCAAGCACCCCACGCCGCGCTATGAAGACGGCAAAACGGTCTATGCCAAATCCATCAACTTAATCACAGACGGCATCGCCGATATCAAGAGAGCCACCCCGGTTTCTGTGGCGGGCAAAGATGACCTGGTGTTTGGCGGCGATAAGACCAAGTGGGTAAAATTCGCCAACACCATTAAATTGCGGGCTTTACTGCGCCAGAGCGAAGCCAACAACCAGGCATTCATCATTGCTGAGTTGCAAAAAATAGCCACCGAGGGAAGCGGTTTTCTGGGTACCGGGGAAAATGCCCTGGTGCAGCCGGGTTACCTGAACACCGCGGGCAAGTTGAACCCGCTCTGGGAAACCTATTACCGCAACGTGCAAGGCGTAAATACCACCAACCACCTGAACCTTCGGCCTACGGAATTTGCCATTGCCCAATACCAACAGCGCAACGACCCGCGCCTGGGCAATTTGTACACGCAGGTAAACGGCAACTACAAAGGTGTGCTCTTCGGGAACCCCAGCAACCAGAACACGGCGTATAACCGCGCCAACACGTCGGTGTTCAAAGGGCCTGCTGAGAATGGCACCAAACCGGCCGCAGTGTTCAAGTCGGCTACCCAGGCATCAGTGCTGATGGGTTCGTTTGAGAGCCTTTTCCTGCAGGCCGAGGCCGCCCAGCGCGGCTGGATTACGGGTTCGGCCAAGACCTTCTATGAACTGGCTATTCAGGAATCGTTTAAATACATGGAAGTACCGGCGGGTGAATTTGCCGCTTACAACAACCAGAACTCAGTAAATTTTGATCAGGCCACAGACAAAATAGAGCGCATTATTGAGCAGAAGTGGCTGGCCCTGAACAGCATCTCCAGCATTGAAGCCTGGAACGATTACCGCCGCCTGGGTTTCCCCAACCTGCCTAATTCATTGCTGGCGCCCTCGCCTACTGCACGCCCGCTGCGCCTTATGTACCCCGAAACCGAACGCCAAACCAATGACGCCGAAGCCTCCAAACAAGGCAATGACGACATCTTGACTGCCCGCGTGTGGTGGGACCAATAGCCCTTGACATTGGCTGCAAACCTGGTTTAGGGCTCATTTGAGGTTTAGAGCCCGAAAACGGAGACTCCCATTTCGTCTTAATGCATAGGGATAGAATGGGAGTTTACGTTTTTGGAGAATTGTGGAAGCAGATAACATTACTTATTCTACTTGGAGTCACCTGAAGCTAAATGCTAATTGCAAGGGTAATTCCGCTTGCTGGTGAAAACACGCAGCAAGGGCGCGGCAGTTGTAAAACCAGTTTAGCGCTCATTTGCGGTTTAGAGCCCAAAAACGGAAACTCCCCGTCAATTCCTGGTAAACCAAGAGTTGACGGGGAGTTTTTATTTGGTGGTTACTCACCTGCAGAAGTAAAAATGTACTTGGCAGCAGGAAAAACTAGAAATCAACACAAACTTTCACTCCAGTTGCCACGCGTCCAGGAACATAATGACTTGTTTGGCGGCTTGTTGCGAGGCCTGCAGAGAAAAGGTGCCGGCCGGCCCGGTTTCCAGGAGAACGTTCACCCAGACAATGGATTTTGTGGCGTGGCTTGGCAAATCGGCGCAGCAGGGTTTTTCTGAGTAGATGATCAGGTATTTTATGTTCGCCTCCACTAGAATGGCCAACACCGCTGCAGAAACATCCTGCTCAGTAAAAACAATAACGGCCTCCTTCCCGAAGGCGTAAAAAGCCGTTTCCTGGCTCAGGGCATTGGCAATTAAGGTGATGTCGTGCTTTTTGTTATTGGCCAACGCTAAAATGGCTTTTTCATGGGGGTAAACATGGTAGGCGACTACTTTCATGGGCTTGCTGTTACGGGAAACAAACCTACCGCTTTTAGGCCCCGCCGTTCTTGCCCTTGGCCAAGTCTTAACTTGATGTTGGTCAGTTCTTCATGTTGGTGAGCCGGGCCAGGTCCAGAATCTGAATCAGTCGGCCTTTCTTGAGAATCAGTTTCTCCTGCGTGAAATCAGAGAGAATTCGGCTCACGGTCTCAGTGGCCATGCCCGCCATGGAGGCCATGTCTTCGCGGGATACTTGCAGGCATTCCTGGGCGTTTTCTGCCGGCTGCTGCTTCACCAAGGTTAACAAGACATCTGCCATGCGTTTTCTTACGGAGTGGTAAGCCATGTGCAGAAGCCGCGCTTCTTTTTCGCGTATGTTCTGCGAGAGAATCTGGATGAATTTCTGCCCGATGTCTGTAAACCGCGCCAAAAACGCCTCTACGGTTTCTTTGGTCAAGAGGCACACGGCGCTGTTTTCCATGGCCACGGCGTTGTCTGTGTAAGGTTCAGAAAGCAGCGCGGCCTCAATGCCCAGGTATTCGTCTTTGCTGAACAGACCGGTAATCAGTTCACGTCCGTCATCGGCGGTTTTGCTGGTTTTAAAGCGACCACTCACCACCAGGTAAATGCCTTTGGCCGTGTCTTCTTCCTGAAACAGAAACTGGTCTTTTTTTACCTGGCGTACTTTCAAGCCCGCAATGGTTTGCTGCAATTGGTCCAGGCCACCGGTGCTGGCGGCCAGATTCCCCAGGTTTTCCAGGGGTTGGCTGTAGAAGTCTTGCAGCTGCTGTTTTTTGGTGAGGCGGCTTTCCACGGCCACCAGCAATTCCATGTCATCAAAGGGTTTGGTCAGGTAATCATCGGCGCCCATTTCCATGCCTTTTCTAATGTCTACCCGCTCGGCTTTGGCCGTAAGGAAAATAAACGGAATGGTGGCGGTGGCCTGGTTTTTCCGGAGAAGGTATAAAACGCCAAACCCATCCATCTCAGGCATCATGATGTCGCAGAGAATGAGGTCGGGCAGGTGCTGCAGGGCCAGGTCTACGCCTACTTTCCCGTCGGGGGCCTGCATCACGTCATAGCCGCTCAGTTCCAGAATCTCGGCGGAGCTTTCGCGTATGTCCAGGTTGTCTTCTATAATGAGGATGCGCGTTTTCATGGTTGTACCGGAAAAGTGAAGGTAAAGGAAGTGCCCTGGTTGAGTTGGCTCTCAAAGGCAATGGACCCGTTCATGAGCATGACGTACCGCCGCACAATGTGCAACCCCAGCCCGGTGCCCGGAATGGTGCCCGTGTTGTGCGCCCTGAAAAATGGTTCAAACAGCTGGGCATGGTCTTTCTGTGGTATGCCAATGCCGTAATCTTTGATGGCCACGGTGAGCACGCCGTCGGTAATCTCGGTGTTGAACTCAATGAACGTGTTCTCGCCGGAGTATTTAATGGCGTTGGAAATGAGGTTGATGATGCAGTTCTTGAGCAGGTTCTGGTCTAACTTGAATTCGCTTTTGAAACCGGTGTGCTGGTAAATGATGTTCTGCCCTTCTTTGGAGACCAGCTGCATTTCCTCAGTAATCTCCTCGCTGACCTTCACCACGTCAAACATGCAAAAGTTAGCCTCCACCTTGCCGGCGTCCAGGCGTTCATGCAGCAGAAAGTCATTGAGAATGTTGGTGAGGTTGCCCACCGCGCTCTTGATTTTGTTGACGTGCTTGGTAATGTTGGCATTCTCCGGCACGGCATAACGCTCAATCAAAGACGCCGACAGCTGCACTGAGCTCAAAGGTGTTCTGAATTCATGCGACGCCATGGACACAAACCGGCTTTTGAGTTGGCTTAGGTCTTTTTCTTTTTCCAGGGAATGGCTCACCGTGTCTTTGGCGTCTTGCAAGTCCCGGAGGGAGCGCTGCAAAGATTCGGTGCGTTCCTTTACCTGGGCTTCCAGGTCTTCAGAGTATTTTCTGAGGTTCTCTTCGGCTTCTTTCTCGCGGGTGAGGTCATGAATAAAGCCCGTGTAAATAACCCTGCCCGCCAACTGCACCTCACTCAAAGCCAACCTAAACGGGAAAACGGCCCCGCTTTTGTTCAGTCCCTGCACCTCACGGCCAATGCCAATCATGTGCGGCACCCGGGTCTGCTGGTAACGCGCCAGATACTGGTCATGGCGGTCTTTGTCTGGCGAGGGCATTAAGATGGAGATGTTCCGGCCAATCACTTCGTCGGCTGCATACCCAAACAAGTGACAGGCCGCCGGATTAATGCTTTCTATGAGCCCGCGCTCATCTATGGTGATGATGCCGTCAATGGCATTTTGAATGATGGCTTGTACTAATGCGGTATTATCTGAACCAGTGGAAGACATAACTGCCTAATAACAAGAAATCTACCACCAATGCCTAATTAAACTTCTTTTAAACAAACCAACGGTCCTTTGTAAACATGACGAGCATCATGCTTGCGGCTAACCGGTGTCAGGTATTGCGGGTTGGGGCTGCTCTACCTTTGTTGCAACTAAAACCCCAAGGTCATGACCATGAAGCAAACGTCTCCCAACATCCTCATTTTTGCAGTAGCGCTCTTGTTGTTGGCCATCTTCGCCTTTCCGGGGCAGACGGCAGCCCAAGGCACCTACAACCTGTTGCCCAAAGCGCAAATATTTCTGAAAGTGGCAGGTACCTCCAATGTGCACGATTGGGAAATGACCACCGCCGCCATGCAAAGCAAAGGCGACTTTAAATTCAATGCCCAAAACGTGCTCACAGACATCGCCAATTTCAACTTGTCTATAGATGCCAAGAGCCTGAAAAGCAAGCACAGTTCCTTAGACAACCGGGCCTACAAAGTGATGAAAGCCACTGACCACCCCAAGATTGTCTATAACCTGCGCTCCACAGACATTACCACCGTCTCTAAAAACAAATACCTGGTGAAAGTTCTGGGTGATTTGACCATTGCCGGCACGCGCCAGGTGATCTCTATGAACGTGAACGTAGTGGTGAACCCAGACAACTCCATTACCTGCACCGGCACTGAGAAAATAAAACTCTCAGACTACAAGATTGACGCCCCCAGCTACATGGCCGGCACCATGAAAGTAGGCAATGAATTGACCATCAGCTTCGCACAGACTTACAGAAAATAACCTACGCTATCTCTTTCCTAAGCACTTACTTTTTTCAATTCACCTATCATGAAAACTCAACTCACCTCCGCCCTGGCCTCGCTTCTTTTGATTGGCGCTTCTTTGGTGGCCACCACAGCACAAGCCCAGGTTTTTGGTCCGGTGTCTAACCTGCGGCCTTATGACAAAAGCGGCATCAACGTGTTTGAAGACCCCAAGAATGACAGCGTAGCATTTGACGGCATCCGGCTGAAACTGGGCGCAGGCTTTACCCAATCTTTCCAGGGCTTGAAGCACAAAAATGCCGCAGATAACCTGTACAAGATTACGCCGGGTTTTAATACCGCCAATGCCAATCTGTTCATGGATGTGCAACTGGCAGACGGCATCAGGCTGAACCTGACCAGTTATTTGTCTAGCCGTCGCCATAACGAAACCTGGGTAAAAGGCGGTTACATTCAGTTTGACAAGCTCCCATTTAAGGGGCAGATCTGGGAGAACATCATGGCCATTACCACCATTAAGGTAGGCCACATGGAAATCAACTACGGAGACCAGCATTTCAGACGCTCAGACGGCGGGCATACGTTTTACAACCCCTTCGGTGAGAACTATATCCTGGACGCGTTTACCACAGAGATTGGTGGCGAAGTGTTGGTGCGCAAAAACGGTTTGTTTGGCTTGGTGGGCGTGTCTAACGGCATGATCAAAGGCAACATTGATGAACTGGCCCCTACCCCGGTAGATGACAACATCAGAAAATCACCGGCCCTTTACCTGAAAGCGGGCATTGACAAACAAGTCTCGCCCAATCTGCGGGCCCGTCTGTCAGCTTCTTATTACACCAACAACAGTTCCGGCGGGCAGACCTTGTACGCCGGGGACCGCACGGGCTCCAATTATTTCATGGCCATGGAAAGAACCGGCAGCACCTATTCCGCCAACTTCACTTCTGGCCGACTGAACCCGGCTTTCACCAAAAAAGTAGAAGCGTTCCAGTTGAACGGCTTTATCAAGGCCAGTGGTTTAGAGTTATTCGGGACCATAGAGACCGCCAGCGGCCGTACTAAAAACGAAACCCAGGAACGCGACGTGAACCAGTATGCCCTTGACGCGGTGTATCGTTTTGGAAAGGACGAGAACCTCTTTGTGGGTGCCCGTTACAACACCGTAACCGCTACCTTGCCCAACGTGGCCGCCACGCCCACCACTGCTGCCATTGTGTTTGAGAATGATGTGAAAGTAAACCGTCTGGCGGTTGGCGCAGGCTGGTTCATGACCCGCAACATTCTGCTCAAAGGCGAATACGTGACCCAGGAATACAAAGACTTCCCTACGGCAGATTACCGCAACGGTGGCAAGTTCAACGGCTACGTGATTCAGGCGGCGGTTGGCTTTTAATTGACAGATAGCTTTTCCAGGACTGAGCAGGAGGTAGCTTCTGCCCAGTTTTTTAACTTTTACTTCCCCCTCAAGATGCGGTTCTCCACTTTTCTTTACAGCCCTTTGCTTTTCGTGTTTCTGGCGGCAGTGCTGGCCTGGGCGCCGGTAAGCAAAACCAAGCGCTCGGCTAAATGGGCCGTGAGCGGAAACAGCAGCCTGCAGGTACTGGGGAGCACCAACGTAAACAAGTTTACCTGCGGCATTTCTTCATACAAACGTTTTGACACGCTGGAGATCACCGAAACCAAGAATGCGGTAGCCCTCACGGGTAGCCTGAACCTGAGCCTGGAGAATTTTGACTGCCGCAACCCCGTCATGACCCGCGACCTTCGCAAAACCCTAAAATCTGACCAATACCCAGACCTGTGCATCACGTTTCTGAATCTGAGCAAAATGCCCACCCTCCGCCAGAAACCCGAAGCCATCACCGGTTGGGTAGACATTGAGTTGGCCGGCACGCGCAAACGGGTAGAAGTCAATTACCAGATTTCAGTGGATGCGCAGGGTCTTGTGCATGTAGACGGCACCCGTGACATCACCTTCGCGGATTTCAACCTCACACCACCCACCAAGTTCAACCGCATGGTGCAGACGCGCCAGAAACTCACCATCTCGTTCAGCCTGCAACTCAAAGCCGTAGGCTAAGCCATTGAATTCCTGTTTTCGGGCTCAATTCTGGAAACGAGGCCGAAAACGCAATTTTCACATAAAATCCAACCTCCCATGGAAAACACCCTCACCACCGTTTCAGAAGTATTGCAGCAATTAAAAGACAGAGGCTACACCACAGACTTTAACCTCACTGATTTCTGCCTGGTTTGCCAGGGCAGCCGGATAGAGTTGCACCCAGAGGAATTTGTGGTGGACCGCCACTACCGGTTTGAAGGAATTTCTGACCCCGGCGACGAGGCGGTGGTGTACGCCATTTCCTCAGAGAAACACGGGCTCAAAGGCACCCTGGTCAACGGCTACGGCATTTACAGTGACCCCATCAGTGACGCCATGCTCCAGGCCCTGCACCCCCGGGCTGCTGAACAAGTTGAAGGCTCCGCTGCTGCTTCAGATAAAACCACATCCTCGGTAGAAGCAACGCCGCAGCGGCCCGCAGGTGCACGGGTTTTAGACGCGCCCTTGCCCATTCTTGATTTGGCCCATTTCATCACGCAGGTAAAAGAAGAAAAAGCCTGGGCCACCAAAGACCGAAACGCGCTCACCCTCTACAAATCTGATGACGTGCGCGTGGTCTTGATTGGGTTGCACGCCGGGGCCCAGATGGACACGCACACCGCGCCCGGCCCCATAAGTGTACAAGTCTTGCAAGGCACCATTTATTTTGAGGCGCTGCCCCAGGCCATTGACCTGGCTGCGGGCCAGATGCTGGTGCTGCACACGGGCGTTCCGCACCGGGTAGTAGCGCAAAACGAAGCCTTTTTTCTGCTCACGCTTTTCAAAAAATAACCAGTACCTTTACCGAAGATTATTCTGTGGGTTCTATAAAAAAACCGGCAGTCCCGTTTTCGGGCTCATTTTCAGAAATGAGCCCGAAAACGGGATTATTAGTTTGAGGCATTCATGAATTAGACAGGCGCTGCCCGCAAGTTTGACGAAGATCAGGTTATAAGGTAATGGCCCTTAAGTGCTCCCGCCAACGGAAGAGGTACTTTTGTCTAGTCTAAATCTAACCGCCATGAAAGCCAATCGTTTCTTCTGTAGTGCCGTCGCCCCTGTCTGGAGTATGTTGGTGGTGCTTTTTATGCTGCTGCTTACTGGAGGCTTGGCGGCGCAAACCACGTACCGTCTGAGCCCTGGCAACCCGGGAACCCTCAAAGTGGTGGGCACCTCAGACCTGCAGGACTGGAGCATGACTTCAGGGGAAGCCGTGAGTCAGGGCGAGTTTCTGTTCACGCCCAACCACCAACTGAGCGGTGTCGCGGGCTTCAGTTTCTCGCTTAAAGCGGCCAGTCTCAAAGGCCCCGTGAAAGCCATGAACCGAAAAGCCCACAAAGCCCTGAACGCCAAAAAACACCCGTACATTCTCTTCACGCTCCACAAGGCAGAAGTGAGAGAAGGTAAAAACAACAAACACCAGATTAAAGGCACCGGTAGCCTCAGTATCAACGGCATCACGCAAACTGTCTCTTTGGAGTTGCTAGCCGAAGTACACCCAGACCGCAGCCTCACGCTTACCGGCACCAAAAACCTGACGTTCACCCATTTCCTGATGCAACCGCCCAGTTTTATGGGTGGCGTAATGCAGGCCGGCAATGACATTACCGTGGAAATAGCGCTGACTTTCTCTCCCGCTGCGCCGCAGCAGATAGTTGGCCAGTAATAAGTTGCCGCTGCCTGGTTTGCGGCACAACTATTGCAATACGTACCAACAAAACCTCACTCGCTTTTTTTAAAGCCCTTACCTACCCTGCAACCCGCAAAAAATGAACACTGACACTTTCGCTTCGTTAAAAGAATTAATGGACAACCTGGAATGTGACGCCCATAACAACCCAATTGCCGTGCAAGAAATCAAAGCACAATGCGAGAAAGTACTGGAACTGATTCAGCATCTGCAGTTCACTGAAAGTTCGCCGCACGTGCAACTGGCCACCAAACAGGCGCTCCAATACATACAGCGCGCTTTGGTAGAGGCCGAAGATTACACCAACGGCCTTAATTCCATGGACGCCAACCGCAAAGAAAACCTGATGGACATCTGCGGTCCGGCTCACGCCGGTCTTGAAATCATTTTGAACTTGAGCCCAAATTAAATGAACTGGTGCCGTTTTTGGCTTCGTTTCCAGAAATGAGCCCTAAAACGCAAAAAGGCAGCCTCTGTAAAAGAGACTGCCTTTTTTGCTTTCATTAGTGTTCTAACAACTAATAACGAACATCTAAAAACTATTTAAACGCCTGAATGCCGGTAATATCTGCCCCGGTGATTAACAGGTGAATGTCATGGGTGCCTTCATAAGTAATCACGCTTTCCAGGTTCATCATGTGGCGCATGATGGGGTATTCGCCGGTGATGCCCATGCCGCCGTGAATCTGCCGCGCCTCGCGCGCGATGTGCAGTGCCATGTCTACGCTGTTGCGCTTGGCCATGGAAATCTGCTGGGTGGTGGCCTTGCCTTCGTTCTTGAGCATGCCTAAACGCCAAACCATGAGTTGCGCCTTGGTGATTTCGGTGATCATCTCGGCGAGTTTCTTCTGGATGAGCTGGAAACCGGCAATGGGTTTCCCGAACTGGATGCGTTGCTTGGCGTAGTTCAAGGCGCTTTCATAACAATCAATGGCGGCTCCCAACGCGCCCCAGGCAATGCCGTAGCGCGCCGAGTCCAGACAACCCAACGGACCTTTCAAGCCGTCCACATTCGGGAGAAGATTTTCTTTGGGCACTTTCACGTTGTCAAAGACCAACTCACCGGTCACCGAAGCGCGCAGGCTCCATTTGTTGTGAATCTCGGGGGCGGTAAAACCTTCCATGCCGCGTTCCACAATAAGGCCTTTGATTCTGCCTTCCTCGTTTTTCGCCCACACCACGGCCACCTGGCTTTCCGGTGAATTGGAGATCCAGAGCTTGGCACCGTTCAAGAGGTAATGGTCGCCCATGTCTTTGATATTGGTGGTCATGCCGCCGGGGTTGGAGCCGTGGTCCGGCTCCGTCAATCCAAAACAGCCCAGCCATTCGCCGGAAGCCAGTTTGGGTAGGTATTTCTTGCGCTGCTCCTCAGACCCGTACGCGTAGATTGGGTACATCACCAAAGACCCCTGTACCGAGGCCGTGGACCGCATGCCGCTGTCGCCGCGCTCAATTTCCTGCATGATGAGGCCGTAGCTGATGTAGTCCAGACCGCCGCCGCCGTATTCTGTGGGGATGGTAGGGCCAAACGCGCCCACTTCGCCAAACTTGGGCACAATCTCCTTGGGGAAATGCGCGTCCTGGGCCCACTTCTCAATGTTAGGCGAGATTTCGCGTTTCACGAAGTCCCGCATGGTCTGCCTAATGAGTTTGTGCTCGTCGGTGAGCAAATCATCAATATTATAATAATCGGTGAAGCCGGAAGTCTCTATAGCCATAGTTTTGGACGGTTAATGCCAGGGGAATGATCTCTGCCGCCAAACATAAGAAGAAACCAAGGGTACGGCAACAGATTCCGCTGAAAACCTTCATGAATTGTGGTTTGCTTTCCGTTTTCGGCCTCGTTTCCAAAAATGAGCCCGAAAACGGAAAAACTTACTACGCATTCCGTCCCCCTTTGAAGGGGGTTGGGGGATGACAAAGACGGACAAAAAAGCATATGTTAAAGAAATGAAACTTGTATGAATGATTCTCGGGAATGTCAATATCAGCACGCGTAGTCATCCCCCTACCCCCTTCAAAGGGGGACGAACTGCGTGCTAAATAAATTCTATAGAAAATGCTCTCCGTTTTTGGCTTCGTTTTGAGAAATGAGCCCTAAAACGGGAAGACCCCACAGGTTTTGAAAACCTGTGGGGTCTGGTCATAAACTTCCGTTTTTGGCTCCGTTTCTGGAAATGAGCCTAAAAACGCAGGCTTATCTGGGTCATAAAATTACGCGGTGCCTGCGGGAAGTAATAGTTATAATCATAGCGGGTGGTATCACCGGAATACAGTTCTGAGTAGGTGTAGCCGTTGGCTTCGTATTCTTGGTTAAAGACGTTGTTTAACTGCAGGCCCAGCTCAACCTCTTTCATCCAGTCCAGCGGTTTAAAGCGGTACGACAGACGCATATCGCCTACCTGGTACGGCTTCAATCTTCGGCTGTCATTGGCGGTGTTGTCCAGGAACTGCTCCCCCACGGTCTTGAACTGGAACGCGAACCGAAGGCCTGTTACCGGCTGTACTTCCAGTTGGGTAGAAGTCACTACACTGGGTGAATAGGCAATGGTGGTTTCGTCATAAGTGTTGGTAATGGTAGTGGCCGGGTCATAATCAATGGTGAGCACCTCGGTGAATTGCTTGATGCGGTTTCGGCTGAAGGCAAGATTGGTGCTCAGCCGCGCGAAATCGCCTAACCCTAAACCAGCCGACAGTTCCACGCCGGTGCGGTAGCTTTCCGGGATGTTGGTGCGCAGTGCGGTTCCTACATTGTTCAAGGCGCCGGTAAGCACCAGTTGGTCCTTGTAGTTCATGTAAAAATAGGTGAGGTCTGCGGTTAACAACAGCGCGTTGCTGCCCAGTTGGCCCACGGGTTGGTTCACGCGGTAACCGGCTTCATAATCTACCAGGCGTTCGGCCTTGGCACGGTCGTTCAGGGGGCGGTCTGTGAAATCTGAGCGTGTGGGTTCGCGGTGGCCCACGGCCACAGAGGCGTACAGGTTATGGGCTGGCGAGAAGGCAAACGTCACGCCGGCCTTCGGGTTGAAGAAGTCATAGTTGGCGCGGGTGGTCACGTCGCGGCGGTCATCATCGGTGCCGTCAATCTTATAGTCCACGGTGCGTAGTTGCACATCACCGAACAAGCTCAGTTTCTCAGTGGCCTGCAGGGTGGCTTTGGCGTATAAGTTGAAGTCGGTTTTCTGGGCATCGCCGTCATAATAGCGGTGGTTGGGGCCAATGGTGGACGCGTACTGCGCCCAAATCACCTCGCCGAAATGCGCGCCCTGGTACCGGTTCCAACCACCGCCTACCACGCCCGACAATTTGCCCGCGCCCTGGTACTGCAGCGCAAACGTGGTTCCGTAGAAATCATTGTCCAACCATTTCTGCCGAACCAAATCTGTGCGCGAAATAGTAGTACTGCCTACCGTGATGGGCGGAATGGCGTAATTGCCCACACGCTCGTTCACCCTGAACTGCTCGTAGAAACCATACCCACGGGTGTAGTGCAAGGCGGCGTTCAACGACCAGACGGGGCTGAATTCATGGCCGTAGTGCAGTTGGTAATGGTATTGCTGGTAATCGTCTACCTCGTTGGCATAGGGTTGGTCAGTGCTCTCGTAGTCGGTGCCCGAGGAGTTGTAGCGGCGGTTGGTTTTCAGCATTTCCTCAGAAACCCCGTTCCAGGCCTGGTAAGTGACTTCCTGGCCACCGAACACCACCAGTTTGAGCAGGTCTTTCTTGCCGTAATAGCCACCCGACACATAAAAAGATTGCAGGTCAGATTTGGCGCGTTCAATGTACCCGTCAGACGAAATTTTGGATAAGCGGCCATCTACGGCAAACTTCCCACCCAACAAACCGGTGCCAAACTGCACATTGTTTTTCCAGGTATTGTAAGACCCATAGGCGTTGTCTGTGCGGGCATAGGCTTCTGGGCTGGCATCCTGGGTCTGCAGGTTCATACTGGCCCCAAACGCGCCCGGCCCGTTGCTGGACGTGCCCACGCCGCGCTGAATCTGCACATCTTGCACCGAGCTGGCGAAATCTGGCATGTTCACGAAGAAAACGCCGTGGCTCTCCGCGTCATTCACCGGAATACCGTTCACCGTCACATTGATACGTGTGATGTCTGAACCCCGTATGCGCAGACCCGTGTAGCCCACGCCCGCCCCGGCATCTGAATTGGTCACCACAGAGGGCGTATGCTCCAGCAGATACGGCAAATCCTGGCCAAAATTGCGGCTTTCCAGTTCCTGCTTGCTCACGTTGGAGTAGGTGGTACCGGTTTTCTCGTTCGCGCGGGTGGCGGTTACCAATACTTCTTTGGTGGCCACGCTGATGCGGGTCAGGCTGAAATTAAGAGTGCGGTTATACTCTAGACCAAGGAAGTATCTGTAAGGGGCGTAACCCAGGTAACTAACGGCTACTGTATATTCGCCGTTGGGGAGGTTTGGGAAACTGTATCTGCCATCTGAACCAGTTGAAACGCCGAAACCAGCTTTTTCTAGGTAAACGGTGGCACCAATAAGCGGTTGCTGGGAAGAAGCGTCAATTACACGTCCAGACAAAGTGAATTGTGCCATGGCAAACCAAGGCAGCAGGCAGCCCAGGAGCAGGGCTAAAGACTTTTTCATTTGGGTAAAAAATGTGATAAGTAAAACACACAGGAGCTACCAGGGGTTGGCTCTCCCACTCTGTTTTGATTCCCTTGTTTTTCCCTTCGCCGGTACTACCCGTATCAGGTTCAATGGGTATGATCTCAGCCCGTTATATTAAGGCACCCCTAAAACTGCCGCAAAGCTACACGGCCTTGGCTACAAAACAAACCCTTGCCCCAAGAAGCCTATATTTTTTTGCCTTCTACCCTAACATAGCATGGGCGCTATACGTTGAACAAGATTGACGCCTTTAAGCAGGCGATGGACGTGATGTGAGACTTCTAATGCACCGGTAATATGTTGATTGTTTACACGTTGGCTATGTTCGCGCTGATAGCCTTTCTTGCCTTGGCGCCCCGCAAGAAACTAACCGTTCCCCCCAAAGATGACAGCGATGACGATGGCGGGGAACCGCTCTCAGACGGTTTGCCAGACCTGGACCTTCCGCCGGGCATTAGCCTGCCCATCAATGACTGGGAACCCGACTACAACCGCCCTAAAATCAAAAACTTACCAGCGTTTTAAGCGTTCCTGCCGCCAAACTCAATTTGGCTATAGGTGAAGGAATATTTGAAGTTTTCGTGCTGTTAAAAGCACACACCCCCTAAAAAGAGCGCGGCCGCCAGAAATATCTGGCGGCCGCGCTCTTTTTATGTTGAAAGATACCCTACGACTTGGCTACGTCTTTCTCTTTTTTGTCTTTTTTGGCAACGGCGGTTTCTTTGGCTACCAGTTCAATCTTCAGTTCCACATCATCATGAATGGCTTTGTCACCAATGTTCTCAAAGAAGTTGCCGGAACGGTACTTGATGT
Organism: Rufibacter sp. LB8; assembly: GCF_014876185.1. Taxonomy (NCBI): domain Bacteria; kingdom Pseudomonadati; phylum Bacteroidota; class Cytophagia; order Cytophagales; family Hymenobacteraceae; genus Rufibacter; species Rufibacter sp. LB8. Next base: position 4,364,004 of record NZ_JADALJ010000001.1, on the reverse strand, counting down.
CCCACTTGGTGCGGTCAAACTTAAGAGTGGCTTTGGCGGTGGCCACGCCTTTCTTCACGGTCACAAACGCCGGGAAAGAAACCTGGTTTACAATGCCTTTAATGGTGAGATCACCGGTGATGGTGTAGTTGGCGGCGCCGTTTTTGGCGTTGGGGCGCTCGGCCAGGTTGGTAATGGCGAACATGGCCGTCGGGTTTTTCTCCACAGAGAAGAAATCATCTGAGCGCAGGTGGTTCACCAGGTTTTTGTTGGAGTTGCCCTGCAGGTCAGTGCAGGTGATGGAGGACATGTCCATGACAAACGTACCGCCGCGCAGCATGCTTTTGTTGAACAGAATGGTGCCGCTGGCCAGCTTGATGTTGCCGGTATGCTCGCCGGTCACTTTGCGGCCCACCCAGGTTATGGTGCTGGCATCGGTCTGCACGGTATAACTTTGGGCGGCGTTGGGCGCTGCCACTACCAACGCGTTTCTCTTGGCAGGCGCCGCGGTGTTCAAGGTAAAGGCAGACACGCCCAGGGCGGCAGCCAGTAAAACAGGTAGGTATATCTTTTTCATGCTTTGGGTTACTAAAGGTTTATGGGTAAAGGTATGAATTCCAGGGCGGTACCAGGGCAGGTTAATCCCTGATTTTATCTAACAGATCACTTAACAGGGTAGCTTCCTGCGCACTCAGGTTATGGACGCCCACTTTCTTAAGGTCTTCCACTTCGTCCATCTGTTTTAACAGGGCCAGGCCTTTCTCGGTGATCAGGATGTCCACGGTGCGGCGGTCGGTGGCGCATTGGGTGCGCGTGACCAACTGTTTGACTTCCAGCTTGTCTACAATTCTGGAGGCGTTGGAGGTTTTGTCCAGCATGCGCTCAATGATCAGGTTCACGGTGGCCGGTTTGGGGTGCTGGCCCCGCAAGATGCGCAACACGTTGTACTGGGGCAAGGTCACGCCAAAAGGTTTGAACAGGTTTGACTGCCTGAGCCCTACCCAGTTGGCGGTGAAGATAAGGTTGATATGAGCCTTATGGTAAGGGTCTTTAAAGACCGGCTGCTTTATTTCTTCTTCTATTTTCATGGGTTGGGTTGGGCCAAAGTCTCATTACCAATGATAAAGATAAGAACTACTGCTTGTTTCAGCAACTACGCACTGGCATCTGGGGCAAGAAATTGGCTGGCGCCTGGCTAACTACAAGGCTCCAGCGTGCGTATGCTAGAAACTATGCTTGCACTCTCCATGAAAATACTCTTCTTTTTGGTGGCCTGGTCAGAACTGTTCGCCAGCCCAGAAAACATGATTCGGTATGGTGGCCTGGCCCTTATTCTGGCCGTGGTGTTTGTTGAGACGGGGTTGCTGATTGGCCTGGTGATTCCCGGGGGCGATTCGCTGCTTTTAGCGACGGGCCTGCTGGCGGGTGCCGATGTGCTCACCGTGCCCTTGTTGGTACTGTTGGCCAGCATGACTGCCGCGGGCATTGCGGGTGACCTGCTGGGTTTTAGCATTGGCCGGAAGATGGGCAAGAAACTCTACCACAAACAAGACACCTGGTACTTTAAGCGCAAGCACCTGGAGCGCGCCGAAAAATTCTACAAAGAGAAAGGCAAATCTGCCATTGTGCTGGGCAAGTTTGTGCCGGTGGTGCGCACCTTCAACCCGCTGCTGGCTGGTGCCACCGGCATGGAGTTCAGCCGATTTCTGCTGTTGAGCGCCATGGGCACCGCCCTCTGGATTTGCTCGCTGGTAGTGGCCAGTTATTACCTGGGCCGGCAGTTCCCGCAACTGAAAGACTACCTGCACTACGCCATTCCGGTGATCATCTTTCTATCTGTGTTGCCCGGCATCATCCAGTACTTCAAGGAAAAAAAGAAAAATTCTACTGCAGAGTAATCCGGTGTGCTGGTATTTGCGATTTAGGGTAAATTTTTGGAAACTAGCAGGCACTTAGACCTTAGGCATATGCTTCACCGAACCCTCTTTGCTGGCATTTTCTTCACTGCTTTTTTCGTTTGCACCACGGCCCGGGCGCAAACGCAGGGCGCCACCGTGGAGAAGCGCGAAGCAGGGCGCACCGCCGTCAACGGCGCGGCCCCGGTACGGCAGGGCATAATCATGCGCAACGGCAAGATGATGGAAATTCAGCCCAAAGGCTACGCACCACTCTTAGAAAGCAAGAAATTCTCTAACGGCGCCACGCTTTCGCCGGGAGGCCACTTCACCGCCGCTTCTGGCCAGGTGACCCAACTCAAAGACGGCGACCGGATAGATTTGCAAGGCAATTTCATTCCCAATCCGGTGGTAGTGCAGCAGACCACCACCGTTTCCGGCGACACCACCGGCCTGGGCACTCAATTGCTGCAGGCCCAGGCCCTGCAGGAACGCCTCCAGTTGCTGGAGAGCAAACGCACCCTGTTAGAAAAGAAAAACGAACTCCTCCAAACCACGCTCAAAGACAAAACCAAAACGCTCAACCTGCAGAAAGTAGACGCTGACCTGACTCAAGTCAAACAGCAAATGGCCGCGGAGGAGAAAAAGAAGCAATAGCGGTTCCCATAATTTCTACTACATGTAAAAGAGAAGCCCTGTCTTGTGAAAGGCGGGCTTCGCTGTTTTTGGGCTTGTTTCAGGAAATGAGCATGAAAATGGGTGGTAAAAGACCACCCCAGCCCCTCCTAGGACAGGAGGGGAGTTTTTAGACTGCGCAGGAAATGCGTGGGAGACAAGGCAGTGCCTGGTCTCTACAACCTGCAAACCCGTTTTAGCCTCCATTTCCGAAATAGAGCCTGGAAACGGGATTGGCAGAGACACTCGTAGGAGCTGAGCACACTACGAGGTCTTTTGAGCAACAGCAGTCGGGTCCTCCACCGTAGAGACAAGGCAGTGCCTTGTCTCTACAACCTACAAATGATTTCCAGTTTCGCTTCCATTTCCAATCCAGAGCCCGGAAACGCAATTGGCGCAGACCTCACAGGTTTCCAGAACCTGTGAGGTCTTTTGAGCTGGCGGCACTGCTGATGCCCAAAACGCAGACTGCCTAACGAATCGCACCTTTTCCAGCCTTTCCATCGAGCGCCTAAGCAGGTTCCGTCGCCGGCAGGCGGGTGCCGAAGGCGCCAGGAAGCTGGTACAGCGCGAGAGGGGAAGGCGGGGCCTCGCGGCCGTGAGCGCTCGGAGCTAAACTATGGAAAAGGGCGTCTTGTAGAACTCAGCATCAAACTGAACTTTGAAAGGAAAGCAAATGGCGTGCACAAAAGCTAGTTGAACCGCAGTTTAGGTCGTTGGCCCCTATGGACACCAACAACGGCGAAGGGAATTGCTTACCCAAGCAAAGCAAAAATCCTCGTTAGATCCTTCGACAGGCTCAGGATGAATGTAAAAAGCAAACAGCTACTTCAAAACATTACACCTTTTAAACTCCCGTTTTGGAGCTCATTTCTGAAGATGAGCCCCAAAACGGGAATTTCAACTTCAAGTAAAATCTACGGCTGGGTGACGGGGTACAATCTTCCGGCTTCTTCTCTTACCAATTTAAACGGTTCATCCTTCACAATCAGCATACCGTCCAGGTCCAGCAGGTTCACGCCGTGGGCGAGTTGTATAGCCGACCAGATACCCATGGACGTTTCCATCATGCAGCCAATCATGGTTTTCATGCCCAGCGAACGGGTTTTGTTTAAGATGGCCAGGCCATTTAGGTAACCGCCGGCCTTCATCAATTTCATGTTCACGCCGTGGAACTGTTGCTGCAGGAGTTCCCAATCGGCGTGGTCAGTGACAGATTCATCGGCGTAGAGATCATAGGGCGAATGCTTTTTCAGGAAAAGGTATTCATCGTTCAACGCCGATGGCAGGGGTTGCTCCACCATGATGATGGGCAGTTTCTTGAGTTTCTCCAGGTACAGGATAAAGGCTTCGGGGTCAGTCCAGGCTTCGTTGGCGTCCAGCATGAGTGGCTGCTTGGTGGCACGGGCCACTTCGGTCATCATGTCAAGGCCGCTTTCCTGGTTTACTTTCACCTTGAGGTACTCAAACCGGTGCAGGTTGTGCTCCTGGGTGAAGGTGGCAATTTTGCCCGGGTCCATGATGGGGTACGAATACGCGGTGGGCACCGAGGCAGCTGCTTCCACGCCCAGAAATTGGGTGACGGTCTGGTGATTTTTCTGGCACAGGTAATGGATGAACGCCGACTCCAGCGCGAACCGCAGTGCGGGCATGACTTTCACCTGGGTTGTAATGCGGCTGAAATCTTCTATGGTGGCTACTTCGGCCAAGCCTTGGGTTTGCAGGTGGTCAAACTGCTGGTTGAGAAGTTCTGGGGTTTCGCCGTAGCGTACGTTGGGCGCGGCCTCGCCCCTGCCCTGGTTTTTACCGTCAGACACGGTGACAAACAGGTTGGTTTTCACGTCTGATGCGTTGCGGGAGATTTTCCAGGTGTAGCGCAGGGCCAGTTCACGGGTTTCCAGGTGCCAGGTAAGCATAGATTGTAAAGTTTTTTAATATGTAGCCCAATTGTAGCGAAAATCTTCCAGAAACCGGCCAAACTCTCCTTCTTTCTGCCAAATTGGTGGCCGCCGCCTCAGGGGGTCTGTGTGGTTTGCTGAGGATTTACACTATATTTGTCAGGTAAAGGCTATCTGTAATTAGTCATTTATGCCCCGCATACACCTGTAAACTAAACTTAGTTCGTCCCTACCCAGGGCCGAATCTTTCTCTTCTTTATGAAAAAATCTTCGCTTGCGCTGGTGGCCTTTGTAATCATCACTATTGCCGCCGTTCTGTCTGTGATGCAAAATTACAACCTGGTGGCGCTGCCAGAAATGGCCTTGGCCGTGGCCCGCTGGGCCGGTATTGCGGTGCTGCTGTTGTTCGCCTACCAAAAGAAAAGCCTTACCACCTGGATTCTGGTGAGCATGGTGGTGGGCGCCGAGATTGGCTACAGTTTCCCAGACTTCGCGCAGAACCTGAACGTGTTGAGCAAGATTTTCCTCAAACTGGTGAAAACCATCATCGCGCCGCTGGTATTTGCCACGCTGGTGGTGGGCATTGCCGGCCACTCTAACCTCAAGCAGGTGGGCAGCATGGGCGCCAAGGCCTTGATTTATTTTGAGGTAGTGACCACCATTGCCCTGTTCATTGGGTTGCTGGCCATTAACTTAAGCCGCGCGGGCGACGGTATTGAGCTCAAAGGCGAAATCAGCAATGAGATTAAGGCCGCTGAGCCCCAGACGTGGTCAGATATTATCCTGCACATCTTCCCGGAGAACATAGCCAAATCCATTGCCGAGGGCCAGGTGCTGCAGATTGTGGTGTTCAGTGTACTCTTCGGCATTGGCCTGGCCATGCTCAACGAGCGCAAGCGCCGCCCGCTGCTGGAAGTGACCGAGAGCTTGGCCGAGACCATGTTCAAGTTCACCAACATCATTATGTACTTCGCGCCTATTGCGGTAGGTGCCGCCCTTGCCTACACGGTGGGGCACATGGGCTTCGGGATTTTAGTTAACCTATTCAAACTACTGGCAACCTTATACTTAGCCTTGATTGCGTTTTTGTTGCTGGTGCTATTGCCGGTGGCCCTGGCATTCAGAATTCCAATTAAAATGTTTGTGCAGGCTATTGCTGAGCCGGTGTCCATTGCCTTTGCTACTACCAGTTCAGAGGCCGCCTTGCCCCGCGCCATGGAAGCCATGGAGTCTATTGGCGTGCCGCGCAAGATTGTGGCGTTTGTGATGCCTATGGGCTATAGTTTCAACCTAGACGGCTCCACCTTGTATCTTTCCCTGGCCTCTATCTTTGTGGCCCAGGCCGCTGGCATTGAAATGTCTTGGGAGCAGCAGTTGTTGATGGTGTTCACCTTAATGCTCACCAGCAAAGGAATTGCCGGCGTGCCCCGCGCCTCACTGGTAATTTTGCTGGGAACCGCTGCTTCTTTTAATCTTCCGGTATGGCCAATCTTCATCATTCTGGGCATTGACGAATTGATGGACATGGCCCGCACCTCGGTCAACGTGATTGGCAACTGTCTGGCCACCGCCGTAATTGCCCGTTGGGAAGGCGAATTTGTGGACCTTGACGCGCCCCGCCCTATTGAATCTGTGTAAATACTTGAGGTGATTCAGGTTTTTTAATCGAGCTGAATTCCCAAGAGAAAAAGATTTTCCGTTTTTGCCTTCGTTTTCAGAAACGAGCCCGAAAACGGAAAATTTTTTCTAAACCAGCATCAAAAACGCTCCTGCTTTCAGCGCCAATTCTGGTTCTAAAAAGCAGGAGCGTTTTCTTTTTAGCCTTTATATCATTTTCTTGCGGCTTCTCGTTCAAAGCAGAGAATTTCACAGGAACAGATCTTCACCAGAAACTCAGATTTAAGGCTTCCCAAACTCAATAATACCATGCGTTATTTCGCTTTCATCATCATATCGGCGCTGGCTTTGGCTTCCTGCTCAACGGCGCGTCAGGCTCGCATCACCGCTGCCACCCACACCGGCCTCAAAGCCCATGAAAACCGCGAAGAGAAAGCTGCCGACGGCAAAGACAGTCTCTTGATTGGCCCAACCACGCGCGTGGCCTTTGAGAAAGCGCGTTACAGCACCTGGTTCCACCCCACTTACCTGCGCTACAAACCCAACGAAAAACTGATGGAGGAATTGGTGCCCTTGCTGGAAGGCGTGACCATCAAAGCGTTCATCGGCAGCTGGTGCCTCGACAGCCAGCGCGAACTTCCCCGCCTTTTCAAAATCCTGGACGCCGCCCGTATTCCCTATTCCAGAATGGAGATGACCAGCCTCCGCGAGGACAAAAGCGCCCTCAACAACGAAGACAAAACTTATTCCATCACGGCCGTTCCCACGTTTATTCTCTACAAAGACGGCAAAGAAGTGGGCCGGATAGTGGAAACCGCTTATCCTACCCTGGAAATGAACATGATCACGTTGCTCAAAGAAGCCAAGAAATAGCGTTTTGGGGCTCAATTCTGAAAACGAGCCCGAAAACGGAAATCGCTCCTAAAACCCACGGAAACTGATGTGCTTCCCGGCCGCAGATTCCGTGGGTTTTCTGTGCAAGCGGTCTTACCTTTGTGGCTTTCCGGCAGGCAGTTTGCCGGCACCTTCCCTTGGACTTTACATGCGTTTCATTCTACTTTTTCTGCTGCTTATCTTCTGGGGGAAAATTTCCGTTAATGCCCAAATGCCCGCGCCAGATTACACCAGCTACCCCACCGCGCCAGACGCCAACCTGTGGCTGACCTACACGCCGTCGGCCACCACGTTCCGGCTGTGGAGCCCCGTGGCGCAAGCCGTGACCGTGAAGCTCTTTGACCGCGGCACCGGCGGAAAAGCCAGGCAATTGATTCCCATGCGCAAAGGCCGGAACGGGTTGTGGGAACTCACGGTGCGCCGCAACTTGAACGGCACTTTCTACACCTACAAAGTGAAAGTAAACGGCAAATGGCTGGAAGACACGCCCGGCATTTACGCCACCGCCGTGGGCGTGAACGGTGAACGCGCCATGGTCCTGGATTTAGCCGCCACCAACCCCGAAGGTTGGGCCACCGACAAAGGCCCTACCGTGAAAACCATGAACGACGTAGTGCTCTGGGAAGCCCACGTGCGCGACATCACTTCGCACCCCAGTTCTGGCAGTAGTTTCCCCGGTAAATTTTTAGGCTTGGTAGAACCGAACACCAAAAACAAAGCTGGCCAGGCCACCGGATTAGACCACATCAAAGCCCTGGGCATCACGCACATCCACTTGTTGCCGTCCTTTGATTTTGTGTCGGTGAACGAAGCCAAGCCTGACAGCGCGCAGTTCAACTGGGGCTATGACCCGCAGAACTACAACGTGCCCGAAGGTTCTTATGCCACAGACGCCACCAAACCCGAGGTCAGAATCAAGGAATTCAAGCAGATGGTGAAAGGCTTTCATGACCAAGGCATTGGCGTGGTCATGGACGTGGTCTACAACCACACCGGCCGCACCGAGAACTCCAACTTCAACCTGGAAACGCCCGGCTATTATTACCGGCACACCCCCGAAGGCAAGTATTCAGACGGGGCTGCCTGTGGAAACGAAACGGCCAGCGAACGCACCATGATGCGCAAATTTATGGTAGAGTCCTGCAAATTCTGGGCACGGGAGTACCACATAGACGGCTTCCGGTTTGATTTGATGGCCCTACACGACTTGGAAACCATGAACCTGCTGGCTGCCGAGCTCAAGAAAATCAACCCCAGCATCATTCTCTACGGCGAAGGTTGGACCGCTAGCCAGAGCCCATTACCAGACACCGCCAAATCCCTAAAAACCAACACGCACCAACTCCAACACATCGCCACTTTTTCAGATGATTTGCGTGACGCCATCAAAGGCTCTGTGTTCGATGACAAAAATGCAGGTTTTGTGAACGGGGCCGAAAACACCGAGGAAGCCCTGAAATTTGGCATTGTAGGCAGCATTCCACACCCGCAGGTAAACCTTACCAAACTGGGCACCAACGCTGCTTTCTGGACGCGGGAACCATGGCAAGCCGTCTCGTATACCTCCTGCCATGACAACCTCACCCTGTTTGACAAACTCAAAGTCTCGGTGCCCGAAGCTTCTCCTGAGGAATTGAAGAAGATGCACCTGCTCGCCAACGCCATCGTGCTCACCAGCCAAGGCACCGCGTTTCTGCACGCCGGCGATGAACTGCTCCGCACCAAAAAAGGCGCACACAACTCCTACAACCTACCGGATTCTGTGAACCAACTCAACTGGGACTGGAAAACACAACACCCCGAAGTGTACAGCTACTACCAAAGTTTGATAGAACTCCGCAAGACGCATCCCGCTTTCCACCTGTCCACCGCTGACATGGTTCGTCAACACCTGGAATTTGTGAAGGTTGAAAACGGTTTCCTGGGGTTCAGACTGAAAAACCATGCTAACGGCGATGCCTGGCAAGAAATTCTGGTCTACTACAACGCCCGCGACCGCGCCGTCAACCTCTCCGTGCAAGGCGAATGGAACGTAGCCGCCGAAGGTAATTTCATTGACCCCGACGGCCTCAGAACCGTTCGCGGTTCCATTGCCGTTCCGCCGGTGTCTATGCTGATTCTGTTTCAGAAATAGCCCCAACCCCTCCCCGACGGAGTGGGGCTTTTTCAAAAATGCGTTTTCGGCCTCAATTCTGAAAATGGAGCCAAAAACAGCAAATATGTTTTTATCAAGACAAGAACAATTCTCCAATCTAAAAAGCAACACGCATTCCATCCCTTTTTGAAGGGGACGAAATGCGTGAAAAATTCAAAAGATTGTAGAGGTTTCTGATTTCCGTTTTCGGCTTCATTTCCGGAAATGAGCCCGAAAACGCTTTGGGCAGCACGGCCACACCATTCTCCATTTTAATTCTACCATAAAAAATCCGGGCGGTAGGCAGTCCTCGTAGGTGTGTCAAATCTTACAAAAACCTAAAAATAAAGCTCAGATGAAAAAAGTTTTTTTGATGATGGTACTGGCCGGAGCCACTGCTTTCACTGCTTCAGCGCAAACCACCAAAGCCACTACCAAAACCACTGGCATGGAGAAAAAGCAAGGCGTGCTGGTGGGCGGCGCTATGATGGTGCCTTCTAAAAACATAGTGGAGAACGCCCTGGGCTCCAAAGACCACACCACGCTGGTAGCGGCCGTGAAAGCAGCCGGCTTGGCAGAGACCTTGATGGGAGCTGGTCCATTTACCGTGTTCGCTCCCACCAATGCGGCCTTCGCTAAATTGCCGGCCGGCACCGTGGAAACCTTGTTGAAACCAGAGAACAAAGCTAAGTTGGCGGCAGTGCTCACGTTCCATGTTGTACCGGGCAAACTGCAAGCCAAAGACCTGAAAAACGGCCAAAAACTTAAGACCGTGAACGGCGAGACGCTGACCGTTACCCGCAAAGGAAACACCGTCATGATCAACGGCGCCACCGTTTCTATTGCCGATGTGATTTCCAGCAACGGAGTAACCCATGTACTAGACACCGTGGTATTGCCTACCATGTAATTTGCCCTACCTTCAAAAAAAAGAAGCCCTGCTGCAGCGTGGGGCTTCTTTTTTTTGTCTGAAATTCTGCTTACCTTTTAACCCATTGAAACGCAGTTACATCCAAGTGAGAAACAGGTTTTAAAAGACAAGCAGATGAAAGGAAAAACAGCACTGTATGTAGGGGCGCTGAGTTGGCTGCTAGCCACTGCCGCCCTGGCGCAAACGCCACGGTTAAGCAATGAAGCATCGGCTCAAGTGCGAAAGGAAATGCGCCAATACCGGAAAGAAAACATAGGCCCTTTTCTGCAAACCAAGCGGCTGGAGTTGGAAGATAAACTGACCCCGGCAGACAGAAAAGAACTGGCCATCATCAGAAAGCAGGTAGCGCTCTACCAACAACAGCGCAAAGAACAACTGCTGCAACTGCGCACAAAGCGCGAACAAAAGGAAACCGTGCTCACCAAAGAGGCCAAAGAAGCCTTTCAACAGCAGCGCGCGCAACACCGGGCCCAGATGGAAAAACTGGCGCGACTGGCCAAGCGCTATGAGAAACCCCTGGCGGCCATTGAGGCGGAGTTCAAAGGCAACTGGACCAAATGGCACCGGGACCTGAACGCCATCTCTGAAAAGCACGCCCCAAACCAGGCCACTTCTGAGAACATGCTGCGGGTGCGGCTGGTGCAGCAGGCCCTCAAAAACTATTTCTGGAACAACAACCGTTTCCTGCTGCTGGTACCCGGCGAGCCCGTGCCTTCCCATGAGGACCCTTGGGAGGAAACTGATTCTTTGGCGCCAACCGGCCCCAAGAGTTCATTAAAGTTAAGTCCCAACCCCGTGCTGGACAAAGGCCACCTCACCTACTCACTGGCCAAAGCGGGCAAGGTGCGCGTAGAATTAGTCAACCAACAAGGGCAGGTGGTTCAGCAAGTGGTGCAGGAAGGGCAAAAAGCCGGCCAGCACCAGATTCCGGTGAACGTGGCCCAACTCCAAACCGGACTGTACTACTACCGCCTCTCCGGACCCAACCACACAGAAACCCTGCGTTTTTTAAAACAATAAATGCTCATTCCCCTCCTTTTTGACCTAACAGGAAGCCGACACAAGAACTGTCGGCTTTTCTTGTATCTGTGCGGGGTGTTTTGCGTTAAAAGCCCTATATGAATTCCCAAGAATACTCCATCAGCGTAGACACGTTCCCGTTTAAGGCCAATCTAAGCTTCAGCCCTATCATCAGGTACTGGCAACAACAGCACGATGACTGCAACAGCAGCTTCATTACCTGCGCCCGCGAGATTCACCTTCAACTGCAGGAAGCGCCGGCGCTGCTGGGACCCATCACCGATCTGTCTATCCTGAAAAATCACCAATGCCTGCTGGAATTGCTCATGACGGCCATTTTTCCGCCGGCCACACGTGAGGTGGAGGCCACCGGCGTGGTGGGGCCGCAGTATGAGATGAGCTTCTACCACACAGACCAGTTCAAGCAGATTATTCTCAATGACCACAACCACCTTAAGCGCCCCCTCAACATAGATGAACACCGCATGCTCTTTAACCGGGTGCGCATGGTGTACTTCCTTATTCTGGAGAAATTCTACGGGGTAAAAGTGCCGCATGAAGAATTCCTGATTTACACGGTGCCAGATTACCAGTTGGGTTTGTACCGCCACTACAACGTGGAGATCAACACTCAGTTCCTGGACATCACGCATACCCAACCGTTGCCGGAGCTGAGCGCCGAAGACATCAAAAACCTGCTGGACAACATTAGGGACATGGATGTCTGGATGGCCGCCATTCCGCCTAATTTATTTGAGATCAACGGGTTCTACGTGCTGCACCTGGTAGACGTAACCGTGCAGGAAGTGCTCTCGTCGCTTAAAAACGATTTGCTGGAGCGTGACGTGATGTTGGCCCCAGACCGGTTTGAGCAGTTGCAGGAGAAAGTTAGAATTTTCTTCAAGCGTCCGCATCTGCAGTTGGGCGTGGCCGCGTTCCATAAGAACCGGAGCACGTTTGTGAACTTCGGAAACAAGATCAACCACAGCTTTCTCTTGCAAAGTGACCCCGGCAGCAGCAGCTACGCCGGTTTCAAGTCTATCTATGACAGCCTGGTGCGTGAAGGCAAACCCCTGGTAGTGACAGACGTAGCCGCCGGTGACCACTTATTGCCTGATGGCGTGCGCGAAGAAATGCTGGGCATGGGCATCAGGAACATTATTCTGGCCCTGCTGCGCTACGGCGATGAACCCATTGGCATTCTGGAGCTGGGCTCGCCCAACCCCGGCGACCTGGACAATTTCTCCTTGTCAAAGATGGAGCAGTTCCTGCCGCTTTTCTCCGTGGCGGTCAACCGAAATTCAGAGGAAATTGAAACCCGCGTGCAGGCCGTCATCCGGGAGAAATTCACGGCTATTCACCCAGTGCTGGAATGGCGGTTCAGGGAAGCGGCGCTCAACCTGCTGGAGAAAATGAACAACCAGAGCGGCCCGGTGGAAATGGAGCCCATTGTTTTCCCAGACGTGTACCCGCTTTATGCCGCCGCCGACGTGCGCAGTTCCAGCACCGAGCGGAATGCCGCCATTCTGGGCGATTTGGTGGAACATTTGCATTTGGCGGAGCGCATCTTGAAAAAAGCCATTGAAGTGCATTCCCTGCCTATTCTAGATGAACTGCGGTTCTCGGTTTCCAAGCATTTGCGGCTGCTCAAGAAAGGAGTTTTGTCACAAGACGGCATTCTTATTTTTGAGATGATGCGCACGCAGGTGGAGCCTATGTTTAAGTTCCTGGAAGAGACGCATCCAGACCTCATTCCGTTTATCCAGAATTACCGTGATGCCATGGACCCCCAGCTGGGCATTTTGTACAAACGCCGCAAGGCCTTTGAGGAAAGCCTCACGCTCATCAATGAAACCGTTTCTGAGTACATTGAGCAGGAAGAGGAAAAAGCCCAGGAGATGTTTCCGCATTACTTTGAGAAATTCAAGACCGATGGCGTGGAGTTCAACATTTACGTGGGCGCCTCGCTGGAGGAACGGCAGCCGTTTGACATTATGTTCCTGCGCAACCTCAGGCTGTGGCAGCTTATGGTCATGTGCGAAATCACCAAGCGCACGCACGCCTTGCTTCCGCAGTTGAAAGTGCCCCTGGAAACCACGCAGTTGATTTTGATTCATAGCCAACCGCTGGCCATCAGGTTCAGGCAAGACGAACGCAAATTTGACGTAGACGGTGCCTACAACATACGCTATGAAATAGTGAAGAAACGGGTTGACAAAGCCTTGGTGCGTGACACCGAGGAGCGCCTCACCCAGCCCGGCAAAATTGCCATTGTCTACTCGCAGGCCCGCGAAGCCACCGAGTACCTGGAGTACATTGAATACCTGCAGAACAAAAACGTGCTCACTGATGCCGTGGAACACCTGGAAATTGAAGACCTGCAAGGCGTGAGCGGCCTCAAAGCCATACGGGTGGTAGTGAACGTGTAATTTCCGTTTTCGGCCTCATTTTCAGAAACAAGCCCCAAAACGCATGGCTACTTCCAACAGGATTTTACTTCAGCAAGGTGACATCACCAAGATTACGGTAGACGCCATTGTGAACGCAGCCAACTCCAGCCTGCTGGGCGGCGGCGGCGTAGACGGTGCCATTCACCGCGCGGGCGGCCCGGCTATCTTGGCTGAGTGCCAGCAGATACGTGCACGCCAAGGCGGTTGCGCCACCGGTGCGGCCGTCATTACCACCGCCGGAAACCTGCCCGCGCAGTACGTGATCCATACGGTGGGCCCGGTCTGGAACGGCGGACATAGAGGCGAAGCAGTACTCTTGGCTACTTGTTACCGTAACTCTCTTCTGCTGGCGCAGCAACACAATTTGAAAACTATTGCCTTCCCTAACATCAGCACGGGCGTGTACGGTTACCCCAAAGACAAGGCCGCCCAAATGGCCGTGCAAACGGTAAAGGATTTCTTAGAAGAGAATGAATTGCCGGAGCAGGTGACTTTTGTGGTGTTTGATGCAGGGAACCTGCAGTTGTACGAGCGGTTGTTATAACCTAAGTTTCTTAGCTGTACTTTTACTTCTATGTAGTGATCTGGCTTCGCTTTTTCTAAAGAACTACTCCAAAAATCCTGTCTTTAGCTGGCATTCAACAAACTCTATATAGTCTATTCGGTAGTGCGATTACGTTTTTTGGTGTAAACCGACAATAAACCGTTTGTTTAGGTATACAGATAATGCAGTTAAGTGCAGGTGGGTGCGTTTATAATCTAGTTAGAGGTAAAGCATAGAAAATGAAAAACATAATCTTAACAATCTTTTTGCCTTTGCTACTCTTCGGCTGTGGTGATTCCAAAGAATTTAAAACGACTAAAGATGATTCTACAAAATATATGAGCCTAGATATTGAACAGGTTATTGAAGACCCAAGCCGATTTGACGAGAAATATATTGAGACTTCAGGAATCTTCATCTATGAATTTGAGAATGTAGCAATTTATAAAACTCGAATGGACGCATATAGGCGAGACAAGAAAAATGCTTTTTGGACAAGATTTGAGGACGATTTGATGCCTAAAGTAGAACTGGAACAAATCAATAATAAAAGGATTGTTGTGCGCGGACTAATAAATTCAAAATGTAAGGGGCATCTCATGCAATTTGCTGCGACTCTAGAAAAAGTTGATTTTGTAAAGTTTTAAAAAAAAGCCTTACCCTAAATTGCGTAAACGCCATCCTTCGGCTGACGGCTTCGCACACTGTTTGCACGAGACCGTTATGGGTAATTTATAAAAATGAAAAAAATAATATATGTCCTTTTACTTATGGTAACTGCATCTTGTAGCAGAAGCGATAATGATAAAAACATACTATCAATTGAAACAAAAACAGACCATACAGATTCAAAACTTACTTCAACGGAAAATTCAGAACTCTTTAGAAAATTCTTAAAGAAGTTCAGCACTATTGAACTACCATACGTTTTCAGGGAAACCAGCGATATGAGTGCAGACTACAATGGCTTGCAAAAACTAGATAAGAACTCGATTGATACTTTGTTTGCGAAAACAGAATTCTTCGATGAAACTTATTGTTTAGGAATGCTCTCGGACACTTCCAATTTCTACGCATTAGTTTTCCTTCATCCAGCCTCAGAACATTACCCCGTTTTAGCGACTTATACCAAGCAAGGAAAACTCATAGGACAAGAAGACCTTTTAAATGGCGCATGTGGCTCAGATTGCGGCTTGGTGGAATGTACAATGACAGGAATAATAAAGAAAGACTTTTCTGTCCTCAGCGTAGATAGCATCCGATACGGATATTATTGTGACACACTTGGTAATCCCATCCCCAACAGCGGAGAGTTGATAGTTATTAGAAAGAGCGGTAAAGTTCAGGGGAATGGGAAAATTCTAATGGACAAAGAGAAAAGAACTGAAACAAAAACAAACCCATAACAATGTGCATAAGCCATGCTTCGGCCAACGGCCTCCGGCGTCGATTACACAATTGCATGAATCTAAACTTGTAAAAGATTTTACATCGAAGTTAACAGTCCTACAAAACCCCTACTCTTTCACTAATACAACGCCTTCGCTTCTTCTAACAACTCCTCAATAGAATCCATAGGTAAATCTTCTTCTGGGTTCAAAAGCAAAATTTTGATCTGCGTGCGTTTCTCCTGCAACAGCAGTGGGTTGTGCAGGTGAGCGCCCCGTATAAACCCAATATAAGGTTGTTGCCGTTTTTTGTGCCACCAGAAATAGCAGAACGATTTGCCTTTGTAGTAGAAGAAGGGCACACCGTGTTTAAAAGCTTCGGTGATCTGGCTGTCCTGTGCCAACAGATACGCACGCAGAAATTGAAGGCAGCCTCTGGTAGGTTCCTCTAAAGCCAGAAAATACGCATCAATTGCTTTCAGCATAGTTCGTGTAAAAAAACAAATGAACGAAAAAGACCCGACACCACTCACGTGTAATCGGGTCTTTGCGTTAATCTTTACAAGAGAAAAACCGAGTTTTAGCTTACCAAGCCCGGCACTTCTACCACTTCGTTCACGTCTTTCTCATAGTCCACGCCTTCTACCTCAAACCCGAACAGGTTGAAGAAGTCTTTGCGATAACCGGCCAAATCACCAATTTCCTGCAGGTTTTCGGTGGTGGCTTGCTCCCAGAGGGCGGCTACTTCGGCTTGCACGTCGTCGCGCATTTCCCAATCGTCAATGCGTATGCGGCCTTTCTCGTCCACGGGCACTTCTGAGTTGGTGAACAGGCGTTCCTGGTACAGGCGCTGAATCTGCTCAATGGTGCCTTCATGAATTCCTTTGGCTTTCATCACTTTGTAGAGCAAGGAAATGTACAAGGGAATCACAGGAATAGCGGAGCTGGCCTGCGTCACCAAAGCTTTGTTCACACTCACGTAGGCTTTGCCGTTTAGGTCTCTCAGTTTGTCGGTGATGGTGAAGGCGGTGGCCTCCAGGTGGTCTTTGGCCCGACCAATGGTGCCTTTGCGGTAAACCGGCTCGGTCAAAGCTGGCCCTATGTAAGAATACGCCACGGTGGTCGCGCCTTCGGCCAAGAGACCTTCTTCTTTTAAGGCATCTATCCAGAATTCCCAGTCTTCGCCGCCCATTACGGCTACGGTGTTCTCAATGTCTTCCTCAGTGGCCGGGGAAATAGAAACCTCGGTCACATTGCCGGTATGGAAGTCCACAGTCTTGTTAGAGAACGTCTGGCCAATGGGCTTTAGCACCGAATTATGCGTGGTTGCAGTTTTAGGATTGGTGCGGCGCGGCGATGCCAGGCTGTAAATCACCAGATCCACCTGCCCCAAATCTGCTTTGATCACGTCCAGGGTCTGGCGTTTTATTTCGTCTGAAAAAGCGTCGCCGTTAATGCTTTTGGCGTACAGGCCCGCGGCGTGGGCTTCTTTCTCAAAGGCGGCAGAGTTGTACCAGCCCGGGGAACCAGGCTTACCGGCCGCCGACGGTTTCTCAAAGAACACGCCCAAGGTGGCCGCGTTTGAACCAAAAGCGGCGGTGATGCGGGAGGCCAAACCAAAACCGGTAGAGGCGCCAATGACCAGCACTTTCTTGGGGCCGTCAATGGTGCCTTTTGATTTCACGTAGTTGATTTGGTTCTGCACGTTCTGGGCACAGCCTTCTGGGTGCGAGGTCAGGCAGATAAAGCCGCGTACTCTGGGTGTAATAATCATATGGTGTCTTGTTAAGCGAAGTCTTGGTTAGAACAAGGCGTACTTGCGGTTGTAAAAATTGTCATTTTTCTCCACAAAACCACAAAATAGCACCTTGGGTCTGCACCAGAAAGCAAGTGTTTACCAGCGGCTCACCTTACGGCCCAGTTTCTCCTGCCATTTTTTGAGCAGGTACAGGGCTATCACCAGCCAGAAAAAGCCCGCCGCCCAGCCCGCCAGCACATCTGAGGCGTAGTGCACGTTCAAATACACGCGGCTGAAGCCGATGAGGAAAATCCAGATGGCCAGTACCCCGCTGATCACCCAGCGCAGCCACAGGGGCCGCACATTGGTCCAGACCAGGTACACCAAAAGCCCCCAGAACGCGCCGCCAATCATGGCGTGGCCGCTGGGGAAACTGAGGCCGTTCTGCTCAATCAACGCCGTTGCAGGCCTTGGCCGGGAGAAAAACAGTTTCATGGTTTGGTTGAACAGCGTGGTGGTGGCGGCAATGGCAATGATCTTGATGGAATAGAATCGCCAGCGCTTAAAAATGAGAAACACGGCCGCCAACGCCAACGACCCAAAAATCAGGAAATTCTTGGACCCAAAAAACGTCACGAAGAACATGAACCGGGTCATCTGGGGGTTGGTGTATTCCTTGGCCAGTTGAAAGGCTTCTTGGTCCAGGGCTTTTTCCTGCGCCACAAACACCACGGTGGTCATCCAGAAAAAGAGCAGCACAGAGCCCACAAACAGCACCCATAACAGAATCATCTGCAAAGACAGCGTGGCCAGAAACGCACCGGTCCGGCGGGCGGTCTGTTGCTGTTGCGGCGTGAGGTCTTGCATAAGGCAGTACGGGCGTTTAGTAAAACAAGTGGCTTATACGCACAATTGCGTTTTGGGGCTCATTTCTGAAAACGAGGCCGAAAACGGAAATTGTACAGCCGCCAATAAAGAAGCTCGCCCCAGGCAATCAAGTAAAGGTGACCGCGCGCAGGACCGGAAATAAAAAACCGGCCTTTTGAGAGACCGGCTTCCTTCGCATGTAAATCTCAACCCCAGATGCTATCTGGAAGATTCCTGAGAAACAAAGTACCGGTAAAGCAACTGGGCAGCTTTCTGCAGCAACGGAATATCAGATACCCGCTCCTGGCAACGGTTTACATCAAAATGGCACAGCGTCCCGAAGGGTTGCCCTTGTTCATCAGAGATCAAAACGCCACAATAAGAGACTACCGGCGATTTCTCATTTCTTGTCAAGCGGTCTTCGGTGGTGATGTCATGGAATTCCATGGTTTTGCTGGGCTGGTGCTGCACCAGCGCACAATAGGTGGTTTCCATGGGAAAGTCATCGCCTTTCACCAGACCACCCACCACGCCGTCAAACAAAGCCAGATTGGCCAGCACCTCACCGCTGTACTGGTAAATGCCGGTAAACCGGTGCGGCGTTCTGCTATTGAGAAACCCCAAGGCCCCTTCCAGTCCCTGGCTGTCCAGCAATTGGCTGAAATTCATAAAATCACTTTTCAAGTGCTCTTCGTCTTCCTGGAAATGAACCATGGGCGGTACTAGTGGGGGTAATGTTACAAACTTTCAGGTGTTGTTTACGGGCAACAATTGAGAAAGTGGGCTAAACTAAAAAAATCCGGCCTTAAAAAAGACCGGATTTTCTATTCTGTGCGCTGGGGGAGACTCGAACTCCCACACCCGAAGGCGCTGCCACCTGAAGACAGTGCGTCTACCAATTTCGCCACCAGCGCAAAATCCCTTTATTGCTATTGGGAGCACAAAACTACTACTTTTTTAGAATTCGCCATAGGGTAAAAGGCAAATTCAGAAAAATTTATGCGGCAGTTTCCGGAAGTCCTTCTTTTACAATAGGATTGAGATTTTGCTTAGAGAATTTTTCCATACGGTTGAGCATGAAAACGGCCAGAATCACCCAGCCTAGGCCCGCCGCTAACCCGGCCACTACATCTGTGGCGTAATGTACGTGTAAGTACACGCGGCTGAACCCAATGAACATGATGAGCAACGAGAGCAGCACAATGAGCAGAAATTTCAAGGGTGGGTTCTTGACATTTTTCCAGACAAGGTAAATGAGCAGGCCGTAAAACGAGGCGCTGATCATGGCGTGCCCGCTGGGGAAACTGAGCCCGTAACTCTCCACCAGATGCGGCACCAGCGGCCTGGGCCGGTTGAACAGGTACTTGAGCATAAGGTTCAAGGAGATGCTGCCAAGGGCAATCACCGGTACTTTGAGCGAGTACCACTTGTGCTTTTTCACGAACAGGAAATAGGCAATAAGCATGAGACCGGCCCCCGAGATAAAATGGCGCGAGGCCAGAAAAGTGATGCTCTTGATAAACTCGGTGAGCTCGGGGGTGTTGCGGGCGTCTGCCCAGGCAAAGGCGCGGGAGTCAAAGCCCAGCTCGCGGCCCGGCAGCACTTCCTTGGCCAGCCAGAAAAAAAGCATGAGGCACAAGATGAACACGCTCCAGATCACCACCAGCTCCACGGTGAAGAGCGCCGTGGACGCCACAAATTTTCTTATCGCTTTTTTCATAGAGAATGGGTCGGGTTTCTGTTTTGGGGCTCATTTCTGGAAACGGGGCCAAAAACGGAAATTTCGTCTACAAGCGTACGTAGAAACGGGCCGGGTGTTAAGTGGCAACTTAGCCAAGTCAAAAACAGTACACCCCATGGGCCACTAAATACGCTATGAAACCAGAGGAACTGACGCAGCTGATCATGAAACTCAAAGACAAAGACCTCACCCTGGCCTTTGCCGAAAGCTGCACCGGCGGCAGCCTGGCTGCCACCATGAGCGAGGCCACTGGCTCTTCAGACGTGTTTCTGGGCAGCGTGGTCACCTATCATGAACGGGCCAAAAACAAGATTCTGGGCGTAAAAACCGACACCCTTAAGCTCTACACCGCCGAAAGCCAGCAGGTCACCAATGAGATGGTGCTGGGTCTGCACAAACTCCTCAAAGCCAACGTGAGCATTGCCGTGACCGGCCTGTTTGGGCAAGGCGGCTCAGAAAACCCCGAAAAACCCATTGGCACTACCTTTGTCTCCATCTTTTTTGAGGACCGCGTAGAAGAATACCGCCAGGTCTTTAAAGGCGATGCCCGAAAAATGCGCGACCAGGCCATAGACTTTATCTTCGCCAAACTGGAAGCCACCGTGGACCGTCATTTCCAGCACGGGTAAGTGTTGAGTGAGTGAGTGAGTGATTGGATGAGTGAATGAGTGAGTGAATGAATGAATTTTGATTTAGGTCGATTTATAAGGTGGCTACTTTTTGTAGTTGATCCAAAATAGTTGAACCCACCCCTACCCCTCCCAGGAGGGGAATTAAACGCCAAAAAGATAGAGTCGCTTTAAAAACTGGTGCAGCTGCTCCCCTCCTGGGAGGGGTTGGGGTGGGTCACACACCGCTAAATCACAACATTTCCATCCTATACTTTCCTCCCGCACTTTCAAATTTCCGTTTTTGGGCTCAATTTTGGAAACAGCGCCCAAACCAGCCTTCTACCCGACCATGCCTTCGCCAATTCCTAATTTTGATGCCATTGCCCCCGTGTATGATGCACTGGCACAATTGGTCTTCGGGAAAGCGCAGCGAAGGGCGCAGGCTTCTTTCCTGAACTTGATTCCGGCTGGTGCCAGCGTGTTGATATTGGGCGGCGGCAGCGGCTGGATTCTTCAGGAATTGTTTACAAAGGGGAAACCAGGACACGTGCTCTATTTGGAACCGTCGGGGAAGATGCTTGCCCAAGCGAAGGAGAACCTAAAAGCCACAGGGTTTACATCACTAGTAGAATTCAGGAAAGGAACTGAGCAACATCTTACGCCGGAGGAGAAGTTTGATGTTGTGCTCACGCCCTTCGTGCTGGATTTATTCACTGAACCCGAAGTGAAAATCATGGTGCAAAATTTAGACGAAGCGCTGTTACCGGGCGGACTTTGGGTGCACACAGATTTTCATTTGTTTTCGTCATCACGGTTGAAAAAAGCATGGCAGCAACCGCTGTTGTGGGCCATGTACCGGTTTTTCAGGCGCGTGAGCGGTATTTCGGCCAGCACGCTTACAGAGTCAAACCCCTATTTTGAGGAATTGACCTACCAAATGAGGCAGGAGGCGCTGTTTTATGGTTCATTCATCAAAACCCAGGTTTGGCAGAAGTCCAATGGGCCAGAACACTCTAAAAGTTAAGGTTCCAGAACCCTCCAAGGGACTATGCCAAAAAATTCTGGTTCTTGCGTATCTTGTCCCCCTGAAAATCCCTCACTTATGAAACAAGCATTCTGCGTGGCGCTGGCTGCCGCGTTTTTTTCTTTCACTGTTCCGACGGCGGTGGCGCAGCAGTCGGTGGCGTACCAGGTGTCTTTTGAGAACGCCGCCCACCGTGAAGCCACCGTGGAGGCCACCTTCAAAAACGTACAGTCACCTACCCTGGAAGTGCGCATGGCCCGCTCCTCGCCCGGCCGTTATGCCCTGCATGAATTCGCGAAGAACGTGTACAATGTAAAAGCGGTGGACGGCCAAGGCCGAAACTTGGTGATTTCCCGCCCCAACCTGCACCAGTGGAACGTGGTCGGCCATGACGGCACCGTGACCGTGACCTATACGCTTTTCGCTGACCACCCAGACGGAACTTACGCCGGGGTAAACACCACGCACGCCCACCTCAACGCGCCCGCCACGTTCATGTATTCGCCCAGCATGGAAAACGCGCCCGTGCAAGTGAAATTTCTTCCGCCCGCGGGCAGTAACTGGACCGCCGCCACGCAACTCAAGCCAGAACCCGGCACGCTCACGTTTTCGGCACCCAATTTTCAGTATTTAATGGACAGTCCCACGGAGCTCGCTGATTTGAAATGGCGCGAGTGGCAGGTCGCTGAAAACGGCAAAACCCAAACCATTAGAATTGCCCTGCACCACAACGGCTCTGATGCTGAACTGACCGACTACACCGCCAAAGCCAAGCGAATTGTGCAGGAACAGCAGGCCGTGTTTGGGGAATTGCCTTCGTTTGACTTCGGTACTTACACCTTTATTGCCTGCTATATGCCCGGCACGCCCGGCGATGGCATGGAGCACCGCAACTCCACCATTTTGACCAGTTCACGGCCCTTGGCCACCGGCATGACCGGCAATTTGGGTACCGTGAGCCATGAGTTTTTCCATGCCTGGAACGTGGAGCGCATCAGGCCGCGCACGCTGGAGCCGTACAACTTCGCAGATGCCAACATGAGCGGTGAGTTGTGGCTGGCCGAAGGCTTCACCTCTTACTACGGCGACCTGGCCATGCACCGCGCGGGCGTGACCAAGGCAGATGATTTCCTGAAGGAACTCACCAGTGATGTGGGCTATGTGCTGTTCGCGCCGGGGAAGAACTATTTCTCGCCGGTGGAGATGAGCATGCAGGCGCCGTTTGTAGATGCCTCCAGGTCGGTGGACCCCGTAAACCGCCACAACACGCATATTTCGTACTACACCTTTGGCAGCGCCATTGGCATTGGCCTGGACTGGACCTTGCGCACGCAGTTCAAGAACCTTTCTCTGGACGATTACATGCGCCTGCTCTGGGAGCGCCACGGCAAAAATGAGAAACCGTATTCACTGCTGGACCTGGAACAAGCCTTAGCGGATTATACCAAAAACCCAACCTTCGCGCAGGAGTTCTTCCGGAAACACATTCATGGCAAGGAACTGATGCCCTATGAAGCGCTGGCCAAGAACATGGGCCTGGCGGTTCGGCTGGCCAAGCCCAACAGCGCAGCCTTGAACTTTGAAGCGTTGCGGTTCCAGAATGACAAGGCCATCCTTTCTATGGGCACGTTCCAGAATAGTCCGTTGTACCAGGCCGGCCTTGACCGCGAAGACGTGTTGCTCACCTTCAACGGCCAGAAACTCAAAGACCAGAAAACCCTGGATGACCTGCTGGCCAAACAAAAGCCCGGCGACCAGGTCACTTTGGAAGTGGAGCAGCACGGCAAGAAGAAAACCGTGATGGTCACCTTAATCCAAGACCCTAAAACCGAAGTGGTGCTGCTGGAGAAAACCGGCCAGAAACTTTCTGCTGACGTGAAAGCCCGCCGCGAGGCCTGGCTCAGCCCCCGCACCAAGTAGTTTCCGTTTTCGGCACCGTTTCTGGAAACGGGCCCGAAAACGGGAATTTATAGACGAAGGCACGGGTTGTTTCGTTAGAGAGATAAAACCGCTATCTTAGTAGCAAAGAGGTACCTGGTGCTTCTTAAATTTTTAAACGAATACCGGTGGGCAAAGGAACGGTCGCTGGTTCAGCTATAAAACCTATGTTTCAAAAGAAATTCATTTTGTCTGCGCTGTTCGGCTTGCTAATAACGGCAGGCGTGCAGGCACAGACGGTAAGCTCAGATTCAACCAAACTACCCGAAGTGTTTGTACCGCGTATTAATTACAGTTTCTCGGCGGGCGCGTCTTTCAGCAGTTTTGGGTCGGCTACGTTTGTGGAACCCAGCGTGCGGTACCACGTGACGCCGCGGTTCAGCGTGTTCAGCAGCTTGACCATGGTGCAGCACTGGGGAAATGCCACGTTCAGAGGTCCGGTGACCGAAGGCGGCGCGGCGCCCACCCTGCTGGCCAACAGCAACGCTAACCGTCAGTTTCTGCTGCACGTGGGCGGGTCTTACGCCATGACCGAGCGTTTGCTGCTGAGCGGCAGCGTTTGGAAAGACCTGAACCCCATGGTTACTTCCAGAATGTATGGCAATCCGTACACGTATGGCCGCCTGCCCAAGGAAGGTTTTCAATTCAATGCCCAATACAAAGTGTCTGACAACGTGACCATTTCAGGCGGCGTGCGCTACAGCAACGGCGGCAGTTACTGGAACACGCCGGGCGCTTTCAATAGTGGCTTCTCGGGTTATTCTGGTGCGGGCATGTACGGCCCCGGAGGGTTCTAAGCCACGCCTTCGTTTTTAAAAATTTTTAATAAAAGCCTTCCTGATGTGTATTGGGAAGGCTTCTTTTTGTAGATTACATCCGTTTTCGGCTTCGTTTTCAGAAATGAGCCCGAAAACGCCTATATTTCAATACCAGACAAACCCGCAAACAGAACCCAACCCTAACCTGCATGTCGCCTATTCTTATTGCCTCCATTATTGCCGGCTATTTCTGTATTCTAATCGGTATTTCGTTTATCACCAGCAAAAAAGGTGAGTCTACGGACAGCTTCTTTTTGGCCAACCGGTCGTCGCCGTGGTACATTGTGGCCTTCGGGATGATTGGCACGTCGCTTTCTGGCGTCACGTTCATCTCGGTGCCAGGCATGGTAGCTACCGCACAGTTCTCTTACCTACAGTTCATTCTGGGCAACATGGCGGGCTATTTTGTGGTGGCGCTGGTGCTGTTGCCGCTGTACTACAAGCTCAACCTGGTGTCTATTTACAGTTATCTGGAGCAGCGCTTCGGGTATTGGTCTTATAAAACGGGGGCGGCGTATTTCCTGTTGGCGCGTACGTTAGGCTCTGCTTTTAGATTGTTTTTGGTGGCGGGCGTGCTGCAGTTGGCCGTGTTTGACGCGGTGGGCGTGCCGTTTGAAGTGTCGGTGATTATTACCATTGCCTTGATTTGGGTGTACACCTTCAGAGGCGGTATGAAAACCATTATCTGGACAGATACTTTCCAGACGCTGGCTATGTTGGTCTGCGTGGGCATTAGCATTATCATGATAAAAGATGCGCTGGCCATGGATTTCAACGGCATGGTGAACACCATTTCTGAGAGCAAGTACAGCCGCGTTTTCTTTTTTGACGATTTCAAAGACACCAAATATTTCCTGAAGCAATTTGTCTCTGGCGCCTTTATCTCTATTGTGATGGTGGGCCTGGACCAGGACATGATGCAGAAAAACCTAAGCTGCAAGAACATCGGCGAAGCCCAAAAGAACATGTTCTCCTTTACGGCCATCATCTTACTGGTGAATATTCTGTTCCTGAGCCTGGGCGCGTTGCTTTATCTGTTCGCTGAAGCCAAAGGAATCACGCTCCCTGCCAAAGGCGACATGGTGTTCCCCGAGCTGGCGCTAAAATATTTCACGCCGTTTGCGGGCATCACGTTTATTCTGGGCATCACGGCCATCACCTACGCATCGGCTGACTCTGCCTTGACCGCGTTGACCACTTCTTTCTGCGTGGATTTCCTGAACTTCAAAGACCGTCCCGAAACCGAGCGCGTCCGTCTGAAAAACTGGACGCACGTAGGTTTCTCGGCCTTAATGGCGGTGGTGATTATCATCTTTAAACTAGTGAACGATGAGAGCGTGGTGCAGGCCGTGTTTAAGGTGGCGGGCTTTACGTACGGCCCGTTGCTGGGCTTGTATGCGTTTGGCCTGTTCAATAACCGTCCGGTGAAAGACAACCTGGTGCCGTTGATTTGCGTGCTGGCTCCGCTGATTACGTATGTGCTGAATGCCAATTCCAAAGCCTGGTTCTGGGGCTACGAATTCGGGTTTGAGGTCTTGCTGGTGAACGGTTTGCTGACGTTCCTGGGTCTTTGGTCTATCTCCAGAAAACGCACAGATTTGCTGGACCCGGCAGAAGTGGCGTAAAGCGTTATAATTCGATATAGGAAAGGTAGGGGCGTATTGCATACGCCCTTGCGCATTCCTGATTAGGTATTCCTTTTTTTTCAGACTGCCTTTTCGTCGTATAACTGATACTGCTATTGTCACCGCATAGGGCGTATGCGATACGCCCCTACATTTATCTGCAATAATTATTCTCCTGTATAAACACCCCTCTTCGCTCCCCTCAAGGGGAGAATCCGTGTTTAGAGGTGTCCTCTGGAAATTCAGAGAGTTGCCTGAATTCAAATCTTAACACAATAAAAAGCCTGTCTAATAAGACAGGCTTTTTCCGTTTTCGGCTTCATTTCCAGAATTGAGCACCAAAACGGAAAACCCGCCGTACTTTTGCCAATTCCTAATTCCTAATTCCCAATTCTTAATTAACTAAAGTGTCTCCGCTGTTAACCCTGGGCATAATTGTAGGTTATTTCTGTCTGCTGTTGGCGGTGTCTTTTGTGACCAGCAAGAAAGGCGAATCTACGGGCAGTTTTTTCTTAGCGAACAGAAATTCGCCGTGGTACGTGGTGGCGTTTGGGATGATTGGGACTACGTTGAGCGGGATTACGTTTGTGTCTATTCCGGGCATGGTGGAGAAAACGGGGTTCACCTATTTGCAGATGGTGCTGGGCTATGTGCTGGGCTACGTGGTGATTGCGCTGGTGCTGCTGCCGCTGTATTACCGCCTGCAACTGGTGTCAATTTACACGTATCTGGAGACGCGGCTGGGCTTTTGGTCTTATAAAACGGGCGCGGCGTTTTTCCTGCTGTCGCGCACGTTGAGTTCGGCGTTGCGGCTGTACCTGGTGGCGGGCGTGTTGCAGTTGGCGGTGTTCGGGCCATTGGGCGTGCCGTTTGAAGTGTCTGTGGGCTTGACTATTGCGTTTATCTGGCTTTATACGTTCAGGGGCGGCATGAAAACTATTATCTGGACCGACACGCTGCAGACCCTGGCCATGCTGGTGTGTCTGGGCTTGAGCATTGTGCTGGTTTCACAGGAACTCAACCTTTCGTTCCAAAACCTCACGCAAACCATTTCTGAAAGTTCTTATTCCCAACTGGTGGTCTGGGATGCCAAAGCGCCAAATTTCATTGTGAAGCAGTTGTTGGCCGGCATGTTCATCACCATTGCCATGACCGGGCTGGATCAGGACATGATGCAGAAAAACCTAAGCTGCCGCAACCTCCCAGAATCGCAAAAGAACATGTTCTGGTTTACTGTCATTCTGGTGGTGGTCAATGTGCTGTTCCTGAGTCTGGGCGCGCTGCTGTATCTGTACGCGCACCAAAAAGGCATCACGTTACCTGCACGGGCCGATGATGTGTTTCCGTTTCTGGCCTTGAATCATTTCTCAGCAGTGGCGGCGGTGGCGTTTGTGCTGGGCATCACGGCTATTACCTATGCATCGGCAGATTCAGCCTTGACCGCCTTGACCACTTCGTTCTGCGTGGATTTCCTGAATTTCAAAGACCACCCGGAAGCTGAGCGAATCAGATACAAAAACTGGGTACACGTTGGGTTTTCAGTACTGTTGTATCTGGTGATTCTGGGGTTTAAGCTGTTCAATGACCAAAGCATTATTGCCACGCTGTTTACGTTGGTAGGCTACACGTACGGTCCGCTGCTGGGCATGTTCACCTTCGGGATGTTGACGAAAAGAGCCGTAAAAGACCAAATGGTGCCGGTGTTGGGCGTGCTCTCGCCGATGTGCACGTATATCATCAGTGCTAATTCTGAAGCCTGGTTCTGGGGTTACAAATTTGGGTTTGAGGTGTTGCTGCTGAATGGGTTTCTGATGCTGCTGGGTCTGTGGGCCTTGTCAAAACCAACGGATAGAAATAGCCAACTTGCTTGAAATTCCTGCGCCAGATTGCGGCAGAATACCTACCTTTGCACGATTTTGCCAGCGGCAACGCCCTTTCCTGTTTTCGGGCCCATTTCTGAAAACGAAGCCAAAAACGGAAACGGACTTGCCAAAAACCACTGGCCTTCGCCGGCCTTCGGGCTGACGCTACTTTTAGAAACAGATTGATTACATGGCAAAACGCAGAGCTGCCTCTGACCCAGCAGCGGAGACCGAGGGAAAGACCAAACTGAGTAAAGAGAGTCTGCGCCGGGGACTGCAAGTGTTCCGGTTTGTCTTGCCTTACAAAACGAACTTCCTCATTGGGTTGGGCTTTCTGCTGTTCTCCAGCCTTACGTTTATGGCGTTTCCGGCCATTACGGGCATTTTGCTGGACGCCGCGGTGGGCAACCAAACCAACTTCTTCACCAATGACATTGACCTGATTGCGGCGTGCCTGTTTGGCGTGATTCTGCTGCAGGGCATTTTCTCGTTCTTCAGGGTATATTTCTTTGCGCGGGTTAGTGAGAATGCCGTGGCCGATGTGCGCCAGAGCCTCTATTCCCAGTTCATGGGCTTGCCGCTCACGTTCTTTGAGACCCGCCGCGTGGGCGAAGTCACCAGCCGCATCACCTCAGACGTAAGCTACATCCAAGACGGTTTTTCTATTACGCTGGCCGAGCTTTTCCGGCAGATTACCACGCTCTTGGTGGGCATCGGGTTTATCATGTACACCTCCGTCAAGCTGTCGCTGTTCATGCTGGCCACGTTTCCGGTGCTGGTGGTTCTGGCCATGGTGTTCGGGAAACGCCTGAAAAAACTGTCCAAGCGCACGCAAGATGAACTGGCCATCACCAACGTGATTGTGGAGGAAACCCTGCAGGCCATTCAGGTGGTCAAGTCCTTCACGAATGAACTGTTTGAGATTGGCCGCTACCGCACGGCGTTGCAACGGTCCGTGAAAACGGCCATTTCCACGTCGTTTTATAGAGGCGCGTTCATCTCTTTCATTATTGTGGGCTTGTTTGGCGGCATTATTCTGGTGATTTGGTACGGCGCCACCTTGGTGCAGCGCGGCGAACTCACACTGGGCGAACTCACGTCTTTTGTGCTCTACACCACGTTCATTGGGGCCTCGGTAGCCGGTTTAGGCGATTTATACGCCAAGGTGCAGGTGTCTTTGGGCGCGTCTGAGCGTATTCTGGAGATTCTGGATTTGCCCGTTGAGAACAAAGATTTTGGGTTGGTTCCTACCAGCGTGGCAAGGTTCAACGGCAGCGTGCGCTATCAGAACGTGGGCTTCTCCTACCCTACCCGGCAAGATTTACAAGTGCTGCAAGACATTGACTTCGAGATAAAAGCCGGCGAGAAAATTGCCCTGGTGGGTCCCAGCGGCGCGGGCAAGTCTACCATTGTACAGCTTTTGATGAAGTTTTACGCCGTAGACCAGGGCACCATTCTGGTTGACGGGCAGAACATCAATTTCATGCCGCTGCATGATTTGCGCAGCAACCTGGGCATTGTGCCGCAGGAAGTGCTCTTGTTTGGCGGCACAATAAGGGAAAACATTGCCTATGGAAAACCAGCCGCCACCGAGGAGGAGATTGTCTTGGCCGCCCAAAAAGCCAACGCGCTGCAATTCATCCAGAGTTTCCCAGAAGCGTTTGACACCGTGGTGGGCGAACGCGGCATTAAACTCTCAGGCGGACAGCGCCAGCGCGTGGCCATCGCCCGGGCCATTCTCAAAGATCCGTCTATTTTGATTCTGGACGAAGCCACCAGTTCCCTGGACTCTGAATCTGAGAAATTGGTGCAGGACGCCATGGATGAACTGATGAAAGACCGCACCACCATCATCATTGCGCACCGCCTGGCCACCATCAGAAAAGTAGACAAGATTCTGGTCATTGACAAAGGCCGCATCGCCGAACAAGGTACGCATGACGAACTTTCTGGCAACCCCGCCGGTATCTACGCCAATCTGTTGAGGTTGCAGTTCAACCAGTCTTAAGTCATTCTTTCGTTTTCGGGCTCATTTCCAAAAACGGAGCCAAAAACGGGTACCATGAAAATCCCCTCTCCCCCTGGGAGAAGGTTAGGGTGAGGGTGTAATTTCACAGTAAATGCTTTTTTAGTTTAAAAGAAATCTCCCTCATCCTAGCCTTCTCCCAAAGGGAGAAGGGACTGCGCCTTTACTATTTGAGAATTATCGAATTTATTTTTCCGTTTTCGGGCTCCATTCTGGAAATGAGGGCAAAAACGGAAATGTTTTTTTTATCATACCAGAAATAATATACGTCTGTTGAAGTATAAGTAGCAACGCTTTAGGGTTTTTGCGGCTGTTCTGGCAGATTAATACCTATTTTTATAATATTTCATTAAATTTTAACTGCGTTAATTGTTTATTTCATTTTTTAATTGAAATATTTGCGCCGAGGCGTCTGAGTAGATGCCTCTCTACCTTTGATATCTTTCTACCTCAATGAATAAAAAGTCGCTTTTATCTGTGGCCTCCGGCTCGGTAAAACGCTCCAGCCTTTGGAGTGCGCTTTTTTCTGTTCTTCCCAGAACAGTTTTTTCTACCCCCATTTACCTTTCCCGACCGAGGCGCTAGGCCACCGGCTCCAGTTGTTGGAAACAACCCACCCGGACTACGTGCAGGCCGCCCATAGCATTATTGGCGTCCCCCTTTTCTCTTTTTAAAAAATATCTAAAACATATACCCATGCGTATGTACGCTACGGCTGTACAGACACAGCCCATTGCATCCGTTTCCATGGAAACTTCCCAATCTGATTTCTCTGTGGTGGTGGCTTCTGAGGAGCACACCCCGTTCGCCCAGCTAATCTGTGACGAGATGGAGGCCTCTGCCAAGGCCCGCGGCACCGGCATTGCCAAGCGCAGCCCCGAGTACGTGGCCATGAAGATGACCGAAGGCAAAGCCGTCATCGCGTTTGACGCCGCTGGCAACTGGGCGGGCTTCTGCTACATTGAAACTTGGGGCCACGGCGAATACGTGGCCAACTCGGGCCTGATTGTGTCGCCGCACCTTCGCAAAAGCGGACTGGCCAAACGCATCAAGGAGAAAATCTTCGAACTGAGCCGCACCAAGTACCCCAACGCCAAAATCTTTGGGTTAACGACGGCATTGGCAGTCATGAAAATCAACTCAGACCTGGGTTACCGCCCCGTAACCTACTCAGAACTCACCAATGACGAGGAGTTCTGGAAAGGCTGCCGCAGCTGCGTCAACTTCGAGATCCTGACCGCTAAAGGAAGAAGTAACTGTCTCTGCACCGCCATGTTGTACGTTCCGCCTAAAAACAATGAGTGAAGTAGTGAATGATGGAATGAGTGAATATTTTTTCATTCACTCATTCCATCATTCACTACTTCACTCATTAAACATTCACTCATTCTCACCTTCACTCATTCACTCATTAAAATGAAAAAAGTAGTTCTCGCGTTCAGCGGCGGTTTAGACACATCGTTTTGTGTGAAGTACCTGCTGGAACAAGGTTATGAAATCTATTCGGCCATTGTGAATACCGGCGGCTTCTCTGAAGAGGAACTGGCGGAAATCGCCCGAAGGGCAGAGAATCTGGGCGTTACCCACCACGTAACCTTAGACGAAACCGACAACTACTACCAGTCTTGCCTGAAGTATCTGATTTTCGGGAATGTGCTGAAAAACAACACCTATCCCCTATCGGTTAGTGCCGAGCGTATTTCGCAGGCCATGGCCATTGCCAAGTACGCGAAAGAAGTGGGCGCCGAAGCGGTGGCTCACGGCAGTACCGGTGCCGGGAACGACCAGGTGCGGTTTGACATGGTGTTCAACATTCTCATCCCCAACGTGGAAATCATCACCCCCATCCGTGACCTTAAACTGTCCAGAGAGGAAGAGATTGCCTACCTGAAAGAGCGTGGCGTGGAGATGGACTTTCAGAAGGCGCAGTATTCAATTAATAAAGGCATCTGGGGAACCTCGGTAGGTGGCAAGGAGACGTTGACTTCGCACCAGGCTTTGCCGGAATCGGCCTACCCAACCCAATTGACCAAAGAAACGCCGGAGCGCATTACGCTGCACTTCAAAAACGGCGAGCCGGTTGGTTTGAACGATGAACTATTCGACAACCCGGTGCACGTTATTCAAAAACTGCAGGAGATTGCCGGAGCTTTCGCCATTGGTCGTGACATCCATGTGGGGGATACTATCATCGGCATTAAAGGACGCGTGGGTTTTGAGGCGGCTGCGCCGATGGTCATTATAAAAGCGCACCATGCGTTGGAGAAACACACGCTCACCAAATGGCAACTGTACTGGAAAGACAGCTTGGCCACCTGGTACGGCAATTGGATGCACGAAGGCCAGTTCCTGGACCCCACCATGCGCAACATTGAGACGTTTTTGACTGACACGCAGAAAACCGTGACCGGGAAAGTACACGTGTGGCTGGCACCTTACCGCTTCCAGGTGGAAGGCATTGAGTCGGAGCATGATTTGATGTCGTCTAAATTCGGTTCGTACGGCGAGATGAACAACGCCTGGTCTGGCGAAGACGTGAAAGGCTTCTCGAAGATTTTCGGAAACCAAACCATGATGTACCGCTTAATTAACGGCGAAGACGATGCAAAATAGCCTTATCAAGGTGGGCATCGTGGGCGGAGCGGGCTACACCGGTGGTGAACTCCTGCGCCTGCTGGTACACCATCCGCATGTTCACATCAGCTTCGTCCACAGCAACAGCCAGGCCGGCAAACCCGTCACCGCCACCCACACCGATTTACTGGGCGACTCGGATTTAGTGTTCACCAACGAGCTGGGCACCGACGTGGAGGTACTGTTTCTCTGCGTAGGCCACGGCGATGCGAAGAAATTCTTGGACGCCAACCCAATTCCGGACACGGTAAAAATCATAGATCTAAGTCAGGACTTCCGATTAACAGAAAAGTCTGCTTTTGGCAATCGCCAGTTCGTGTACGGACTTCCTGAGTTGAACCGTGACCAGATAAAAACTGCCGCCAACGTGGCGAACCCGGGTTGTTTTGCCACGGCCATTCAGTTAGCCTTGTTGCCGCTGGCGGAAAACGGTTCTTTGCCCGCAGAGGTACATGTGAGCGGCATTACCGGTTCTACAGGCGCGGGTCAGAAACTGGCCGAGACTTCGCACTTCAGCTGGCGCAACAACAACATCTCCAGCTACAAAGTCTTCGGGCACCAACATTTGCTGGAGATTACCGAAAGCCTTCAGGCATTGCAAAGCAATCTGGACACGGCTATCCGCTTCGTGCCGTACCGCGGGAATTTCAGCCGAGGCATCTTGTGCACCACGTACCTGACCTCAGATTTGAGTTTGGAAGAAGCCCAGCAACTGTTCAGGCAGTTCTACGCAGGCCATCCCTACACCATCGTCACAGACAAAAATCCAGATTTAAAGCAGGTGGTGAACACAAACAAATGCCTGCTGTATCTGGAAAAGCACGATGACCAACTGGTCATCACCAGCCTGATTGACAACCTGCTCAAAGGAGCCAGCGGCCAGGCCGTGCAGAACATGAACCTGCTGTTCGGGCTGGACGAAAGGGCGAGTTTGCAGTTGAAAGCGATTGGATTTTAGCTTTCCGTTTAGCAGCTGTTTTTCTTAAAACAGGCCGAAACTTGAAACAAAGCCTCAGCCACCGCTTCTTTTGTCATCCTGAAAGGACCTTATGGGCGAACTGTAAAAGCGTTTACTACAACACTACTATAGTTTGCTCACAAAGTCCTTTCAGGAGGAAAATGAAATAATTATACCTGGCGTGAATCAAACGTTCGCGCCAGCAAAAATATAAATTTCTGTTTTCGGCTTCATTTTCAAAAAACAGCCGCTAAACAGAAAAATCTGATGGCTTACATCTTGAATCTTACGTCTTCAACATGAACCTCTTCGACGTTTACCCCCTCTTTGATATCACGCCCGTGAAGGCCCTCGGCTCCAAGCTGTGGGACGAGAACGGCACCGAATACCTGGATTTGTACGGCGGCCATGCTGTCATTTCCATCGGGCACAGCCACCCGCATTACGTGAAGCGCCTTACGGACCAGCTGAACCAGATGGGTTTTTACTCTAACTCCGTGAAGATTCCGCAACAGCAGGAGTTGGCGGAGAAACTGGGCCAATTGAGCGGTTACGTAGATTACCATCTGTTCCTGATTAACTCCGGCGCCGAAGCTAACGAGAATGCCCTGAAACTGGCGTCGTTCCACACGGGTCGCAAGAAGGTGATTTCGTTCAGTAAGTCCTTTCACGGAAGGACCTCGGCGGTAGTCGCTGCCACCGATGACCCCAGCCTAGTGGCTCCGGTAAACGAGACGGAGAACATCATCTTTTTGCCATTCAATGATTCTGCCGCGGTGGAAGAAGCGCTGAACACCAATGAAGTGGCCGCCATCATTGTGGAAGGCATTCAGGGTGTGGGCGGTGTGAACATTCCTACCGCACCCTTTCTGCAGGATTTGGAAAAATTAGCCCGAAAGCATGGCGCACTGCTCATTCTGGACGAAATCCAATCGGGTTATGGGCGTTCTGGTAAGTTTTTTGCGCACCAGCACGCGGGCATCAAGCCAGATTTGATTACCATCGCCAAAGGTATGGGCAACGGTTTCCCGGTGGCGGGCGTCTTGATTTCCCCGGAAATTCCGGCCAAACACGGCATGCTGGGCACCACCTTCGGGGGGAATTACCTTGCCTGCGCCGCTTCTTTGGCGGTCTTGGAAGTGATGGAACAGGAGAACCTGATAGAAAACGCGGCCAATATGGGCGAGTACCTCATTGAAAAAGCCAAAGCCTTACCGGGCGTGCGAGAAGTCCGGGGCCAGGGCCTGATGGTAGGCATTGAGTTGGAAACACCCTGTGCTCCCCTCCGCAAAGCCCTGCTGGACGAGTTCCGCATCTTCACCGGCTCGGCCTCCAACAAAAACACCATCCGGATTCTGCCCGCCCTGAATGTGACGCAGGCCGAATTGGATAGATTCTTGGAGGCGTTCGTGGCTTTAGTAAATAAATAGACACCTCACCCCCGGCCCCTCTCCCACGGAGAGGGGAGTTTTAAAATTTGCGTTTTCGGCCTCTTTTCCTGAAATGAGACCGAAAACAGAAATCGTTTAATCAGGCCAAATGCCGGAAGTCCCTCTCCGCGGGAGAGGGATTTAGGGTGAGGTCAAATCGCACAAAAAATGAAGCAATTCACTTCCGTCCACGACGTAGAAGACCTAAACAGCCTGGTGCTGGAAGCGCTGGCGCTGAAGCAGAACCCATATGCGTTTGAGCACCTGGGCAAGCGCAAGACGCTGGGCCTTATTTTCCTGAACCCCAGCTTGCGCACCCGCCTCAGCACGCAGAAAGCGGCGCAGAGTTTAGGCATGAACGTGATGGTCATGAACATGGGCCAGGAAGGCTGGGCGCTGGAAACCCAGGATGGGGCCATTATGAACGGCACCACCGTGGAGCACATCAAAGATGCCGCCGCCGTGATGGGCCAGTACTGCGATGTGCTGGGCCTCCGCTCCTTCCCCAAACTGCAGAACGTGGTCGAAGATTACTCGGAGGAAATTCTGAAGAAGTTCATCCAATACGCCAAGGTGCCCTTCGTTAGCCTGGAATCGGCCACGCGTCACCCCTTGCAAAGCCTCGCTGATTTGGTCACCATCACAGAGCATGCCCCGCAAGGCCGTCGGCCGAAGGTGGTCTTGACCTGGGGACCGCACGTGAAAGCCTTGCCGCAGGCGGTACCTAACTCGTTTGCCGAGTGGATGTGTGCCGCTGACGTGGATTTCGTGATTACGCACCCCGAAGGCTACGAACTGGACCCGCAGTTCACCAACGGCGCCACCATCACCTATAATCAAGCGGAAGCGCTAGAAGGTGCCGATTTCATTTACGTAAAGAACTGGTCCACGTACCAGCCCAACTACGGTGCCGTGCTCACCCAAGACGCCAGTTGGATGCTCACCAATCAGCACCTGGCGCCCACCAACAACGCCAAAGTGATGCATTGCCTCCCCGTGCGCCGCAACGTGGAACTCAGCGACGAAATCCTGGACGGCCCGAACTCTTTAGTGGTCAACGAAGCCGCCAACAGGGAATTCGCCGCGCAGGCGGTGCTGAAGCGGTTGCTGGAAGGGATTCAGTAAAAGTAGCCAAAGACCTCACAGGTTTTGAAAACCTGTGAGGTCTTTGGCTACCTCTCTGTCATCCTGAAAGGGCCTTATGGGCTAACTAGACAGACCGTTAAGACATGCAAAAAGCTGTTTTCGGCCTGTTTTTCAGAAAAGAGGTCAAAAACAGAAATGTAGTAGATAGCCTCCGCTTGTCTAATTCGCCCACAAGGTCCTTACAGGATGACAATAAAGGGTGAGGAAATCTAGCATCTTACTCGTCGCTGTTCGGGATTTCCAATCCCGAACTCCCTGGTTGCGGATTTCTAATCCGCCGGGAACCACGAGCGAAATGGAAGAAACGGGGATTAGAAATCCCCGACAGAATGCTTCCGGATTAGAAATCCGGAAGAGCGAGATTGGAAATCCGGAAAAGCAAGAGAGAGCTAAGTGAGCGGTTTGAAGGATAAGTTAAAAAATCTCGAATCGTGCTACTTAATACGCGATACTTGATACCTTTAAAGTCATGCAGAAATTAAACGTCATTAAAATCGGCGGCAACGTTTTGGACAACGCAGATAACCTGGAGCGGTTCCTGACCGACTTCGCGCTCCTGCCCGGCCTGAAGGTGCTGGTGCACGGCGGTGGGGTCATCGCTTCTGAAATTGGCAAGAAAATGGGCATGGAACCCATCCTGATTAACGGCCGCCGGGTCACCGACGCGAACACCCTGCATCTGGTGACCATGGTGTATGGTGGCTTACTGAACAAGAACCTGGTGGCTCAATTGCAGGCCCGGCGCTGCAACGCACTGGGGCTCACCGGCGCTGATGCCAACGTCATCCCCGCCCACAAGCGCCCCGTAAAAGACATTGACTATGGTTTCGTAGGTGATGTGGAAAGTCCTGAGCAGGTGAACATCACGTTTTTGGCGTCATTGGCAGAACAAGGCATTGTGCCGGTGTTCGCGGCCCTCACCCATGACGGCGAAGGCAACATGCTCAACACCAACGCAGACACCATCGCCTCTACCCTGGCCGTGGCCTTGAGCCAGAATTTTGAGGTGAACTTGGTGTACAGTTTCGAGAAGAAAGGCGTGCTCCTGGATGTGGAGGACGAAACCAGCGTGATTCCCCACCTACAACCCGACTACTACGCCGAGCTGAAAGAAAAAGGCGCCATCTTCGCGGGCATGCTTCCTAAGCTGGACAATGCGTTTGTTGCACTTGAGGCAGGCGTAAACGCCGTCATCATCGGCCACGCCGCCGATATTCAGGACATCGCCGCAGGCGGAAATGCGGGCACGAGGATTACGCTTTAGCCTCACCCCCTAGCCCCCTCTCCAGTAGAGAGAGGGAACTCCGCTGATGCGTTTGGGGATTGTTTTGCAGGGAAGGGCTTAAATGGTCAAAAATATACACGAGTCTAATAATTCGTGCCGAAAAATATTGGAAACAAAACCTGTTTTAAGTCTTATTTACAAAAACGAGGCCTAAAACGCGAGTACAGTAACAACCGCTTTACCGGAGTTCCCCCTCTCTACTGGAGAGGGGGCTAGGGGGTGAGGCCATGAAATTCAGCCAAAACATCGGCTACAAAATAGGTAAACCATGAGTGAACAGTACAAGAAAATAGCCATTCTGGGCGGCGGAAACATGGGAATCGCGCTGGCGAAGGGCATGGTGGCCGCCGGGAAATACCGCGCCGAAGACATCACCCTTACCCGCCGCAACACCAAGCTGTTAGACGCAATGGTGGCGCAAGGCTACCGCGCCTCCAGCAACAACGCGCTGGCCGTGGCCGAAGCCGACATCATCGTGCTCAGCATTCTTCCGCAACAACTGGACAGCGTGCTAGACAACATATCCGAGAGCATCGACCCCAGCCGGCACCTGTTCATTTCCATTGTGACCGGCGTGGCCGTGACGGATATTATCACGCGCATAGGCAAAGTGGTGGAAGTGGTGCGCGCCATGCCCAACACCGCCATCGCCATTCAGGAGTCTATGACGTGTATCGCCAGCAAAAATGCCTCGCCAGAGAACATGGCCTTGGTGAAGGAAATCTTCTCGGCCGTGGGCGAAACCGTGGAGATTGAGGAAGAACTGATGTCCTCAGCGACGGCCTTGGTGGCTTGCGGCATCGCGTTTTTTCTGCGCTCCATAAGAGCGGCGGCCCAGGGCGGCACCGAGATTGGTTTCCACGCCGGTGATGCGCTGCGCATGGCAGCCCAGACGGCCAAAGGCGCCGCTTCCCTCCTGCTACACTTCGGCAGCCACCCCGAGAACGAGATTGACAAAGTGACCTCGCCCAAAGGCTGCACCATTGCCGGCCTCAATGAAATGGAGCACAACGGCTTCAGTTCCGCCATGATTAAAGGCATCAAAACCTCGGCCCAAAAAGCGGAGAAGTTGTATACGGATGAAAAGTAGAGACCAGGCAACGCCTTTTCTCCCATGCATTGACTTGCCTCGCCACGTACTTCTGTTTTAGGCCTGTTTTTCAAAAAAGAGGCCGAAAACAGAAATGCTTGAATCAGCAAAAGTAAACATCCCCCTGCGCCCCCTTCAAAGGGGGAGTATCAGATAAAGTAGTCCCATTAAATGACCAACACTTTGTATCAAGACGCCCTCGCGTTACTCCAGCAATTAATTTCCATCCAGTCTTTCAGCCGTGAGGAGGCGGAGACGGCTGAGGCCATTGCGCAGTTCCTCCAGGCGCGGGGCGTGGAAATTCACCGGAAGGAAAATAACGTCTGGGCCTTTAACCGGCACTACAACCCTGCTTTACCCACGGTGCTGCTGAATTCACACCATGATACTGTGAAGCCGCACCCCAGCTGGACGTTTGACCCGTTCACGCCCACCGTGCTGGATGGCAAACTTTATGGCCTGGGCAGCAATGACGCGGGCGGGTGTCTGGTTTCCTTGATAGCCACCTTTCTGCATTTCTATGAGCGGCAGGATTTGAAGTATAACTTGGTGC
Organism: Rufibacter sp. LB8; assembly: GCF_014876185.1. Lineage (NCBI taxonomy): Bacteria > Pseudomonadati > Bacteroidota > Cytophagia > Cytophagales > Hymenobacteraceae > Rufibacter > Rufibacter sp. LB8. The sequence continues at coordinate 4,325,233 of NZ_JADALJ010000001.1, read as the reverse complement.
TGGCGGCTACCGCCGAAGAGGAAATATCTGGCAGAAACGGTATTGAGCTAATCTATCCGGAGTTGGGCGCGGTGGAGTTTGCGATTGTGGGAGAGCCTACGCAGATGCATTTGGCCGTCGCCGAAAAAGGCTTGATGGTGCTGGATTGCGTGGTTAAAGGCCAGGGCGGCCATGCAGCCCGCGAGGAAGGCGTGAATGCTATCTATGAGGCGCTGCCTGATATAGAATGGTTCCGCACATTCCGCTTCCCGAAGGAGTCTAGCTTTCTAGGACCAGTGAAAATGAGCGTGACCGTGATTCAGGCCGGTTCACAGCACAACGTGGTGCCTGACCAATGCAAATTCACCGTGGATGTGCGGATGACCGATGCCTACCAGCCCGAGGAAGTGTTTGGCATCATTCGGGAGCACGTGAAGAGTGAGGTGACGCCCAGGTCTACCCGTTTGAGGCCCTCGTCCATTGACCGGGAGCATCCCATCGTGCTGTCGGGTGTAAAGCTGGGAAGGAACCTGTACGGTTCCCCTACCACCTCAGACCAGGCGCTGCTGAACATTCCTTCTTTGAAGATTGGCCCCGGCGACTCGGCGCGGTCGCATACCGCCGACGAATTTATTTACCTTTCCGAACTGGAAGAGGGCATTGCCCTTTACATACAATTATTGACACCCGTAATTACCGCTTAGCATGAAACTCTGGCAAAAAGAAACCTCCGTAGCGCAGAACGTTGAGAAATTCACCGTAGGCAAAGACGCCGAAATGGACCTGCAACTGGCTCCTTTTGATGTGCTGGGCTCGCTGGCGCACACGCGCATGCTGGAGAGCATCGGGCTCATGGAGCCGGAAGACCTGGCCGCCGTGCAGCGCGAACTCAAGGAAATCTACAAAAGCATTGAGCGCGGTGAGTTCGAGATAGAGCCGGGCGTGGAAGACGTGCACAGCCAGGTAGAACTTTTGCTCACGCGTCGCCTCGGCGAAGCCGGCAAGAAAATACACAGCGGACGTTCCCGCAACGACCAGGTGCTGGTGGACCTGAAACTGTTCATCCGCCATGAAATCCGGCAGACCGTGGAGGCGGTGAACACGCTGTTTACCACTTTGCAGGAGCTGAGCGAAAAGAACAAAGACATGCTATTGCCCGGTTACACGCACTTACAGGTGGCCATGCCGTCTTCGTTTGGGTTGTGGTTTGGGGCTTACGCCGAAAGTCTGGTAGATGACCTGCAACTCCTGCAAGCGGCATATAAAATCAGCAACAAGAACCCGCTGGGCTCGGCGGCGGGGTACGGAAGTTCCTTCCCGCTCAACCGCCAGATGACGACGGATTTACTGGGCTTCGAGGCGCTGAACTACAACGTGGTGTACGCGCAGATGGGCCGCGGCAAGACCGAGCGCAGCGTGAGCATGGGCTTGGCTTCTATTGCGAGTACCGTGGGCCGCATGGCCATGGACGTGTGCCTGTACATGAGCCAGAACTTCGCCTTCGTGACGCTGCCAGATGAACTGACTACCGGTTCCAGCATCATGCCGCACAAGAAAAACCCCGACGTGTTTGAAATCATGCGCGGCAAGTGCAACCGCCTGCAGGCCCTTCCCACCGAGATTCAGATGCTGCTGGGCAACCTGCCCTCCGGCTACCACCGCGAATTGCAATTGCTCAAAGAAAGCTTCTTCCCGGCCTTCATAGAAATCAGGAACTGCCTGGAGATGATGACCTTCATGCTCCCGCACCTGAAGCTGAACCCAGACATCCTAAAAGACGAGAAATACCAGTACCTCTTCAGCGTGGAAGTGGTGAACAACCAAGTACTGAGCGGCGTGCCGTTCAGAGATGCTTACAAAAACGTGGGTCTCGCCATTGAGAAAGGCGAATTTGCTCGCCCAGAAGAAATAAAGCACACCCATGAAGGCAGTATTGGCAATTTGTGCACCTCGGAGATTAAAGGGTTAATGGATGAGGTGTTGCAGGGCTTCCAGTTTGAGAAAGTGGATAAAGCGATAAAAGAGTTGCTGGCGTAGGGGCCCCACCCCAACCCCTCCCCAATGGAGAGGGGCTTTTTGGCTGATGCGTTTTTGGGCTCGTTTTTGTTAATTGGCGCGAGACTCGGATCTCGTGACTTAGGATGAAGCAAGTCTCCAGGCTCGCCGAGAGCGAAAAGCAGATTACCATAATGGCGCGACTGTTCTTTTCCACGCCTTGCCGAATCAATGAGGCTCGGAAATAACTTTCGCGCCATTGGAAGTGCAGGAGCGAGCTCCGGCATGCTAATTCTCGGGAACGTGTCATTCAGCATGCATCATCATCCCCCTACCCCCTTCAAAGGGGGATTCAATGCGTGAAACTATAAGTAGGAAACTCCGCTGATGCGTTTTTGGCTTCATTTCTGGAAAACAGGCCGAAAACAGAAAAAAGGTGTTCCCCCTCTCTACTGGAGAGGGGGCTAGGGGGTGAGGCTTTACACCTTTACCAGCATCTTGCCCTGGTTCTGGCCGGTGAACAAACCCAGAAAAGCATCAGGAAGTTGGTCAAAGCCTTGCAGAATGGTTTCCTGATAGTGGAGTTTGCCTTCTTTGACCCAGGCGCCTAACTGCTGCATGGCCTCGGGGAAGCGGGCGTGGTAGTTGCTCACGATAAAGCCTTTGATGAGCGCGCTGCGGGTGAGCACCAGTGGCAGGAACCGGGGGCCCTGCTGGGGTTTTTCGTCGTTGTAATGGGAGATCTGGCCGCAGATGGCCAGACGGGCGTGGAAGTTAATGAGGGTGATAACGGCATCGGTGATTTCACCACCCACGTTGTCAAAATAGATAACCACGCCGTTGGGGCAGGCGGCTTTGAGGTCGGCGCGCAGGTCTTGGGTGGTTTTGTAGTTGATGACCTCGTCGTAGCCGAATTCCTTTTTCAGCAGCTCAGCTTTTTCATCTGAGCCCGCCAAACCTACCACGCGGCAACCTTTGAGCTTGGCAATCTGCCCGACCACCATGCCCACGGCCCCGGCCGCCCCAGACACTACTACTGTTTCGCCTTCCTTCGGCTGCCCGATGTCCAGCAACCCGAAATAGGCAGTTAAGCCGGGCATGCCCAGAATTCCTAAGTAGTAGCTGGCGGGGGCAAGACTGGTGTCTATTTTCTGGAGTTTCTTCGCGTCGGCAACGGATTGGGTGGCCCAAGGCAAGGCGCCCAGCACCACATCGCCGGGTTGCAGGGCTTCGCTCTTTGATTCCACTACTTTGGCTACTACCCCGCCTTCCAGGGGCGCGTCTACCTGGAACGGGGGCGTGTAGGATTTGGCATCGTTCATGCGGCCGCGCATGTAGGGGTCAACGGAGAAAAACTGCGGCTCCAGCAATACTTGGCCCTCCTTCAGGGCGGGCAATTCTATTTTCTCAAACCTAAAATTCTCTTTGGTGGGGTTTCCTTTCGGCCGGTTGGCCAAGACTATCTGTGTTACTTCCATGGTGTTTCTGTACAATTTTTCGGCTTGCTTAAATGCAAGCTCTCTGTAAAGAAACGGGCTTCGGCGGGAAAGGATATGCCGCGAGGAGGTAGCGTTTAGGGTACCGCGCTGGGTTTTCACTTGAGCAAAGAATAATGGCGGCGTATTTCCGTTTTTGGGCTCTATTTGGGAAACGAGGTCGAAAACGGAAAATGGAACGCTTTCTTTCAGAACATGTGGAGACAAGACAATGCCTTGTGGCTACGGCAGCAGTCCAAGAATTAACTCCTGTTTTCGGGCTCGTTTCTGGAAATGAGCCCGAAAACGGAAATCGGCACAAAAAAAAAGGGGAACTGACCCATGGCCAGTTCCCCTTTTTTATACGCAATTAAAACGCTGCTTAGTTGAAGTCTGCGGCGGTCACGCCTTCGTTCAGTTTAATGGTTTGCGTTTTCATTTCCAGCACCTGCTGTTGGCCACCGGCGTTCACCGTCATGATCTGCGAATACGGGTACATGATGGTGCCTACTTTGCGGTAGTCGCTGTATTCCACTGCCTGGTTTACGGTCATGTTGTTGGTGGTCACAGATTCCTCGGTTTTCACCAGAAGTTTGCTGGCCACGTCATAGAATTCAGTCTTCACTTTCCCTGATGGGTAGGTGATCACTACTTTGTAGGCCTCTGAACCGCCTACTTTCTCCATGCCTTTCACTTCGGCTTTGAACGCGGGGTTCTTCACGTAGTCTAGTTGCTCAAACAGACCGGTGACATCGGCTTTTTCTTTGATTTCTGCCGGGGTCATGTCTTTGCGTTGGCCCATTTGCTCCTGGTAGCCGGCGGTGCCGTTAAAACGAGATTTGATTACCGGGTTGCCGCCCATAGACATGGTCATGGCTTCAAAGTTGGGGGCCATGTACTTGGCTTCCACGGCCAGATTGGCGCCCTGGGTGCTCATGGTCATGTTGGCCAGAATGGTCTTCACTTTTTTAAGTTCGGCTTCACCACCAGATACTTTGATGTAGTTGTTGAAAATATCGGCCGCTTTTACGTTGGTCACGGCTGCAGAAGCGGCACCGGCCACCACCGGGTTGGCGAAGGCATCATACTGCTTAACCGGGTAGTTCAGTTTCTTGAGGCCGTCCAGCATTTCAGCGGTGTTACCCACCACCACCACGCGGGTGTTGTTGCTGTTGAAATACTTCTGCGCCACGCGCTGAATGTCTTCTTTGGTCACGGCGTTGATTTTCTGCAGATACGTGCGGTAGAAGTCTTTGGGCAGGTCATTGATCAAGATATTGCGGGCAAAACCGGCGGTGCGGCCCTTGTTCTCCAGACCCAGGGCAAACGAGCCGTTGTACAGGGCTTTGGCGCTGGCCAATTCTTCATCAGAGACTTTGGTGGATCTAAGCTTGTTGATTTCGTTCATGAATTCCACCACGGCGCTGTCTGTTTTGGCGGTACGCACAGAGGCAGAGGCCGAAAAAGAAGTCTGGAAACGGCCGGCTCCTATGTTTGAGTAGGCCCCGTAGGTAAACCCGCGCTTCTCTCTGAGGGTATTGAACAAACGGCTTTCAGAACCGCCGCCCAGAATCTGGTTAGCCAGCAACACCGGGAAATAGTCTGGGTTGTTCATCTTCAATTCCACCAGGTTGGTCACCGTGATCTCAGACTGCACCGCATTGGACATGTCTACCACGTTGATTTCGGTTTTGGCGGGGTTTGGCACTGCGGCCAAAGTAGGCAAGGTCAATTTTGGGCCTTTCAGGTCATTGAACACCTGCTCAGCCAGTTTCTTGGCTTCTGCCGGTTTAATGTCCCCGATGATGGTGAGGTAGCCGCGCGACGGTGTGATGTACTTGGCGTAGGCGGCCTTGATATCGGCTAGGGTCAGGCTTTTGATGCTTTCCTCGGTGATGAACTCGCCGTTGGGGTGGTTCTTGCCATAGGCCAAGGCGCTGATCACGCGACCAGAAACCGCTTTCACGTTTTTCTCGTTGCTTTTCAGGCCGGTAAGGGTCTGGGTCTTTAACTTGTCAAACGATTCTTGGGTGAATGCCGGGTTTTTGAGGCCTTTGCCCATCAGCGCGAACGCCTGCGGGAAATAGCGGGTCAAGGCGGCGGCGCTTCCACCGGAGGCTGACAGGCCCACTTCGGCGCCCATTTTGTCCACGGCTTCGTCAAACTGAGCCTTGGTCATGTCTTTGGTGCCTTCGTTGAGCATCTGGCCCATCAAGCTCACCACGCCTGCCTTGGCGCCTTCTCTAATGGGGCCGGCATCAATGAAATAAGACGCTGACACGCGGGGCAGTTTGTGGTCTTCCACCACCAACACTGTAATACCGTTAGCCAGTTTAAAGGTGGTAGGGTCTTGAATAGTAATAGTTGGGGCCGGGCCGGGGGCCGGTTTCTTGGATCTGTCAATTTTTACCTGCGCCTCTGCCTGCAAAAACAGGAAAGCACTGGCGGCGATCAAAATATATTTCTTCATGGTTGGTTCTTCTTGTTAGCCTGTGCTTCTTCTGAAACCAGAAGCCTGGGCAGTTTTTTGAGATTACTTGGCTGCTTTGGCGGAGGTGGGCAGATAATACAACACCACGCGGGAGTTAGGCTGCAGGTACTTTTTGGCCGCTGCCTGAATGTCTTGGCGGGTAATGCTTCTGATCTTGTCCAGTTCCTGGTTAATGTTGTTGGTGTTCTTGTTGTGGAACGTGTAGCCCGCCGCCAGATTCTCGGCCACGCCCAACATAGAGGAATTGGCCGTCACGTAGTTGTTCTCAAACTGATTCTGGATTTTCTTGTAGTCATCCTCAGAGATCAGGTTGTTCTGCAGGTTGGCCACCTCGGCGTCAATGTCGGCCAGAAGTGTGTTCAACGGGGTGTTGTTGTTCGGCAAAGCCAGGGTAATGTACGCGCCGTAATCTTCTAAGGCAAAGTTGAAGGCTGCCACCTGCAAGGCGTTTTTCTTCTCATCTACCATTTTCTTGTAGAGCTTGGAGCTGGCCCCGCCAGAAAGAATGCTGGAAATCATTTCCATGGTTTTGGAGTCTTTCTCCGTCATGCCCGGCACCCGGTACGCCGCCATAATGGCCGGAATCTGGATGTTGGAATCATAGGCTGTGTCTATCTTCATTTGGGTGATAGGCGCTTCCTGAATTTTCTGGTACACTACCGGCTCGCCTTTCGGCACTGCGCCAAAGTAGGAGGCCACCAGTTCTTTGGTTTGGGCAATATCAATGTCGCCGGCAATGGAAAGCACAGCGTTACTAGGCACGTAATATTTCTTGAAGAACGCCTGAAACTCGCCTAAGGTAGCCGCGTCCAGGTCTTCCATTGAGCCTATGGGCTGCCAGCGGTACGGGTGTTTGGTGAAGATATTCTTGAAGATGGCATCTGCGAACTTGCCGTACGGGCTGTTGTCAATGCGCAGGCGCTTTTCTTCCTTCACTACTTCGTTCTGGGTTTTTACGCCAATTTCATTGATAACCGGGTGTAGCATGCGCTCGCTCTCCAGCCACAAACCCAATTTGAGTTGGTTGCTGGGGAAAACTTCATAGTAAAACGTGCGGTCATGTGAGGTGTTGGCATTGTTCTGGCCACCGTTGCTGGACACCAGTTTCATGAATTCGCCGCGCTTGATGTTCTCAGAACCTTCAAACAACAAGTGCTCAAAAAAGTGCGCGAAGCCAGAGCGGCCCACTTGTTCGTTTTTAGAGCCCACGTGGTACATCACCGACACCGCCACCACGGGGGCAGACTTGTCCTGGTGCAGAATCACGTGTAAGCCATTGGGTAAATCATACTCGGTGAACTCTACTTTCTGGGCTTGCACCGCCGTAGAGGAGAGCATGGCCGCTGCCGCCGCAACGAAAAAATGCTTCTTTGAAAACATAAGTTGTTTGAATTTGGGTAAGGATAATGTTAAAATATGGTATTTAAAGGACAACTATAAGTGGTAGCACTATAGGTAAGTTAATAAAAATCAACCGAATAGCATAACAAAATCAGCAATCCTTATCAATTAGTAGCTGAAACCCACGTTTTATTACAGGCTATTTATCATAAGATGTTAATTCCTTTTTTCGGCCACACGCGTAACCAAACCTGTGCTTGCGTTTTTGGCTTCATTTCCAGAAACGAGGCCAAAAACGCCTTCTGGTATGACCTATTGATCAGCCATTCGTGAGAGACAAGGCACTGCCTGGTCTTTACTGGGCTTTGATCATTTCTTTTTTAGGGGAAGGAAAAGCAAACATTCCCGCCAAATACCCCATCACGCTCCCGCCCAGGCCATACCACATGGGTTCTACTTCGGTGCCGGTTATCCTACAGAAAAGCCAGACCGCCATGCCCAGCACCATAGACAGAATGGCGCCTGCCGCCGATGCCCGTTTCAAATACACTCCCACCACCAACGGAACCAGCAGACTCACCAAACTCAGCGCCGAGGACTCGCTCACCAGTTCATGTATGTTGTTTTTGGAAAGCGCGAAGCCCAGGGAAATAACCGCCACCACCAACACACTCATGCGGGAAAGCGCCAGCAGTTTCTTATCTGAGACATCTTTCAGGAACGGCTTGATCAGGTTTTCGCTGAGAATAGACGCCGGGGCCAACATGGCGCCGCTGGCCGTACTGATGATGGCAGAAATCAACGCCCCGAAGAACAGCACTTGAATTACTACCGGACTGGAACCTAAAATCAAACTGGGCACCAACATCTGCGCATCTTTGGCCAGTACTTCTGGGTGCAGCACTTTGGCATACAGGGCCAGCACCAGGGGTAACAGCGCCACAGTCACGTACAGCAAAGCCGCCAGCAGAGACGCCATCACCGCCACGCGTTCAGACTTTGAGGACATAACCCGCTGGAAAACATCTTGCTGCGGAATGGAACCCAGGCCAATGGTCATCCAGAGGGCCAGGTAGTTCAACCAGCCCGTGAAAGAAGTACCCGTTTTAGGGGTAATTCGGTAAAAATCGGCGGGGAGCGTGGCTTCTACTTGTGCCCAAGGTTTCAGGCGCGTGACCCACCAGGTAATGACCAACAAGCCCAGAATGATCATGATGGTCTGCACGAAATCTGTCACGCTCACGCTCCACATGCCTCCATTATACGTGTACAGCACCACAAGCCCGCTGCCCAGCAGAATGCCTTGCGTGAGCGTGGTACCCAGCAGCAGGTTGAACGCAATGCCCAGCGCCACCATCTGCGCCGCCACCCAGCCAAAGTAGGAAATGACCAGACAGAAAGAAGCCACCACCTCGGCGGAACGCCCAAATTTGACGCGGTAAAAATCCCCGAAGGTGAGCAGGTTCATTCTATACAACTTCTTGGCGAAGAAAACACCCACCAGCACCAGGCACAGCGCGGCGCCCAGCGGGTCTTCCACCATGCCTATCAAGCCCTCTTTGGCCACCTCAGCACTGGAACCCAAAATTGTCTCAGACCCGAACCACGTAGCAAACACCACCGCCGTGGCCATGGACAAAGGCAACCTTCGGCCGGCCAACAAATAGTCTGCCGTGTTGCGCACCCGCCGTGCGGCCCACAAACCCAGGAACACGTTGCCTAGCAAGTACAGGAGAACAAAGAAAATCAGCATACAGAAAGAGTTTCCGTTTTTGGCCCCATTTCCAGAAATGAGCCCGAAAACGGAAGGCAAGTTAGTAGTTTTATCAATGGCGCAGATGCCGTTTTTACCTAGCGGAATCAAGTTCTAAGCCGCTCTTGTTGTGCAGGTTCCGGCAATTGACTACCTTCAACTTCAATACTACAGCACCTTCTATTCCTCCATTTTATCTTGAGACGAATGCATCCAAAACATACCCCTCTCAGATTCTTGTTTTGCCTTTCGTGTCTGTTGGGCATTCTCTTCTCCAGCCACACCGCCGTGGCCACGCATTTGAAAGCAGGCAACATTTACTATAAAAGCGACACTACCGCCAACCCCAACCCGCAGCGGGTGTTTTTCAAGCTGGTCACCTACAGCTTGCTGGGCGGGTTTGAGGATCCTACTGCAACCTTGTTTTTCGGGGATTGCACCTCTGCCACCAGTGCCAGAAGCAGCAAAATAATAGTTGAGAATGGACTGCAAGATACGTATGCCAATGTTTATTATTTTGAACACACATACAGCGCACCTGGGGTTTTCAGAGTTACTAACATCTCAGAAAACAGAACTGGCGGCATTGTAAACATTCAAAATTCTGTGCAATTAGAATTTTTGATACAGTCTACCGTAACCATTGACCCGTTTCTGGGAGCCAATAGCTCACCGGTATTCCAAAACCCGCCCGCGTATATGGGAGCTAGAAACCAACCGTTTTATTACCACCCCCTTGGGTTTGACGCAGACGGTGACAGCCTTTCTTTTAAAGTCATTCCACCCAAATCTGTGGGAACGTCAACCGCCTGCCAAATTGAACCGCAAAACGCCCCTGGCTATCAACCACCGGGTATTTTTTTAGGAACGCCCTCGGCTACGGTGGCTACCGGATTTTCCATGGACCAAGCTACCGGTTTTGTCGTTTGGAACACCCCCGGCCAAATGGGAATTTATACCTTAGCTTTTGAGGTGGAGGAATGGCGAAATGGGCGCTTAATTGGCAAAGTCACGCGTGACATGGACATCAGGGTGATAGACAATACTTTCAGCGCCATTTCTTTAGCAGGCGAAGACCAAACCACTTGCCCCGGAACGCCTGTGCAGATAGGCGCCGCGCCTGAGACCGGCTACACGTATGAATGGGTTCCCAAAACCGGCCTTTCTAATGCGTTCATTGCCAATCCTACGGTAAGCCCCACCAGAACAGAAAATTATATTCTACTGGTGAAGCACGCTTCCAATGGCGGAATAAATTCCATGGATGCCGTGAAAGTCACCGTGCAACCGGCACCCACCAACGTCACCATCAGCCAAGCGGCGGCTACTACCTTGCGGGCCAGCGGCACCGGCCTCACCTATGAATGGCGGAAAGACGGCGAAGTTCTAACCGGCCAGACCGGCGCGCAACTCAACGTGTCAGCGTCTGGGGCCTACGCGGTGCGCGCCAGGCAAGGCAGCGGCTGCTATTCTTTGTGGTCTGCCCCGTTCACGTACACCATCTTGAGCAGCGTGCCCGAAAGGTTGCGCCAGCAGTTCAATTTGTACCCCAACCCTGCGGCTGGCCAAGTAACGCTGTCCGTCCCCACCCAGGCGCGGTTGTTCCGGGTGCAGGCCATCAACAGCCAGGGCCGAAGCGTTCTCCTCCACTCTCAACCCCAGGCCAACGCCACCTACACCCTGGCGGTGCAGCACCTGCCCACAGGCATCTATCTATTGCAAGTCCACACCGACAAAGGCTCCTGGACCCAGCGCCTGGTGGTTAACCGCTAAAATAAAATTTCCTGTTTTCGGGCTCATTTCTGAAAATGAGCCCGAAAACAGGAAGTTCTCACCCCTGCTCCTTTTCCCTGATTAATTTGAAAAACCCGTCGCGGTAGGTTTCACCCAGCGGAATCTCTTTGTCTTCAATATAAAGTGTGTGGCCGTCTACCATGCGTACCTTGTCAATGGCGATGATGTAGCTTTTGTGCACGCGGTAAAACGGCGGTTGGGGCAGCTGTTCCTCCAGGTCTTTTAAGGTTTGGTAGGTGACCACGCGCTGCTGCGGCAAGTGCAGTTGCACATAATTCTTGAGGCCTTCAATAAACAGAATATCAGCGTAATTGATGCGCAGAAACTTGTTCTTGCTTTCGCCTTTCACAAACATGTAGTCTGGGTGCGCAGCGCCTGTGCCCGAAGTTTCAACGGAGCCAGCATTGTTAGGCGCCGGCGCGGAAGTGGTGGGTTGCAACAGGGCCTGGGCTTTCTGGGCGGCTTTCAAAAATCGGTCAAACGCGATGGGCTTTAACAGGTAATCTACCACGTCATGCTCGTAGCCTTCCAGGGCGTATTCTGGGTAGGCGGTGGTAAGAATGACTTTGCATTTATGGCCCGCCAGTTTCAGGAACTGCAGGCCGGTGAGTTCGGGCATCTGTATGTCCAGGAACACCAGGTCGCAGCGGCCTTCGCTCACCCAGCCCAGCGCCTCCACGGGGCTGGTGGTGCTACCCACAAACGCCAGAAACGGAATCTTCTCAATGTACGCCTTCAACAACGTAGAGGCGTACGCTTCATCATCCACACAAATACAACGAACCAGCATTTTAATTGAGAATTAGGAATTGAGAATTACGAATTAGCATGTGAAGATGCACGTTTTTTTGATTACAACTGCTGGGCAATGTCCCGGAAAAAAGTCCATTTGTTCCAGACGCCGTAGCCTTTGCTCAGCTTTACCATCACCAGTTTTTGGGCCAGATTGATGTAAATGTATTGATTCAAAATACCTTCGGCGAGGTAGTCATTTCCTTTACTTGCCAGCCACCATTGGTATTTGTAATAGTCGGCGCCGCCTTGGGTGGTGTCTGGTGTGGTGGATTCTTTTACCCAACTGACCGGCAGCAATTGTTGCCCGTTCCAGCGGCCCTGGTTCAGGTACAGACTGCCAAACTTAGCGAAGTCCCGGGCGGTGGCATTCAGGCAGCAGAAGGCTTTCTCCACGCCGCCGGTTTTTTCATCAAGACTCCAGCTGGCGGCGCTTTCCATGCCCAGCGGCGACCAGAGTTTCTCCTGTAGGTAAGCGGTAACGGTTTTGCCTTTCAGACTTCGTTCTAAGATTAATGCCAGCAGTTGGGTGTTGCCGCTGGCATACTCAAATTTTAGGCCGGGCGTTCTGGCCAGTTTCAGGTTCAGGCTTTTCTGTCTCAGGTTCTGGCCGTAATAAAACTGCGCATCTTCATGAAACGGGTTGCCGTCACTTTCCCGAAACTTGATGCCCGAGGTCATTTGCAGCAGGTGCTTGATGGTCACTTTCTCAAACCCGTTTTTCTTCATTTCGGGCAGATAATTGGTCACGGGCTCGTCCACAGATTTAATCAACCCGTCTTGCAGCGCAAAGCCAATCAGCGCCGAGGTGAACGCCTTGGCCACCGAGAACGACGGAATCTGACTGTCTTTGCCGTAGCCGTAAAAGTAGTTTTCATACAGGATGGAATCGTTCCGAAGAATCAAAAACGCGACCGTGTTGTGGCTCTTCAGATATTCCTCAAAATTGGTTCTGTCTCTGCCTTTGAGCGCCGCCGCGTTGATGAAAATGTTCTGGCTGGCGACGGGAAACGTGAACGGAATCGCGGCCGGCTGCAATGCCCTGGCAGGGAAAATCTGGTTATCTGTACTATCTGGCGTGCCGTGCCGGGCCATGCGCACGTACGCGCAAGAGCCCAGGCCACTCACCAGCACCAACCAAACCAAAAGCAGTTTCTTCATAGCAGTTTTTAGTTATTTTTTTGTTTGCCAATTCCCGTTTCTGGGCTCATTTCTGTAAACGAAGCCAAAAACGGAAACCAGAAATCCCCTCTCCCTCTGGGAGAGGGTTAGGGTGAGGGTGTATTTTTCCGTTTTAGGCGAAATTGGTTTCCAAATTTCAAGGGAAATCTCCCTCATCCTAACCTTCTCCCAAGGGGAGAAGGGATTGGCCTTTTGCGTTTTCGGGCTCATTCCTAAAAACGGAGCCAAAAACGGAAATTTTACAGCGCGGTGAGTTCCAGTTTCGCTTCATACACGCGGCTATCGTTCTGAACTGTCAAGGTGTGTTGCCCAGGATAAATAAGTTCAAGCCTCCGTTTGATGTTGACCAGGCCAATGCCGGTGCTCTGGTCTTTCTGGTGGTTGTTGATGTGGTTGCGCACGGTAAAAACCAAGGAGTTGGCGGTGGCCGAAAGCGAGATTTGGATGGGTGCGTTGGGGTCATCGGCGGTGCCGTGCTTGAAGGCGTTCTCCACGAACGGAATCAAGAGCAAGGATGCAATGCGTTGACCGTCAATAATGCCGCGCACGTCAAACTCCACAAAAAAGCGGTCTTCAAACCTAAGCCTGAAAATGTCTATGAAGCTGTGCAGGTAGTCCACTTCCTTGTGCAGTTCCACCTTGCCGTCGGGGCTGTCATGGAGCATGTAGCGCATCATGTCAGAGAGTTTGAGAATGGCCTCGGCCAGCTTTTCTGAGACGGGGTACGCCTGCGCGTACAGGTAATTGAGCGTGTTGTACAGAAAATGCGGGTTCACCTGAGATTTGAGGAAGGCCAGCTCGGCCTGGGTTTTCTCCTGGCGCAGCAGCTTGTTTTCCTTCTCTTTCTTGAACGCATCCTGCACGTTCCAGACAACGGCGCTGATGGCCATCATAGGTATTGCCCGGAAAAGGTTGTCGGTGAGGTAATAGGAAAACGTGGTGCCTTCGCCGTAATTCCTGATTCCCAACAGAAGCGGGTACATCATTTCTTCCAGGAAGTACCGGGTAAACGTGAACAGAAACGGCGCAAAGGCCAGGCACAGCAGCAGGGGCAGCACTTTTGCGCGCTTCAGGAACCGCGGGTACACAAAGGAGTAGCAGAAGTAAAACGTGACTGCCATGGCCACAAAATAGGTTATGAACAGAAAGTGCTTCCAGGAGAAAGGCCCGCCAGACATAATTAAATCCTCTAAAATGCTGTAGGCAATGTACAGCACCCAGCCCACCACGTGAAACAGAATCAGCTTGCTTTTCTTCATGCCTTAAAACTAAGCAGCCAACCGCCAACCGCCGCATTTTTTACACCAACCCCCGCTTTTCTGATGTGAATCGGCTGTTTTGGGGCTCATTTCCGGAAATGAGCCCCAAAACGGCCTTCGCATCACAAACCGACCCGTTGGGATAATAATATTTTAAAGAGCTGCAACCCGCCGCACCTTTGGTTCATCTTTTAGCCAAACCAAATGTGTATGCCCCTATCTTCTACTCTTCGTTGTTTTCTGCTGTTGATGTGCTCACTTTCCATTGCGGTTCAGGCCCAGACCGGCACCACCGTCAAAGGCAACGTGCAAACCGCCAAAAAAGAGCCGCTTTCCTTTGCTACGGTCTTGCTATTGGCCCTGCCAGACTCCAGCATTGCCTATTCCCAAATGACCGATGACGCCGGCACCTACACCTTTGAGAAAGTGGCCGCTGGCCGATATGTGGTCAAAGCCAGCCGTATTGATTATAACGCCGCCGCCACGGCAATTCAAGTAGGAAATCAACCCGTGCAAGTACCGGTGTTGCAGGCCTCTGAGAAAGCCACCGCTCTTAAAGAAGTGGTGGTGCAGGGCCAGCGCCCGCTCCTGGAACAGCAAGCCGACCGCCTGATTATGAACGTGGACAAACTCAACACCGCCGGGGAGAACTCGCTGGAGATTTTGAAGAACGCGCCCGGCGTGCGCCTTGACAAAGACGACAACATTGTGTTCAGGGGCAGCAGCAGCGTTAACGTGCTAATCAATGGCAAGATGACCTACATGAGCGGTGCCGAACTGAGCCGTTACCTGAAATCCTTACCTGCCTCGGCGCTGACCAAGGTGGAACTGATGGCCAATCCGCCCGCATCATTTGACGCGGCGGGCACGGCGGGCATCATCAACCTGGTGCTCAAACGTGAACTCACCAAAGGCATGAACGGCAGCGTAAACTTGGGCACCGGCTACGGGGCGTATGAAAAAGTGTGGGGCGGCCTCAACCTCAACTACAACCTGGGCAAATTCAGTTTCTATACCCGCCTGAACACAGGGCATTACAACTCGTTCAACCGCCTCACCATGGAACGCACCATTAATGACAGCCTGTACCGCTCTGTGAACTACTGGCACCCCATCACCAAAAGCGTGAACGTGGTAGCCGGCGGCGATTGGTTCATCAGCAAAAAGCACACCGTAGGGCTGATGCTGAAAGGCTATACGTCGCCGGAGAACACCATGACCACCAGCCAAACCTTGCAGTATGACATACCGGGCAACGCCATTGGCAGCGCGCACATGCGCAACCCGCGCACCGTGGACTCTTACAACTACAGTCTCAACGCCAACTATAAATTCGACATTGATACCACCGGCCGTTCTGTTACCATTGATGCTGACCTGGTGCAGTACCAGAACGGCAATGATGAACAGTTCACGAACCAATTCTTCGGCAACGCCATCAAGAACGGCCAGAAACTGGAGCAGCTGCAGAGTTTGTCAGACGCCGCCGTGCGCATCTACGCGGTAAAAGCTGATTACGTGCACCCCTTCGGGCAGAACTGGAAGTTAGAAAGCGGCTGGAAAAGCAGCTGGGTACGCACCGACGCGGACATCCGGTTTGAGCGCGAGCAGGAAGGCAGCTGGCAGAATGACCCCAAACGCACCAACCAGTTTCTGTTTGACGAAAACATCAATGCCGGGTATGTGAGTCTGAGCAAGAAAGTAAGCAAAGCCCTGAGTCTGAAAGCCGGTCTTCGCGCGGAACAAACCATTTCTGAGGGTACCTCGCGCACCCTATCGGCGCCAGTTGACCGTGACTACTGGCAATTGTTCCCTAGCGTGTTTGTGAGCTACACGCCGCAGGAAGACCACCAATTTTCTACTAGCTATAGCCGCCGCATTAGCAGACCTGGCTACAAGAGTTTGAATCCGTTTACGTTTTACTCAGACCCGTACACCGGCCTCCGGGGGAATCCGTTTTTGCAGCCCTCGTTCTCCAATTCGTTCATGTTCAGCTACACGTTTAAGAATTTTCAGCTGTTGAGCATTAGTTACCTGGAGCAGAAAGATTTTGTGGTGGAGGTGCCGGTGCAGAATGACCAGACCAAGGAAACCGTGAGCACGCCGCAAAACCTGGCCCGCGCCACTTCTCTGAGTTTCAGCAGCGGTGGCACGCTGCCCGTGCGCAAATGGTGGAGCGCCAACGTGCAGGTGCAGGGCACGCTCAACCAGATTCACACGCCGGTTCAGGGAGAGCAATACAACCAAAAGCAGTTTTCCTGGGACCTGAGCAACGACCATAACTTCACCTTGCCCAAAGACTACAGCGTGCAGTTTTCGGCGTACTACAGCTCGCCCTCAGTGTCTGGCCTGTTCCAGAACCGCGAATCTTACCAGCTGAACATTGGCGCCAAGAAAACGCTGATGAAAGGCAAGGCCACGTTGAGCTTACGTTTGAATGATATTTTTGACACCGCGCGGTTCAGGGCGTATCTGCGGTACAACAACGTGAACATGTACTGGCAGAACCAGTGGGAAAGCCGCCGCCTGAACCTGAGCTTTGACTACCGCTTTGGGAACACCAAAATCAAAACCGCCCGTAGCCGCCGCACCGGCACCACTGAGGAAGAGAACCGCGTGAGCAAATAAGGCATTGGCTGCGCTGAAACCAGGAATATTTCAGGAAAAAGAGTTTGTAGAGAGGCCGTTTTCCTTTGGGGCCAGAGACCAACGTTTCTGGCCCTTGCTTTTGCCTGCGTTTTGGGGCCCATTTCTGGAAATGAGCCCCAAAACGAAAGACTTGTAACACTTTCACCGAATTGTATACGCGGCTTGTCTGGCACCATGGTTACCTTTGTGCAGGTTCTACCGGCGCACCTTTCCTTGCAAGCCGCCGTACAGAAAAAGACCGTAAACCAGGAAACCATGTTAGGCAAAGGCTCCAAACTCTACAGCATCACCCACCTCAAATGTCCCCGCTGCCATGAGGGCAACCTCTTTGAAAACAACAGCCTGCTGGGCTACCGCAAAATGTCGGTCATGCTGGAAAAATGCTCGGTCTGCCAACAGGCCTATGAACCCGAGCCCGGCTATTACTACGGCGCCATGTTCATCAGCTATGCCCTCACCGCCGGCCCTACCCTGGCCATTGTGGGTTTGATGATGCTGTTTGCCGAAGAACTCACCGTCTGGATGCTCATGGGTGCGCTCATTCTGTCACTGCTGCTGTTCATGCCCGCCCTTTTCAAACTTTCCCGCGCCATCTGGATCAACATTTTTGTAAGCTATGACCCAACCGCGGCGGAGAATCCGGTGGCCAGGGGGCATTAATTTGGGGTGCGTTTTTGGTTTCGTTTTGAGAAATGAGGCTGAAAACGGGAAGTTAAAATCTCAAAAAACAATTTGGCTAAAGCCACCAAAGAACCATTTGTTACCCCTGGCTAAAGCCAGGGTCTATTGATACTTTGGTGAAGTAACCTTAATTAAATTGGAAAAATCACTAGGAATGGGTTTTAACCCATTCAACTGTAGATGCGTATTTCCGGCTTTAGCCAAATTCGTTTGTCACCATGTCCTTCGTGAAGGTTTACATCCATTATGTGTGGGGTACCAAGAACCGTGAACCGCTGCTTGCGAGTAAAGAACTGCGGCAACTGGTGTGGCAGCACATGCGGGAAAACGCAAGGGAAAAGGGAATTTACATTGATTATATCAACGGACACAAAGACCATTGCCACTGTTTGGTCTCTTTGGGCCTTGACCAATCCATTCAGAAGGTGGCCCAACTCCTTAAAGGCGAATCTTCTTATTGGATAAATCAGCAGAAATTAACGCCTTCTAAATTTGAATGGCAACAGGAGTATTTTGCCGTTTCTGTGTCAGAATCCATGGTAGCCAAGGTGCGGGAATACATCAGGCGGCAGGACGAACACCACGCCACCAAATCTTTTGAAGAGGAAACCACCGAATTCATGGCGAAATATGGCTTTGTCCGGAAGGATGATTTCTAATTTTTTGGCTAAAGCCTAAATTCGCTTATATGTAAAGAATGCTCTAAAACCCATTCTTAGTCAATTCCCATTTTCGTCAATCTTCCAAATCGTCAATCCTAAATTCACTTACCAAACTTCCGTTTTCAGGCTCATTTCCAGAAATGAAGCCGAAAACAGGAAACTGCATATATTCTTTCTTAAATCCCCTTCGCCTTCTTCCGCTCCGCGAAATAGGCCACCACTTCTTCTCTACCTTTGGCGTTGAACGTCATCTCTGGGGTTAAGCCGCCTTTTCGGCCTACCAACACGCCGTAACGCATGTCTTCATAGCCGCGCATGCTGTGTGCGTCTGGGTTAATGCTCAGGAGCACGTTCTGGCTGAGGGCGTATTCTACCCAACGCCAGTCAATATCTAACCGCCAGGGGTTGGCGTTGATTTCAATGATAACTCCATTTTCAGCGCAGGCGTCAATCACGGCTTTGTGGTCAATGGGATAACCTTCGCGGCGCAGCAATAAGCGGCCGGTGGGGTGCCCCAGCATGGTGGTGTACGGGTTGGCAATGGCGCTGAGGAGGCGGTCAGTGGCTTTGACGATGTCCATCTTGAGGTTGCTGTGAATGGAGGCCACTATGAAGTCAAAGCTGGCTAAAACGTCTGGCTCATAATCCAGGGAACCATCATTCAGAATATCAGACTCAATGCCTTTGAAGATGGTGAACGGGGCCAGTTGCTGGTTGAGGCGGTCAATTTCCTGCTGTTGCTGCTGCACCCTGAATTCCTGTAACCCGTTGGCATAGAACGCCGATTTAGAATGGTCGCAGATGCCCAGGTATTGGTAGCCCAACTGTTGACAGTGCACCGCCATTTGCTCCAGGGTGTGCGCGCCGTCTGAATAGGTGCTGTGGTTGTGCAGAATGCCTTTCAGATCTTGGTCTTGGAGCAGCGTGGGCAGTTTGTTTTCTTTGGCCAGTTCCAGAATTCGTGGGCTTTCGCGGAGTTCCGGGGCAATGAAGGGCAGATTCAGGCGACTGAAAATAGCTTCCTCTGAGGGCGCGGCATCGCCGTAGGCTTCCGACATCAGCGAGTCACCAGCGTCATTTAGCGGTTGGGTGAGCCATTGCGGGTTGGCCGAATATAAAAGCACTTGGTTCGCGAAACGGCGTTCCGACACCAGCCTGATTTCCAGTTTCACGCCAGAGGCATCATGCGTTCCACGCCACACAAACGGGCCAGAAGCGGCTTCTTGCGGCGTGATGCCGGACAGTTCATCCAAATAAGAAGACCAGGCGGCATCGTCTTTCAAACTTACCAGGAATTGGAGCGTGTCCAGAATTTCCAGGTTGCGGCGGAAGTCACCCACCACTTCGACCTGGGCTGTTTTTGAGCTCTGTTTCAGAAATGAGAGCAAATCCAGGGCCAGCGGTTCGGCCTCGGCCCAGAGCAGTTTGCCTTTGTTGGACTCGGTGTATTGCAGGCCTTCTAAAATAGTCTGTTGGGTCTTCGCCCCGAAGCCTTTGAGTTTAGAGATCTCGTTTTTCTCGCAGGCTTCGCGCAGCGCTTCTATGGATTCTACGCCCAGGTCTTTCCAGATGGTTTTGATTTTCTTGGGGCCAATGCCTTTGATGTTGAGCATCTGCACCACGCCTTCGGGAGTAGTTTCCAGCAGGCGGTTCAGGTCGGTGTGGCTGCCGGTCTGCACGGCTTCCACAATCTTGGCGGCCATGCCTTTGCCAATGCCGTCCAGCCCTTCCAGCTGCGCCTGGCTCATCTGGTGAATGGGTTTCTCCAGCCGTTCCAGCACCATCACGGCGCTGGTGTACGACCGTATCTTGAACGGATTTTCTTCGTGCAGCTCCATCAAGGAAGCCGTGAGCCGGAACATTCTGATCAATTCTTTATTCTCCACGGGGCAGGTTGGCTAGGTGACAAAACAAAGATAACAGATAGTCCTGAGTTCTGAGTCTAGAGTTCTGAGTTGTGGTGAAGAATGGTTTATGGCTGCGCCGATGTTCCGTTTTGGGGCTCATTTCCGGAAATGAGCCCCAAAACAGGAACATCCCAAACTTTTAACTCAGAATTCAGAACTCAGAACTCAGGACTCTTTTTGTATATTGTGCCTAGATTGCGCGTGGCACTTTGGCGGCGGCGATTCCTGTACATGAAACAACTTTTTATTTTTTGCCTGCTGGCTGTAGGTCTTATGGCGGCCAAATGCGGGTCCAGTTCAGATTTACCGGAGAGCGCGTACGGCCGCACGTGGCTGCATTCGTATGAAGAAGACTCCGCGGATGTGCGCACGTACCGGCCCAATTCCTTTGATTTTCCGCCGTCCAGAGGGCGCACGGGCTTCATTGTGAAAAAGGAAGGTGATTTTATACGGCTGGCCATTGCCCCCACAGACGGCCTGGAGGAACAGCCCGGTACCTGGCAGGCCACCGGAAAAAAACAGCTTCAGGTAAAATTCAACAGCCCCAAACACGGCACCGAGGAACTGGAACTGATTTCTGTTTCGCCGGAAGTGTTGAAAGTGCGGCGCAAGGTAGCAGACCCGCAGTAGACCGTTTTTAAACCTTCCACCCACCTTCTTACTTGTACCTGAAATAACGGTGCACTTCTTACGCTTTATGAAGTATTGGTTAGTAAAATCTGAACCTGAGAAATACGCCTGGGCAGACCTGGCGCGCGATGGCCAAACCACCTGGGACGGCGTCCGTAATTTTCAGGCGCGCAATAACCTGCAGGCCATGCAGCCAGATGATTTGGTGCTCTATTACCACAGCGTATCTGAGAAAGCCATTGTGGGCATTGCCAAAGTGGTGGCAGCGGCCTACCCAGACCCGTCTGCGCCAGATGACAAATGGGTGGCCGTGACGCTTGCCCCAGAGAAAGCCTTTGCCAAACCGGTCACGCTGGAACAGATCAAGAAAGAAACTGAGTTACAGAACATTGCTTTGCTGCGGCAGTCACGGTTGTCTGTGATGCCGCTCACGCCGTCTGAGTTTGAGTTGCTGCTGCAGTTAGGCCAGTAATTTCTTAAGCCGGCCGTGGGTTTGCGCGTTTGTGTGTTGAATTTTAAACGAAGCTGGTATGCCTGTCCCCATGAGAATTTTCTTTGCGTGTTTCCTGCTGTGGAGCGGGCCGTTCTTGCTTTCTACGCCCGGCCAGGCGCAGGACCGCGAGAAACCCGCCGCCCCGGAGCAAACCCACCGCCTGGAACTGGAAAGTGACTCTTTTAACGACGAGCATTGGGTGCAGCCCCTCACAGACAGCACGCTGCTCCTGATCTCCACCAAAAACGGCTCCTGGTTCTCTAAATCAGACTTTCTGGTGACGCACTACAACCACCAACTAGAGCAGCGCTGGCAGCTAAAGGAAGAACACAAAACCGGCACAGAACTCTACAAAGTGGCCCAAGACGGAAACCAGGTGTACCTGCTGTTCTCCACGCGGGAGATCAAGAAACTCTGGCTCTACCGCGTTGACCTGCAGCAGAAAACCATTTCCAAAACTGAGCATGTGCTGCCCAACAGCTACATCAACCTGCAGGAGATGTCGGCGGTGCAGGGCAACGTGTTTCTCTCTGGCCTGGAAAACTACAAGCTTAGCATGCTGCACCTAGACCCCGCCGAGGAGGAAATCAGACGCCTGCCCGCCGTGTATGGCATGGAAGATGACTTAGGCGATTTCAGGATAGACACGCTCACCAAGGCCGTGGAATTTGTGGTGGCCGAGTCCAACGGCATCCGGTCCCGGGTGCAGACCAAGCGCCTCAACCCCAAAGGCGAAGTGATTGGCACGTATTTCCTGCAGCCACCCATCAATTCCCGCGAAGACAACACCCTGCAGGTGGCCCGCCTCACCCCCGGCGACACGCTCACCAAGCGGCTCATTGGTACGTTTGGCTACCGCACCAACATCTTCGCGAAGGGCTTGTTCAGCAGTGACCTCACCGGCAACCTCAAACTGTATGACTTCCCGCAGCTGTCTTATTTCTTTGATTACCTGCCCGCCCGCCGCCAGAGACGCCTCAAAGCCAAATTCGCGAAGCGCGAGGCCCAGGGCAAGCCGCACATTCTCAGGTACCGGCTGTTGTTGCACCCCATCTTGCAGCACCCGCAGGGCTACGCGCTGGTGGGTGAGATTTACTACCCGCAATACCGCAGCCAAACCTACGTGACCAACAGCCCCGGCTCTTTCACGCACCCAGACGGCCGACGCTTGTTTGACGGGTTCCGGTTCACCCACGCCATTGTCTGCGTCTTTGACCGCCAGGGCAACCTGCTCTGGGACAATTCTTACAAGCTGCCCAATGAAACCTACCCAGAACTGGTGCCTCAGGTAGAGGCCGGCGTGTTGCCAGACGGCAGAATTGCTATGGTCTATTTAGAGGACGAAGAACTGCACCACAAAACCGTAAAACCGGGCGCCTCTATTTCAGACGAAGAAAAATTCAAGGTGCGCACCCAGTCAGAAACGGAGAAACTGGTGGGAAGCAACCGCGAAGGCGTGAGTTATTGGTACGGCAACACGTTTGTGGCCTTCGGGTTCCAGCGCATACGCCCCGCCCAAGGCGAAAGCCGCACCGTTTTCTACCTGCAGAATTTGCAATTTAAGTAACAAGGTTTCCGTTTTAGTGCTCATTTCCAGAAACGGAGCCAAAAACGGAAATCCCCGCAAAACACCTTATATGACGAAACGTCTCACTTGTATATGGTTGACTATTTGCCTGACTTGTTTAAGCCAAGGCGTTGGGGCGCAGGAAAAAAGGAAAGATACCGGCATGCCGCACCAGTCTCCGCCCACCAAAGCCCTGCGTCTGGAGATAGAGAGCAATTCAGCAGAGCAAGAATTTAGGGTGGTAGCGCTGCCAGACAGCAGTCTCTTGGTCATTACAACTAAGAAAGGTCCTTTCTTCGGGAAAACAGATTTTGTGCTTACCCGGTACAACCGTCAGTTAGAAGTGATTTGGCAGGAAAAGTACCCGCATACTCCCGGCCACACCCTCAAGCAGGTGCACGCAGAAGGTCAAGCTATTTATTTAGTCTTTACCCCGCCAGACCATGACCGATTGTTTCTGTATCAGGTTCTGAAATCTACCGGCAAAGGAGGCATGCAGGAGTATAAAATCCCTAACTCAGACCTAATCTTCAAGGAAATGGCAGTGGTGCAGGGGCAGGTCTTTTTCCATGCCATAGATGGCAATAATCTGGTACTGCTTCACCTGAACCCGGTAGCCCAGACTTTATCTTCCGTCCCTTCCTTTTTCGGGCTTGAGGATGAACTGGGCGAGTTCAGGGCAGATACGGCAAGCCGTTCCCTTGAATTCGCCCTGGTGGAAAGCAACGGCACTTTGTCAAGAATGCACGTGAAGCGGCTGCATGCCAACGGGGTAAGCAAAGGGAATTACTTTATTCAGCCAGATTTTAAACTAAGGAACAACTATCTTTTGCAGACGGCCCGGCTCACCCCCGGCGACACGCTCACCAAACTACTGATTGGCACGTATGGCTACAGAACCCAGCAGTTTGCGAAAGGCCTGTTTGTCAGCCCGCTTGCCGGGCAGATCACGTACCTTGATTTTGGCGACCTCCCGCATTTCTTCGGGTATTTAAGCCCTAGGGCTGAGAGGCGCATGAAAGCGAAGTATGCCCAAAAAGAGGCCCAGGGCCAACCCGTTGTCCTGAAACAGAAACTATTGTTACACCCTATTCAACCCCATCCCTTGGGCTATGCGGTGGTAGCCGAGGTGTATTACCCACATTATACCACCATTACCAAAGACCAGTTCAGGAAGGAAAACGGCAGGTTACCCGATTATAATGACTTGCGATTCAGGCTAGACGGTTACCATTTCACGCATGCCCTGGCCTGTGTCTTTGATTTTGAGGGCAACCTGTTATGGGACAACACCTATAAAATGAGAAAAAAGACCTACCCTACGCTGGCACCTACCCTGCAGGCAGGCGTCTCGGCTGCCGGAAACATTACGCTCTTGCAGCAGGAAAGGGAGTTTGTCTGGTATAAAACCCTCATGCCCAACACCGCATTCAGCAATGATCAACGTATGCGGGTGGCTACACAAGACAACACAGAAAAAGTGGTTTTCAGCAAGTTTGAGAACATAATCCATTGGTATGGAGGTAACTTTATTGCCTCTGGTTTCCAGCGCATAAAGTCTGCGAAAGGTGACGCCCGCACTGTTTTCTACTTGCAGAACCTGCAGTTCAAGTAACAGGGTTTCCGTTTTTGCCCTCATTTCCGGAAACGGAGCCAAAAACGGAAATCCCTGCAATTAATTCTACACGGCACGCGCTAAGTATTTATATTTGCCCAAAACCCGGGCCATGCACAAACGCCTCATAGTTCCGCACGCGCTGTTCCAGATCATGATCAGGCGCCTGGCGCACCAGTTGATAGAGACGCACCAGCAGTTCACAGACTCTGTTATTCTGGGCCTGCAGCCGCGTGGCATTTACGTAGCCGACCGCCTGCAACAGACCCTGCAGGAGATTCTGGGCATTACGGTGCAGACCGGCTACCTGGACATCACCTTCCACCGTGACGATTTCCGGCGCCGCGCCACGCCCCTCACCGCCAACGCCACCAAGGTAGATTTCTCCATTGAAGGCAAACGCGTGATTCTGGTAGATGACGTGCTCTACACCGGCCGCTCCGTACGCGCCGCGCTGGACGCCATGATTTCCTACGGAAGACCGGCCCAGGTAGAATTACTGGTGTTGATTGACCGCCAGTACACCCGTGATTTGCCCATTGAGGCCACGTACACCGGCCAGCGCGTGGACTCGCTCCATTCGCAGCGCGTGGAGGTGAGCTGGCAGTCCGGCAGCCACCCCGAAGACGCTATTTGGCTTTTACCCATTTCCCCAGACCAAGAATAACCCATGCAACAGCTCAGCGTTCGGCACCTGTTAGGTATCAAAGACATCACCGCCCAGGATATTCAGCTTATTTTTGAGACCGCTGACCAGTTTAAGGAAGTGCTGAACCGGCCTATCAAGAAAGTGCCCAGCCTGCGAGATGTGACCATTGCCAACGTCTTCTTTGAGAACTCCACCCGCACGCGCCTGTCTTTTGAGTTAGCCGAAAAACGCCTGTCGGCGGATGTGGTGAATTTCTCGGCCTCGGGCAGTTCAGTGAAAAAAGGCGAAACGCTGCTGGACACGGTCAACAACATTCTGGCCATGAAGGTAGACATGCTGGTTATGCGCCACAGCAGCCCCGGCGCGCCGCATTTTCTGTCCCGTAAAATCAAGGCCAACATTGTCAACGCCGGCGATGGCACCCATGAGCATCCCACCCAAGCCCTGCTGGATTCCTTTTCCATCAGAGAGCGTCTGGGGGAGGTGACCGGGAAGAAAATTGCCATCATCGGGGACATCACGCATTCGCGTGTGGCGCTGTCCAACATCTTCGCGTTGCAGAAACAGGGCGCCGAAGTAGCCGTCTGCGGACCTCCTACCCTCCTGCCCAAGCACATTGGCGAATTGGGCGTGAAAATCTTCTGGAATGTGCGCGAAGCCCTGAACTGGTGTGATGTAGCCAACGTGCTTCGCATTCAATTAGAGCGCCAGACCGGTAAACTATTCCCCTCGCTGCGCGAATACGCTTTGTACTACGGCATTAACAAAAAGATGCTAAACGAACTGAACAAAGAGATTGTGCTCATGCACCCCGGCCCCATCAACCGCGGCGTTGAACTTACCTCAGACGCCGCCGACTCGCACCACTCCATCATTCTGGACCAGGTAGAAAACGGCGTGGCCATTAGAATGGCGGTGCTGTATTTGTTGGCGAGCAAAGGGTAAGGAATTCAAACTAGTTTTATCCCATTTTTTAATGAAGTATTTAGCTTGTTTTGCCATCATTGCTCTCCTTGGTATTTCCCAATCTTGGGCACAGAGTAAAGCTAAATATCCACAAATCCAGAATAGAACAACCAATAAAAATCTAGAAGCATTATATACTCATCTGAAAGACTCCCTAGACTTTAGTTGGGTTAGAAAGAATCCTGAGTTGGCCCCTACCAAGCCGTCTTACTTTACAAAGGAGAAAGCCGAAAGACGTATGGTTGTTCCTCTTCAAATCAGTGGTTACAGCATTCCTTTTGTCTGGGATGACAACTTATACTTCCTCAAGTCTTTGTTAAATCAAAATGGAGAGGCTTCTATTCTAAGTGGTGTTCAGGCAGACCCAAATTATAGAGGCTTCAAAGTGCAATGGAAGCAAAAATTACACGGACTTCTGTGGATAGCTGGAAAAATATACAAAGCACCTATCAATTACTGGCATTTAATGGAAGTACAAGACTGCCCAGGCAGTTTTATGTTTCCCTCCCTTCATTTTGAGAAACAGTTTGATGCCCAAGATGCCTTATATAATAACATTCAAGGTCTTGCTATTCTTCCTTTCCCTAATGACATAAAACAAATTACCTTTTCTAAGTCAGTAATTAAATCAAAAGCGGGCAAGGATTTCCCTGGCTTCGGCTATGATTTAAATGCCGATAAGGTGGTTGACATCTTTCTTTTTGAAGAATTGGTAGACCAAGACACGCTTTATGTAAGGCTGTATCTGAATGTTGAAGGGCATTGGGTTTTCAGGTATGCCCACTTAGATGAAACTTGTATCTAATCTGAATGCTTTCCCGTTTTCAGCCTCATTTCCAAAAATGAGCCCTAAAACGGCAATGGCATGATCAAGGGCTGGTTCAGTTCAAAGTCATACAAGGTCTGCAGACGCACGGTGTAATAGGCATCCCAGAAGTTGCGAAGGGAACTCACGTAGCTGCGGCGGGCGGAGTCACGCTCGGTGGCGGCCTGGTTCAGTTCCAGAATCCCGATTTTGTCAGTGAGGTAGCGGTCACGGGCGCCCAGGAAACGGCGCTCAGCCAGGCCGTTGGCTTGCTGGGCAATTTTCATCTGCTCGCGCAGCATCTTGAACCGCTTTACCTGCAGGTACACGTCCTGGTCAAAGCTGGCGCGCTGCTGCTCCAGGTTGGCTTTCACCAGTTTCTGGTTAGCGCGGGCGGTACCCAGTTTCGATTTGGTTCTTCCCCAGTCCATGATGGGCACGCTCAGGGTCATCATCACGCGCTGCTGCTCCTCGGGGGTGCGGTACACGCCGTCCAGGTCATTGGATTGTTGCACCAGGCCGTATTGGAGGTAGAGGTTCGCGTTCACGCCGGCATCGCCCTGGGCGTGGTCCATGTTGCGTTCGGCCTCCATCTCTTCGCGTTTAATGCCAATCATGCGGGCGCGGTTTTCGTGGGCTTTCTCCAGGGCGATCTCTTCATTGATCTCAAACTGCGGAATATTGTCTGGGGTGGTGAGCCGGATGGGGTACGTGTCAGTGATGCCTAGATAAGACCGAAGCCGGATGGTGCTGGTTTCAATGTCCAGTTTGGCCTGTTCCAGGCTTTGCCGTGACGTCAAGAGACTCAGTTCCAGTTGCAGCAGTTCGTTCACGCTGATTTTGGCTTCGTAGAAACGGGCCTGGGCAATCTTGAAGAGCGTGTCATTGTTGGCCACGTTTTTGGAGGCAATGTCAAACCCAATCTGGCTCTGCAGCTGCATGAAATACAAGTCAGTGGCCCTGATGGAAATGCGCTCCATCTCTTCCCAGAAATTACGTTTGGCTTCTTCGTAGCGCAGAGGTTCAATACGTCGGTCCCACTTGAGGCCGTTGTAGCTGAACAGCGGCTGGCGCAAGGTAATCACCGCCGGCGACGACGAATACGAATGGCGGCTCACCGTGGACGGCCGCATAAAATCATCAATGCGTTTGAGGTTGGAGTTGATGGAGATGACGCCGCCCGTAAGACCAATGTTCTGGCTCAGGGCCAGTTCTGTGTAGGTGCTGGCCACGTGCTGCTTCCGGAACTCAATATTTCCTTCGGGCTGCACCACCGGGTTAATGCTGTTCACGTAATCTGGCAGCGTGGCGTGCAGGGTGAGCTGGGGCAGGTAATTGCTTTTGTAGGTCTGGTACTGCCAGGTGCGGTTCTCCAGCTGCGTGAGGGCCTGCTGGTAACTGGGCGACTGCTCCTTGGCCAGTTTAATGACTTCGGCCAGGCTGAAACGGCGGGTGTTGGGGTCTTCTGCTTCCTGCAGCAGGGCGGCGCCTTTGCGCGGGGTCTGGGCAGCGGCGGCCAAGCCCAGCAGGCTGAAGAGCCACGCCAATCCTAAACTACGTACTTTTTTCACTGTTAACGGGGTAAACCGCCTGGCCTTGGGTAGAAAAGCCAAGCGCTGTTTTGGGGCTCATTTCTGGAAATGAGCCCCAAAACGGAAAAACGCTTTTACTTTTTAACCGCGCATCTCGCGCTCAATGTCTTCTATTTCCAGCGGAATGTTGGCCATCAGGTCCTCCGGGCCGTTGGGGGTAATGAGAATGTCGTTCTCCAGCCTAATGCCCAAACCTTCTTCCCGTATGTAAATGCCCGGCTCACAGGTAAAGACCATGCCTGCCTCAAACGGTCGGTATTTGTCGCCTACGTCATGCACGTCAAGGCCCAGAAAGTGCGAGGTGCCGTGCGGGAAGTATTTCTTGTAGAGCGGCGCGTCTGGGTTCTGGTTTTTGACGTCAGACTCAGAAAGCAGGTCCAGTTTAATCAATTCGTTCTCCATCACCTTGCCTACAAACTTGTGGTATTGGTCTAGCGTGTTGCCGGGCACCAGCATTTGTTTGGCGGTGTTCATGACGTGCAAAACAGCGTTGTAAACATCGGCTTGGCGCTTGGTGAATTTCCCGTTTACGGGCATGGAGCGCGTTAAGTCAGAAGCATAATTGGCATATTCCGCCCCGAAGTCCAGCAAAAGCACATCACCGTCCTTACATTCCCTGAAATTGTCAACGTAATGCAGAATGCAGGCATTTTCGCCGGAGGCGATGATGGAACCGTAAGCCGGCCCCCGCGAGCGGTTGCGCAGGAACTCGTGCGTGATTTCGGCCTCAATCTCATATTCCATCACGCCAGGTTTCACAAATTTCAGCAATCTTCTGAACGCTTTCTCGGTGATATTGCAGGCGGTGCGCATGAGTTCAATCTCCCGCGGGTGCTTGATGGAGCGCAGGTAATGCAGGTGTTGGGTGCTTCGGCAGTAATTATGTAATGGGAATTTCTCGCGGAGTTTCTTGCCCAGGCGGGCGTCACGGGTTTCTACTTCCACCACGGCGCGCAGGTGCTCATTGGAGTTCAAATACACGTTCTCGGCAAACGGCATCAGGGAATTCAGGATGGAGTCAAACTCGTGGGTCCAGTAAATGGTCTGGATGCCGGAGACTTCGCGGGCCTGGTCTTTGGTGAGTTTGTAGCCTTCCCAGGTTAAGATGTGGTCATTGGTTTCGCGCACGAACAGGATTTCGCGCAGACGCTCCTCGCGGGCGTCCGGGAACAAAATCAACACGCTTTCCTCCTGGTCAATGCCGGAGAGCCACAGCAGGTCATTGTTCTGCCTAAAGGGCATGGTGCCGTCTGCGTTTGTGGGCATCACGTCATTGCTGTGGAAAATGGCCAGAGAGCTAGGCTTCAGGTAAGAAATGAACTTCTCACGATGTTGGATATACAGGTCTTTCCCGATGGACTCGTACTTCATAGCGGTGGTTTTTCTTGGGTGGTCTGGTGGGCGAACTTCCGTTTTTGGCCTCCATTTCAGAAATGAAGCCGAAAACAGCGCGCCCTTTAAGGCTTAAATGTAAGATTTTAAATCCTATTTTGCAGGGGTAAACACTCTTTAAAACCGTTGGCGCGTGCGTTCTAGTACTTCTCTCAGATATTTCTTTGCTTTATTCTTATGGCTGGTTCTCACGGGCGGCGCCCTGGCCCAGCAGCGGTTCTGGGTGGCCTTCCCAGACAAGCCTGGCCGCGCCGATGAGAATGATTGCCTCAATGCCGTGGTTTCCCAAGCGTATCTAGATTCTTTGCAGGCCCGGGGTTTGGTGGTGACCGCGGTGTCTAAATGGCTCAACGCCGCCGCCGTGCAAGGCTCCCCGGCCCAGATGGCAGGATTGACCAACGCGACGTTTGTGAAAGAAACGCAGCCCATCACGGGTTATTTTCAGCCCACGCAAACAACGGCTTCTCTAGATCTAGAGTTCTTAGCCAAAGCTGTGGACCAACTGCAGCCCCAGGCGCTTTTTGACGCCCAACTCACCGGCAAAGGCGTGAAAATTGGCGTGCTGGACGCCGGTTTTTATGAAGCGCCCGGCAAACCAGGCCTGGCGCCGTTGTTTGCCGGTAACCACGTGAAAGCCCACCGAGACTTTGTGAACCCTACCAACCAGCACTTTTACACCCTCCGCGAAAGCCTCTTAGACAACCACGGCACCAAGGTATTAGAACGAATTGGCGGCTATGACTCTACCAGAAAAGCCTTGACCGGCCTGGCCACCGGCGCTGACTATTACCTGGCCCGCACTGACCACGGCGGCCGCGAGAACCGGCTGGAAGAGGAAAAATTTGTGCAGGCCCTGGAATGGCTAGACAGCCTGGGCGTAAAGCTGGTGAATTCGTCGTTGGGCTACGCCACTGGTTTTGATGACCCCATGGAAAATTACAAACCCACTCAGATGGACGGCAGTAGTTTTATAGCCCGCGCCGTGCAGCTGGCCATTGAAAAGAAAGGCATGCTCATTGTCGTCTCGGCGGGGAACGAAGGAGCTATCAAGAGCTGGCAGGTCATTGGCACGCCCGCTGATGCCGCCGGTACCATTGCTGTGGGCGCCACTGACTATGACCACTGGACGCGCCAGGGCTACAGCGGCATGGGCCCAGCGTTTCTACCGTATCTGAAACCAGATCTGGCCTGCTTCGCCACAGATGGCACCTCTTTTTCGGCACCAATTATCACGGGCTTAACGGCTTGTCTTTTGCAGGCGAACCCTAGTTTAACCGGTGTGCAGTTGGCAGACATTTTGCGAAAGAGCGGGCATTTGTATCCCTTCGGGAATAATTACGTGGGCTACGGCGTGCCGAATGCGGGCAAAGCGTTGGCCCTGGCCCTGGCGCCAGATAAAATTTCTGAGGAAAAAGCGCCCCTGCAGGTGACTGGCACCAAATTCACGTTCACGCTGGAGAAACCGTTGCCTGCGGGTAGCGGCGGCATTGTCTTGTTCCGGAAGAAATCTGCCACGCTGGTCATCAGTCAGCAGAAACTGTCAGGCAACACCAAGAAAATCAACCTCAAACGCCTGCCTGGTGAAACGCACACCACCGTGCAGATGGGAGACCAGGTGGTGGAAGTAGTGTGGCAGTGAACCTCACCCCTAGCCCCCTCTCCCGTTGAGAGGGGAAACTCCGCTGCTGCGTTTTAGGCCTCATTTCACAAACAGAGCCCGGAAACGCGTTTTCGGGCTCTGTTTTGTTAATACTAGTTAGGTGGGAAGTTTTAATTCTTTGGTACAATTCTGAAAGGAACCGTGTACTTCACGGCTACTGGTTTTCCGTTTTGGGTTCCTGGCTCCCAGGTAGGCATAGAGTTAATGACCCTGAGCACTTCCTGGTTAATGGCCGGGGTCAAGCCTTTCAGAATTTCCGTTTTGGTGATGTTGCCTTCCTTGCTTACCACAAATGCCAACACTACCGTACCTTCTACTGTTTCATTTCCGGCAGGTAGGTGGAAATTCTGCGTCAGGTAGGTGAACATAGCTTTTTGGCCACCGGGGAACTCCGGCATTTTCTCCACGGCAATGAACACGCGGTCATCCTGGGGTTCGGCCACGTCCAGCTTTCGGCCTTGTACTACTTTCTCCGGACTGGCTACAGATAGAGCACCATCCATTTTTTTGCTCCCGGAAGCAGTAGCTGCCGTTGAAGGTTTACCAGCTACTGAAATTGCTCCTTTGCCTGTAGTGGCGGCAGGTTGCGCTGTGCTAGGTTTCGGCATGATCCTGAACGGGATGGTGTATTTCACGGCCACCGCTTTCCCGTTTTGCTTGCCTGGGCCCCAAGTGGGCATAGAAGTTAATACCCGCACCAGTTCCTTGTCTTCTGCCGCCCCCAGGCTTTTCAATACCTGCACGTCTGTGATTTTGCCGTTGGGCCGAACAATAAAAGACGCCACCAAAGTCGCCTCTTTTCCGCTTTTGATACGGGACGCAGGTATTTTATAGTTGGCGGTCAGGTACTTGAAGAGGGCCATTTGCCCGCCGGGGAAGTCTGGCATTTGCTCCACCGCTACATAGACTTTTTCGTCGGTTTGGGCGGGTTTGGAATCAACGCTGGTTTTCTGCTGACGGCCTTGCAAATATGCCTGGCGGTTGGCGAAATCTGCGCTCACCGCGGAGAACGAAATGGTATGCGTGGAAACCATGGCTTTGCCGCCCTTCTGGGCCGGGGTCCAGGTGGGCATTTCCCGCACCAGACGCGCAATTTCCTGTTTCACGGCTTCCTGTACGGCAGGCTGGTTGGGCGACACCTCCAACTTGGTCACTTTGCTCAGTTTGGCAGTCCCGTTTTCCTGAATAATCACTTCAAAGGCGCCAACTGCCCGTACTGCTTCTGCCGTTGATTTGCGCTTCTGAAACGCCACCTCGGGCAACGCAAACTGGGTTTTCACATAGGTGTCAAGAGCTTTCTGACCACCTGGGAATTCAGCGGGGCCGTTGGTGGGTTTGGTGTTGGCAACAGCGGCCGGGGCGGCGGCTATTTTTTCTACCGGGCGAAACGCGGCAATGGTGCCTACCAGCAGCGCCAGAACCGGCACTACCAGCAACATGCGGCTTACCCGCGGCGATTTGTGGAGGTTTTTCATCATCTTGATTCTGGCTAAGGTGAGGGATTTTGAAAAGAAAAAGTAACTGCCTACCTGAAAGTCAATCTTCTGGAAGACTTGTTTTAACAGCAAAGAGGAATATTCCTGCAGGCTGGCGCTTTTGACCACGTGGGCATCGGCCAGAAATTCATGGGTTTGTTCCAGGGCTTTTCTATAAAAATAGAGCAGCGGGTTAAACCAGAACACAATGCCCACCAGCGTGACCCAGAGAATATCAAGGCTGTGCTTCTGGTTCAGGTGCACCTGTTCATGCTGCAGAATGCGGTCGGTTTCCTGGGGGCTCAGGGTTTGGGAATTGTCCAGGAAAACGGTGTTCAGGAACGAGAACGTGGGCATTTGCCCGTGGGTGAAATACACGGTGGCTTGGTTCTGCAGGCGGTAAGCGGCGCTTTCCTGCCGTTTGAAGCGGTGCAAGTTCCAGACCTGCCGCCCAAACCTGACCAGGAAAAACAACACGCCCAGCCCGTACGCGGCATACACAAAAGGCCAGACGTTAAAAGGTTCTTCTAGGGGCTCAGTTGCAAGACCAACTTCCGCCTGGCTTATTTCCACCAATTCAAAGGCCACAGCCGCTTCAGGTTCTGGGGCGAACACGGCCGGCAAACTGATGAACGGCAGGGCCAGGGCCAGCACCAACGCGCCCAGCAGGTAGAATCGGTTAAACCCAAAGCAGGTCTCCCGTCTGAGCACCAGCGCATAGAAAAGATAGAACACCGCCAGCGCTGCGCTGGATTCTACCAGATACCGGAGCAGGGTCTCATTCATCTTCAGGCTTGCTAAGGTCCTGTTTCACGTGCTTCAGCATTTCCTCCAGTTCCTTCAGGTCCATGTTCTCCTCTTTGGCGAAGAAAGACACCAGTTTGTTGAATGAACCGCCGAAATAACCGCCCAGAAAATTCTTCAAAAAGAAATGACGATACTCGTCGCGGGGCACCAGCGGGTAATATTCATGCGTTTTTCCGTAGGCCTTGTAAGACACAAAGCCTTTTTTCTCCAGAATGCGCACAATGGTGGAAACCGTGTTATAGGCGGGCTTGGGCTCCGGCAGCTTTTCCAGAATGTCCTTGACAAATCCTTCCTTGAGGTCCCAGAGCACTTGCATGACCTGTTCCTCGGCTTTGGTTAACTCTTTCATAGGCATAAGATTGGATGACTTTCCAAACATAAAACTAAATACTTAGTTTTCAAACTAATTGTTTAGTTTGTTGGAATATTTTTTTTGAACCGGTGCAAAACGCCAAGGAAGTGATTTGACGAAATGGTCTTTTAAGCGATACTCGTAGGGACAGGTCGCGACCTGTCCGAGGCGGTGGCTTGTGAAATCTGTTCACTACGAAGTAAAAAGTGAAAACCGACAGAAGAAATGCGTGGGATCAGGAATGCGTGCGGACAGGTCACGACCTGTCCCTACAATCAACTATACGTAACATCAGCAGATGTAAACACCCCACTAAGCTTACCTAAAAGGGGAGAATCGGTGTTTAGCCAGGCTATTGCATGAATTCACAATTTCCGTTTTCGGGCTCATTTCTGGAAATGAAGCCATAAACGGAAGTTCTCTCCTTCTCACTGCTGCTCTCAAAGTGGCCTGCCTTAAAAGACCAATGGCACAGCCGAATTTTCTCTTATTTTTGCGGTTCTATGAAGATAGGATTTGATGCCAAGCGCGCCTTCACCAACACCTCGGGCTTAGGGAACTACAGCCGCTTTGTCATTTCTGGCATGATGGCGCATTTCCCGCAGGACGAATTTGCCCTGTTCACGCCTCGGCAGAACGATTTGTTCAAAGGCTTTTATCCGCCGGTGGCCAAAACGCAGGTGGTCATGCCCAGCGGCATGGGCAAGCGGTTCTCGTCGGTGTGGCGTACGTTTGGGTTGCGCGCGGCCTTGCCCCGGCACGGCGTGCAGGTGTACCACGGGCTGAGCAACGAACTGCCCTACGGCCTTGACCGCCAGAAAACCAAGCTGGTGGTGACCATGCATGACCTGATCTTTCTTCGGTTCCCAGAGCTGTACCCGCCCATTGACCGCTACATCTACAAAAAGAAATTCAAAGACGCCTGTGACCTGGCGCACCAGGTAGTAGCCATCAGTGCCCAGACGGCGCAAGATCTGGAGGAATATTTTGGTGTGCCGCAGGAAAAAGTGCAGGTGGTGTACCAAGACTGCGATCCCGTTTTTCAGCTCATTTCTTCAAACGAGGCCCAAAACGCCGTCCGGCAGAAATACCAGTTGCCACAGCAGTTCATTTTGTGTGTGGGCACCCTGGAGAAACGCAAGAACCAGTTGCATCTGCTCCAAGGCTGGCACGCCGCGGGTGCCCTATTGCCCCTGGTGTTTATAGGCCGAAAGACTGCTTATTTCAAAGAATTGGAGGCGTATATTGTAAAGCACCAACTGCAAGCCAAGGTGCAGTTTCTGCCCTACATTCCGTTCCAGGAATTGCCCACCATTTACCAGTTGGCCACGGTGTTTGTGTACCCGTCTATCTTTGAGGGCTTCGGGATTCCTGTAGTGGAGGCGTTGAACAGCGGCGTGCCCGTGATCACCTCCACGGGTTCCTGCTTTTCAGAGGCCGGTGGCCCTGCTGCCCGCTACGTTTCCCCCACTGACTCCGCTGAAATGGCGCATGCGCTCCAGGAAGTGCTTTCCAGCCCAGACTTACAGAAAGAGATGGTCAAGAAAGGCTTGGACCACGCCCAAACCTTCCGACCGGAAATCACGATTCCGCAGCTGCACCGGGTGTATGAACAGGTGTTGGGGCTGTAGAATTGCAGCGTAGTTCTGCGTAATGATGTAGTTCTTCTTTCTCTGCCGCAAGTTTAGCGTAGCGTAACATGGGGCAGAACACGTTGCAAGTTTATAAACTTACGTGAGTTGAAAAAATCACCCAGTTGGACACCACACTTACGTTACGCTGGCAGGAATTTCCGTTTTTGGCTTCATTTCCAGAAATGAGCCCGAAAACGGAAATCAATACTATTGACACATCCCCAATTCATCTCTTGCCCTGTGTGCCAATTCTGAATTCTTAATTCGCCATTCTTAATTCTCCTCTCCGTACCTTTGCAGACTGTTTGCTTCGCTGGCAGAAACAAGAGCGGCGGCAGACGTGTTTA
Organism: Rufibacter sp. LB8; assembly: GCF_014876185.1. NCBI lineage: Bacteria > Pseudomonadati > Bacteroidota > Cytophagia > Cytophagales > Hymenobacteraceae > Rufibacter > Rufibacter sp. LB8. The sequence goes on along the minus strand of NZ_JADALJ010000001.1, from coordinate 4,289,289 downwards.
GTTTTAAAACATACCCAAGAACTTGACGAAATTACCTGATTACCATATTCATACCTTGTCTAACGGCATACGCGTGCTCCACAAACAGGTGCCCCACACCAAAATTGCGCACTGCGGTTTTATGATGGACATAGGCTCCCGCGACGAGCTGCCCCACGAGCAGGGCCTGGCCCACTTCTGGGAACACATGGCCTTCAAAGGCACTGAAAAACGCAAATCGTTCCATATCTTGAACCGGCTGGAGAGCGTGGGCGGCGAACTGAACGCCTACACTACCAAAGAGAAAATCAGCTTTTATGCCTCGGTGCTGGAGAACCACTTTGAGAAGGCCTTTGAACTCCTCTCTGACATCACTTTCAACTCCACGTTTCCTACCAAGGAAATAGAGAAGGAGCGCGGCGTGATTCTGGAGGAGATGGCCATGTACCTAGACACGCCCGAGGACGCCATCATAGATGAGTTTGACGCGGTGGTCTTCAAAAACCACCCGCTGGGCTACAACATTCTGGGCACCCGTGAAAGCGTGGGCGGTTTCACCCGTGAGGACTTCCAGGCGTTCATTTCCCGCAACCTGAGCACCGACAAGCTGGTGTTCTGCTCGGTGAGCAACTGGCCCGTGGAAAAAGTCATGAAACTGGCCGAGAAGTACCTGGGGCATCTGTCCGCCAAAAACCAACCGCGTCAACGCCTCACTTTTGACACGTACACGCCCCAGACGCTGGTGGTGGAGAAGGCCATACAGCAGGCGCATTGCGTGATTGGCTGCCCTGCCTATGCTTTGTCTGATCCGCGTCGGCTTACGTTTTTCATGCTGGTGAACATTCTGGGCGGGCCCGGCATGAACTCCCGACTCAACCTGGCCGTGCGCGAGAAACACGGCCTGGTCTACACCATTGACGCCAACTACGCTACTTATATAGACACGGGCCTGTTCGGGATTTACTTTGGCACCGAGAAGAAGCAACTCAAGCGCACCATTGGCCTGGTCTTGAAAGAACTGAAACTGCTGCGCGACAAACCCATGGGCTCTGTGCAGCTGCATACCGCCAAAGAACAGCTCATGGGCCAACTGGCCATGGCCGAAGAAAGCAACATGGGCTTTATGATGATGATGGGCAAAAGCATTCTGGACCTGGGCTACGTGGAAAGCCTGAACGACATTTTCGCGCAGATACGGGCCGTGCAGGCCAATGATTTGCTGGAGATGGCCAACAACTCCCTCAGGGAAGAAAATCTGAGCTTCCTGCAGTACATTCCACAATAGCAGAATAACGCACTTTTTTATTCCACAGAAAAGGGCTACCCATTGGTAGCCCTTTTCTGTGGAATAAACTCTCCCTTTCTTTTCTAACATTTAAAGGCACAATAAATAGCTAACTTATATATACACAAAGCAGATATTAATAGCCTCAAATCCCTTAATATTATTAGCAACAACCAACCTTATCCCTGTTTTTATTAACAAGCCTAAAAGCCTACTTATTATGTATATACATTTCATTTAAAGCACCTTAAAATCTTTTTTTAATAAAATTTAATTATGAAATACCTTAAACAGACACACCATTTACATATTTTATCAGGAATCACTGCTAAGAACCAGTTAAACAACGATAACTATTTCAAAAATAATTAAATATTACAAAATCAACTCACATTATCTGCCAGTTTATCAATCTAACCTTACAACCTTTAATTAAAACTAACTTTTTATATACAACAACTTCTTTTTAGAATACAAAACCATTTTCAAATAAGGCAATTTTTATATTATTAAATAAATTTATTTTAATTAAGCTGCTCTACTCCGTTGCTTATCATAATAAATCTCTCTAAAATAGTACACTTAATAAACACCAACCCCCAAAAAACAATTTATGAAAAACACTTTTACTCTTAAACTAGTTGCCCTTGCGCTATTAGTAGGATTCTCTTCTTGTTCTGAAAACCAAGAGGAGGCGATTGAGAAGGCTGAAGTTTCAAAAGAAAAACTGCAGCAAATTTATGAAATGGGCTTCGGTACCGCAGATGTGAAGGCTGTTGATGGCGGCTATTTAGTGGAGGGAGATATTTTCCTAACCGATGAACAATTAAACGAAACAAAAGACCCTAAATTCCTTAGAATTGGTGAAACGGAGCAGTACCGCACCACCAATTTAGTGAACGTGGGAACCAGCCGCACCATTAGCGTGGCTATCTCTACCTCCCTGCCCACTTCTTATGTAACGGCCCTGGATGAAGCCATTAGAAGATACAATGCAGAGAACCTTCGCATTAAATTCAGGAGAGTCTCATCTGGCTATAACATCTTGCTTTCTAAAGCCCCGGCCGGCTCTTCTTACCTGGCTTCGGCTGGTTTCCCTACGTCTGGCAATCCCTTTAACAGCGTGCGGGTGAACTCAGATTATTTAGGTAGCAACCCCGGAACCAATTACTTAGCTACCATTCTGGCGCATGAGCTTGGTCACTGCATTGGTTTCCGTCACACAGATTACATGAACCGTGCCTACAGCTGCGGCGGTGCTTACACCAATGAAGGAGCCAGCACCGTGGGCGCCGTACACATCCCGGGCACTCCTACCACGGCTGACGCCACTTCCTGGATGCTGGCCTGCGTGGGAACCGGCCAAAACCGTCCGTTCAACTCCAATGACCGTACTGCGCTTAATTACTTATATTAATCTATAAGCCAGTCACAGGCATTAGGTGAGTAAGGTTATTATTCGCTTAATTCCCTCTCTTTAAATAGGCAATAGAATACGCATGCAAGGTTCCCATCAAGAGCATTGCCTGGTATTTTATTGCCTGTTTTTCCCTGAAATTATCTGAAAATAATTACGCTATAAACTGCAACCTATTTTCATAATTTACTTATACGCTTTTACTCTTTCCTTTCTTTCGATTAAAAAAAATAGCTGATAAGTGAAGCGAAACAATCGTCTTTAATTTACCTACAAAGGCTCGTTTACTTCATTAAATTTTTACGCTTACGCTCAACAAACTTACCCTTCAAACAAAACAATTTTCCTCACCCAACTAACACTTTAACAAAAATTATTATGAAGTTTAATTACTCCCTTAAATTGGCTGCCGCAGCCTTAGTTCTTGGATTCTCTTCTTGTACTGTTGACGAAGAGCAGGTAGAAAAAGTGTCTGTTTCAAAAGACACGCTTTCTAAAATCTATGACATGGGTTTTGGGACAAATGATGTGCAGGTGGTAGATGGCGGTTACCTGGTAGAAGGCGATATCTTTTTGTCTGAGGAGCAGTTAAATACCAAGCATGACCACAAATTACTTCGCGTTGGTGAAACCGAACAATACCGCACCACCAACCTGGTAAATGCAGGCACTGGCCGCAACATTACGTTGTCAATTGACCCCTCATTGCCCGCTACGTATGTCACTGCGCTTGACGCGGCCATTGCCCGGTACAATGCCCAGGGCTTGTTGATTACCATGACCCGTGTGGCGTCTGGCGGTCAGATTTATTTGCAGGCGGCTCCTAAATCTGCGCAGTACTTGGCATCGGCTGGATTCCCGGTAAACGGCAACCCGCACAACAACATCAAAATTGCTACGCGCCACATTGGCACCAATCCTAACCAAGCCTGGTTCACCACCATCTTAGCGCACGAGATTGGCCATTGTATTGGTTTCCGTCACACAGATTACATGAACCGTGCCTACAGCTGCGGCGGTTCTTACACCAACGAAGGTGCCAGCACCGTGGGCGCTGTACACATCCCGGGCACTCCTACCACGGCTGACGCCACTTCCTGGATGCTGGCCTGCATTGGTTCTGGCCAAAACCGTCCGTTCAACGCCAACGACGTAACTGCTCTGAATTACCTGTACTAAGCAGCACCGTCCATTTCATCAAAAAGGCCTCCAGGTATACTGGAGGCTTTTTTGCTTTTCAGTCTATACATACGGTTTTAACCCTGCCAGCCATAGACCGAAACTCAGGTTGCTGTTGTTCAATCAACTGGCTTCGCGCAGCTCCACCTATCATCAAGTTTAGGATGCACGAGTTGCTAAAAGGGAAGTTTAAGGAAAGAAAAGCGCACAACTCCGGAAGCATTCTTTCGCCTTGCTTACAGGAGAATTACTTTGGTTTGCGTGACAATTCCGGCAGAGGACAAGACTTTGATAAAATACGGTCCTGGCCGTAAGCCCAATGTTTCAATGATCTTTATGGAGCCGTCCTGGGTGTATTCGCGTGTAAGTCGGCCCATGGAATCATACAGGTAAATGGTGTTGGTGGCATCATCTTGGGAAATGATGTTCAGATCTGAGCCGGCCATGGCTGGGTTAGGATGCACTTGAATATAGGTAGCCGGTGTGTAGAAAAGTCCTTCTGTTGGGCTATAAAACGTTTCCCCGCTGGCTGTGGTCATTTTTACGCGATACTCGTTCCAGCCCGGCGCTGGATTTGCATCTTGTAGCAGATAATTGAGTTGCTGACTGCTAATGGCCAATGGCTGAATGGAGGTAAAAACGCCGTTCAGCTTTTTTTCTAGAGAAAGAGCTAGCAACCCTGCGGTGGTGCTCAGTTGCAAATCAAGCAACACGGTGTCTGTCACAAACTGCTTGGGGAGGAACTGCACAATATAACACCCCACCCCTTGCTGCGTGTACTGCAGGGTGAGGCTACGCTGACCTAATTGGCCTTTCACAACCGGTGCCACGGCATAATGCACGCTGGGGTTCTGACTTTTCTGGAGTACCATCAACGTGTCTGCCGTCTGTACCAATGGCTCTAAGTACCTGTTGCCCAACGTGTACACCTGATACGCTTCTGCTCCTGGGGCTTTCGACCAGAACAACATGAACGCGTCACCGCACTGGTACCCTACTTTCAAGGCCAGCGCCGGGCTGAGCACAAAAGCCCCGGTCTCATAGGTTTCACTGGCTATCACCAGGCGCAACACTGCTACGGCCGTGGTATCTGGGAGCGTAATGTCTGCCGCCTCGTTGGCCAGGTCTATATTGTCTTTCAGGAGTTGCCACGTAGCGCCAGGGCTGTTCCATTTAAACTCAAGTCGGCCGCGGGCACCCGTTTTCACCGGGAACTCCCAGCGCACTCTGGTCTTCTGCCCTGCTTCTACTGTGCTCCCCAGGGCAGGGTACACCCAGGAGAAAGCAGGCTCTACTTCATACACCACGCTAAAACTTTGGCTACCTGTTACGGCATAACCCATCACCTGTATTTCATAGTCGCCGGCGGTTGGGTTGGCGAGCGTCACTTGTTCCACATTATTCAGGTGGTCCCGTTTACGGCGGGCAGGCGCCAGCAAAGAATCTTTATGGGCAAACGTACTTAAGCCCCAAGGCAACCAGACTTCTCCAGAACCCAGAGATATAAGCGTCAGATCCAGGTCATTGACCAACGCCTTGGGGGCCGTGGGGTTTCCTTCCGGGTCTTGCCACACCAAGGTAACTTTCACTCTGGCTGCCCCGGCGGGAACGGTGAACCTGATTTTTTGAGTAGCACCTTGCGTGACTGCGCCTTCGGCATACCGCTTTTGCAAAATGGCCTCTACTGCGCCCAAAGCATCAGCATTCCCGAAACCGGCGGCATAGTCCACCTCCGACCTTCCTTTGTCATCAGCGGCATTGATCAGGGCGGCCTTGACCAAAGCTGAGGAAGGAAGCGCTCCCTTATTCTCTTTTTGGTACACCTCCTGCACCACCAAAGCAATTCCACTGACCACAGCGGCCGCCTCTGAGGTACCGGCTTCGCCGAAGGCTACTAATTCTGGTTTTATACGCCCGTCATAAGCGGGTCCGCGGGAACTGAGCAGACTAACCTGGCCCGACGTGTCAATGGCCCCCACGCTCAGCGTATTTTTAGAAACCTTGAACTGCCCCGTGAGGTTGGCGAAACCAGTAATGCCGGCATACGGCCCGGTGACAGGCGTTTGGTGCCCCGCGTTACCCGACGAAAACACATGCAACAGCGCGGGAATGTCAAGGGCTTGCCGGTCATAGGCTTGGCTCTCTAGCCCGTAATAATTTTCAATGCCTACCCCATATGAGTGGTTCTGCACAGAGACTTGCTGGGTTTTGAGAAGGGCGGTATTGTCGGGTAACAAGTTGTCAAAGTTGGCGGCGGTGACGGTGCTTTGCCAGGCGGCCCCTTTGCTGGACGGGGCTGAGTTGCCGCCGCCGGCAATAAGGGTGGCCATGCTGGTGGCGTGCGGCTGCGGCCCAGACCCAAACGCTGGCGCGGGAAGCACCCTTTTCTTGAAATCAATATCTGTAGAATCAAAAGGCTGTTCTTTCACAGACACTACTAGTCCAGCTCCGCCCAGAGCGGGATATTTGGTTTGCAGGGCCTCTATCCTGTTCACCCTGAAATCTGCGTTCTGCAGATAGGCTTCTTCGTTGGCTTTTCTAGGGCCAACATCTAGAAACGTCACCCAGGGGCATTCTTCCAGCAGCTGCAGGTGTTTTGAATTTGGTCGTTGGGCGGCAAACACCAATGAATCTGGGGAAGGAAGAAGCCGCAAATCTGGCAAGGCAGCGTTGGCCCACACCAGAAACGCCTGACGGTTTTTTACCTGAATCCGGATTTGCGCAGGCGATTCAAAAGCAGCGCTTGGCCTGAGTACAGGCGCCCGTTTGTTTTCTGTTTTGCCGGGGGAAATGTGTTGCCCTACCGCTACCAGTGAGAGGAAAACCAAGCCAATCGCCCCTAAAAACCCTCTACACATCTTGCTGGTAATGTTCTGCCCCATCTGGTGATTCGCTCCGCTGCTTAACAAGATAATTTACCGGTTATTCTCCAGGAAAACAACAGCTTGCGACAGACTACCATCAAAATTTCCAAATTAAATATAGCGGCGATCTATACGATTTTAAGCTTTGGTTAGAACGGCTGGCAAAAGGCAGACAGCCTTTTAAAAAAAGGAACGGCCGCTGTTGAGGGCGGCCGTTATGGTGGTTTCTGTTTTTGGGCTCATTTCTGGAAATGAAGCCGAAAACGCTATAAATCTTCTTCGTCTTCGCCTGGCTCTTCCGCATCTGGTGCATCGTCGTCTGCATCTTCTTCTGAGGAAGCCAGGAAGGAGCCGCGCTGGGGTTCTTCGCCAATGACGTCCAGCATTTTGGCGATTTCGGTGGCTTTTTCGGGGTCGTTCAATTTCTCATAGGAGAGGGCCAGGTTCCTGAGGGCACGGCGCACAATGTCAATGGGCTCGCAGGGTTCGTAGAAAATATCTACCGGGTTCAGGTTTAATTGCAAGATGTAGTTGTCAATGTCGGCGCGGGTGAGAATGAGGCCCCGGTTGTAGACATTGATGTAAAACTGCGGGGCCAGCTCGCTTTTAAACGTTAGGATGAACAGGTTGGGCAGGTTCACACCGTACACGGGCAAGCCCAGTTTCTGCGCCAGCACCATGTAAATCACGCACAGGGTGAGCGGGTTTCCGCGCTTGCTCTCCAGTACCTGGTTGATCATGGAGTTGCCCGGCGCATGGAAGTTCTTAGTGTTGGCAGAGAAATGGTGCAGCTTGAACAGCACATGGTTCAGGGCTTTCACCTGGTCATAGGGGTGCATCTCGGGCCGAACGTTCACCCAGGCCTCATAGTACAGCTCGGCAATGGTCTGCTTGATCTGTTCCAGCGTCACGTCGGGGTACTGGTAGGTGCTCAGGAGCCACATGCCGTGCAGCAGGTCCTGGGCGCCTTCGTCTTTCCACTCCTGCAGGCGGCGCAGCAGGGCGCTGAACTGCAGGTCATGGATGAGGTCTTCCAGTTTTTTCTGATGCTCGGGGTCCAGGCTCTCTTCCCAGGCCTCCTCCAGAAACGGGGTGATGGTATCGCCTAAGTCAACAATTCTAGCGTGCACGTGCGCCACCACATCCGGGTCTTCGTCGTCCAACAGGGAGATCAGCGCCTTTAATTCTTTGTTCGTCAAGGGAAGATTTTAATTAAGAATTTAAAATTAAGAATTAGGAATTGATTCTGCCTTGAAAACGCACAACATTCTCTACTCTCTTTCTTGAAAACGAAAAGAAAGGCAAAAGCGTTTTGGTGCTCATTTCTGAAATGGAGGCCGAAAACGGGATTTCCATCCCCTCGGCCCTGCTGAGCTTGTCGAAGGATCTAACGAAGATACCTTCTTAACTTCTTCGTAGCTGTTATTGTGCATGCCATTTGCTTTCCTTTCAAAGTTCAGTTTGATGCTGAGTTCTACAAGTCGGCCTTTTCCATAGCTGGGCTCCGAGCGCTCACGGCCGCGAGGCCTCGCCTTCCCCTCTCGCGCTGTACCAGCTTCCTGGCACCTTCGGCACCCGCCTGCCGGCGACGGAACCTGCTTAGGCGCTCGATGGAAAGGCTGGAAATGGTGACCACCCCCAGCCCCTCCTAAAACAGGAGGGGAGCTTTTGTTTAAGTTGCGTTTTCGGGCTCTGAATTGGAAATGGAAGCGAAACTGGAATTCGGTATCAGGTTGTAGAGACCAGGCACTGCCTTGTCTCTACGGTGGAGGAACCGACAGAAGGTTACTCAAAAGACGCTCGTAGTGTGCGCAACTCCTACGAGCGTCTTCGCCAAAAAACCTTCCTGTTTGGAGGCACCCTTCGGAAGACTCCAAACAGTGAAACTTTTACCAGCCTAAAAATGCAAAACCCGTTTTCGGGCCCATTTTCAGAAATGAGCCCGAAAACGGGTTTTGCAGAGGCTGACGAATTTCTAATTCATCGCCTTCAATTCTTAATTCCTAATTCCCAATTCTTAATTAGGTCTGTATCACGCCCACGTTGAAGGGTTTGGTGATGGGCACGTTGTTGGCGGCTTCAATGCCCATGGAAATAACTTTTCTAGTTTCCAGCGGATCAATGATGCCGTCTACCCAAAGCCGGGCCGCCGCATAATAGGGGCTCAATTGCTCATTGTAACGGGCTGTGATTTTGTCCAGGAGTTCTTTCTCGGCTTCGGGGGTGATGACTTCGCCTTTGGCTTTGAGCGAGGCCACCTGAATCTGCAGCAAGGTTTTGGCCGCCGAGGCACCAGACATAACCGCCAATTGCGCGGTGGGCCAGGCATAGATCAGGCGGGGGTCATAGGCTTTGCCGCAGAGCGCATAATTGCCCGCTCCGTAGCTGTTGCCAATCAAAATGGTAAACTTGGGTACTACAGAATTACTCATGGCGTTCACCAGCTTGGCGCCGTCTTTGATAATGCCGCCGTGTTCGGCTTTGCTGCCTACCATGAACCCAGATACGTCTTGCAAAAACACCAAGGGAATTTTCTTTTGGTTGCAGTTCATGATGAAGCGCGCGGCTTTGTCTGCGGAGTCTGAATAGATCACGCCGCCCATCTGCATTTCGCCTTTCTTGCTTTTCACAATCTTGCGTTGGTTGGCCACAATGCCCACGGCCCAACCGTCAATGCGCGCCAGGCCGCAGATCAGGCTCTGACCGTACAAATCTTTGTAAGGCTCAAATTCCGAATTATCTACCAGCCGATGAATGATGTCCATCATATCATAGGGCTTCACGCGGTCCTGGGGCAGAATTCCGTAGATTTCTTTGGGGTCTAGTTTGGGCTGCGCCGATGATATGCGGCTGAAACCGGCTTTGGGCGTATCACCCATTTTATCAAAGATGTTCCGGATGTGGTCCAGGCATTCCTGGTCAGTCTCAAATTTATAATCGGTGACGCCGGAAATCTCTGAATGGGTGGACGCGCCGCCCAGGGTTTCATTGTCAATGGTTTCGCCGATGGCGGCTTTCACCAGGTAAGAACCGGCCAAGAAGATGGAACCGGTGCCTTCCACAATCATGGCTTCGTCGCTCATGATGGGCAGATACGCGCCACCAGCCACGCAGGAACCCATGATGGCCGAAATCTGCACGATGCCCTCAGAACTCATAATGGCGTTGTTCCGGAACATGCGCCCGAAGTGCTCTTTGTCGGGGAAAATCTCGTCTTGCATGGGAAGAAACACGCCGGCGCTGTCTACCAGATAGATTACCGGCAGTCGGTTTTCCATAGCAATTTCCTGGGCCCGCAGGTTTTTCTTGGCCGTGATGGGGAACCAGGCGCCCGCTTTCACGGTGGCGTCATTGGCGACAATCATGCACTGCCGGCCTTTCACGTAGCCAATGCCCGCCACCACGCCGCCACCCGGGCAACCACCGTACTCAAGGTACATGCCCTCGCCGGCGAAGGCGGCTATCTCCAGAAACTCAGAACCCTCATCTACTAAATATTGAATGCGCTCACGGGCGGTGAGTTTGCCTTTCTCGTGCTGCTTGGCAATGGCTTTCTCGCCGCCGCCCAGCGCCACTTTGGCCAATTTCGACTTTAACTGGAATGAGAGTTGTTTGAGCGCGTCTTCGTTCTTGTTGAATTCAATATCCATAGTTCTGCTGATGCGTGAGGTTTTGCGTGTAAGCCCTAGGCAGGCTGTACAAATATAGAAATTTTCTGGAAAAGCTAACACCTGTTAGGCACTAGTTTACAGGCATACGGCTACAACAAAAAAGCGTTTTCGGGCTCATTTCTGAAAATGAGCCCGAAAACGCTTTCTCCCTATTATTAAATTTGATTACTTCTTCTCTTGCACCGTGCCGGCCTTTTCAACGGTGCCCGCATTTTTCACTTTATCTGCTTCTTTCACGTTGCTGGCTTTGTCAACCTTGGTGCCGCCGCCAATCTGCAGCAATGAGAAATGCACGTAGCGCTTAGGGTTGGCCTTCAGGTCTTTCAGCAAGGCATCAAGACTTTCACTGCTGGCGTTGAGGTTGCGGTACAAGGAGTCATCGCTCATGAGTTTCCCCAAACTGCCGTTGTTCTCATTGAGCCTGCGCATGGTGAGCTGGGCCTGCGCCACGGTGCTGTCCAGGCCTCTGATGGCGCTGTTCATGGCGGCTACATCCAAGGTGTCAGACAGCGTGTTCAGATTGGTTGCCAGACGGCTGAACTTGGCCTCGGTTTGTCTTAGAGACGCGGTAAGGCCCGCCAGGTTGCTGGTGATCTGGTTGATGTTGCCCTGGTTGGCCATGGCAATGGTTCTAAGCGCTTCGGAGGTTGCCTCGGCGTTTAATAAAATGGCCTGAATGCTGCGTTTGGCGTCTTTGTCCAGGAACGAGTTAAGCCGGATCAAGGTGGAGTCCACGGTTTCCAGCACGGGCATGGCGCGCTTGGTGAACACTTCGGTGATGCTCTCGCGGGTGAACGGAATCAGGTATTCGCCGCCTTTGAAGCGTTTGGTGTTGCGGCCCATGTACAGTTCAATGGACTTGCCGCCCAGCAGGTCCTGGCTTACCAGCATGGCCACGGTGGAGTCCCCAATGTCAATATCTTTCTCAATGTCAAGGGCTACCAGAATCTTGTTGCCTTTTTCAGCCTGCAGGTTCATTTCCTTCACCAGGCCTACCCTAAAGCCGTTGACCACCACCGGGCTGGACACGGCCAAGCCCTGCACACTTTCATAATTCACGTAAAACGTACGGGTAGAGGAAAAGACGTTGGTTCCTTTAAGGAATAGAAAGCCCACGTAGAGCGCTGCAACGGCCACAATACCTAGCAACGCCACCTTGAGTTCTTTGGAAAATTTCACAGTTTGGGAGTAGTTAATTCATGGCCTCCAGCTCTTGCTTGTACTCTTTGAAAGCACGGTAGATGCCTGAAGCCATATACGTTTGGTTCGTTTTATCGTTGAGGAAGGCTTCTTCCTTGGGGTTGGTCAGGAATCCTATCTCAATCAGGGCGCTGGGCATGGCAGATTTCCAGAGCACCAGAAAGCCCGCCTGCTTCACGCCTCTGCTGGAACGACCAATCTTTGATTTGAATTGCTGTTCCACCTTCTGGGCAAACCTTAGGCTGTTGTCCAGGTACGCGCTTTGATAGAGGCTGAACAAGATGTGGCTCTGGGGCGAGTTAGGGTTGAAGCCGTTGTACTTCTTCTCATAGTTGTCTTCCTGCAAAATAACCGAGTTCTCCCGCTTGGCCACCGCCAGGTTGCCGTTAGACGTGTGCAGCCCCATGGTGTAGGTCTCTGTGCCGTACGCCGCCGGAGGGCCGGCGTTGCAATGGATGGAGATAAAAAAGTCTGCGTGGTGCTTGTTGGCGATGCCGGCACGGTCAATCAACTCCACAAACGTGTCTGTCTTGCGGGTGTAGATCACCTTCACGTCGGGGAGGTTTTCTTCTATCTGCTTGCCCAGCTCCAGGGCTACTTTGAGGGCTACTTCCTTCTCTTTGGCCGAACTGCCGTGGCAGCCGCCGTCTTTGCCGCCGTGGCCGGCGTCAATCACCACCGTGCGTATTTTTATCTCCTTCCGCTCCAGGGTGGTGAAAGAACTGAGGAAAAAAAAGACGAGCAGGGTGAGAGAGACAATATTTTTCACGGTATGCGTTAGTTAAAAGCTATTGTTGATAACTTTGCATCTGAGAGTGTGCTTGCAATTGACTTTAACATACAAAGCCAGATTTTTAACGCGTTCTCAGTAACAAAATAACACAAATTTTACTTGATTCCGAAGAGACCCCTCCAGTTTTTGGCTATTCCCCTCTTTTTCTGGGTGGCCTTCTTGTCCGCCACGGAGGGAAACGCGCAGACGCGTCCTGCCAGCACTGATTCTGTCAAAGTCACCGTTGCGGCAGATTCTGTGCGCCGAGGTGACATTGAGACCACTATCAATTATAAGGCCAAAGATTCTATTCTCTATGACGCCGTGAACCAGATCATGTATCTGTACGGCACCGCGCACATTGACTATGGGGAGGTTTCTTTGGACGCTGACTTCATTCAGATTAACTGGAAAACCAACATTATAGACGCCCGCGGCACCCGCGACTCAACCGGCACACTGCAGGGCAAACCCCTTTTCAAAAGTGGTGAGGAAACCTATCAGGCTGAGACCATGGCCTACAATTTCAAGACCAAAAAGGGCCGGGTACTGGGTGCTGTCACCACGCAGGGCGAAGGCTTTATTCACGCCGAGACCATCAAGAAAAACGACCAGAACGAAATTTACGGCCAGCACGCCCGCTATACCACCTGTAATTTAGAGCACCCGCACTTCTACATCAAAGCTACCAAAATGAAAGTGATGCCCGGTGACCGCGTGGTAGCGGGGCCGTTCCACCTGGTCTTCGCTGATGTGCCCACGCCGTTTGGGTTTCCTTTCGGGTTTTTCCCTTCGCCTAAAACCAGGGGTTCCGGGGTGTTGATCCCCACGTTTGGGGAGTCCATGCAGCAGGGCTTCTACCTACGCGACGGCGGGTTCTACTGGGCATTGAATGAGTATATGGACCTGCGCCTGACCGGCGATATTTTCTCTTTGGGTGGCTACGGCGTGAGCGTGCAGTCTAACTACACCAAACGGTACAAGTACAGAGGCAACTTTTCTGTTAGGCACAACTACAACAAAGACCCCAACAATTTTAGGGCCGGTGCCACCGTGCGGGAAGCCTACCGGTTTAACAACACAGATAGCCGGGACATCTGGATTCAATGGGCGCACTCACCGGTTACTCTGCCGGGCAAGGGTCAGTTCTCAGCCAGTGTGAACGCTGGTAGCCGTTTTGCCAACCAACGAAATTTCACAACGCCCCAACAGGCACTTTCCACCAACTTCACCTCCAGCATCTCTTACGGAAAGAGCAGCCCCAACTCCCCCTTCTCTTACCGGGTCTCTATTACTCAAAATCAGTCTGTAGGCACCAATGTCTATAGGTACAAAGATAAGGAAGGCAAAGACCAGACCATTCAAGAAGAGGTGCAGCGCATGAGTATTACCTTGCCAGACATGTCATTTGGGGTGGCCAGCCAGAGCCCCATTGAGTGGTTTGGGGGTACTTTAACGGGCCGCTGGATTGAAGGCATACGCCTGGGCTATAACCTGAACCTTCGGCAAGACGTCACCAACGCCATTAACCGGAGCAGCGGCATAGGGTTCCCGTTCACCACCGCCGCACGCACAGACACCATTTTGGCCATCAACAGCAAAAACCTGTCTACCATTTTCAAAAACGCGCCGCTCACCATTAACCATGACATACCCCTCACCCTAGGAACCATCAACCTGTTCAAGCATTTCAAGCTGACCCCCAGCGTGAATTACCGTGAAAGCTGGACAACCAAAAAATTCACCTATAGCAGAATACCAGACTCCAACCTTATTAAAGTGGACACGGCCAGCGGCTTGCACCGGGTGTACCAATACAGCGGAGGCATGTCTTTGACCACCAACCTCTACGGCATCGCCCAGATTAACGGCAAAAAAGTGCAGGCCATCAGGCACACCATCACGCCCAACATCAGCTACAGCTACACGCCAGACTTCAGCAGGCCAGAGTTTGGGTTCTACCAGCGTGTGCAGGTAGACAGTACCGGAAACAGCCGGTTAACCTCCAGGTTTCCTCTAGGCACTAATTTACCGGGTTCGGGTTTGAACAGCAGCATCAGTTTTGGCATTCAGAACAACGTGGAGATGAAGGTGAAGACAGACAGCGCCGGGGTGTTCAAGAAAGTGAGCCTGATTGATCTGTTCTCTATTCAGGGAGCCTACAACATGGCCGCCGACTCCTTTAACCTGTCTAACATTAACGTGAACCTGAGCACCCGGCTGTTCAACACGTTTAGCTTTACCTCCAGCGCCATTTTTGACCCATATGCCTATGTGAACGGCCTACCCGTGAACCGGTTTTTGATTGAAGACGGTGGTTTCCGGTTGGCGCGCCTCACCAACATTAACGCTAACTTCAGCTTTGAGGCCAGCCCCAAAGCGCGGGAACAGCAGGAAAAATCTGGCATGCCACCGCCCACCACCTCTCCTATTTTGCAGCGCGGTCCTTCTGCCGCTGACTACATGGACTTCAACATTCCCTGGACCCTGAATGTAGGCTTCACGTCTAACTTCACCAGAGATCCGCGGCTAGACAAACTGGTCAATAATGCCACCTCGCTTGACTTGAACGGTTCTGTCACACTCACAGAGAAATGGGCGTTCAACTACACCACCGGGTATGACTTCAAGAACAAACTCTTGAGTTTCACCAACCTGGCCATCACCCGTGACCTGCACTGCTGGCAGATGAGCATTAACTGGGTACCCATTGGCGCTTACCAAAGCTACTCTATTAACATCAGTGCCAAGTCCTCTATGCTGCGCGACCTTAAGATCTCTCGTAGCGAATATTCTACCGGCCGTCCCTGGGGAAGATAAGTCTCAAGGTCTGCCCCAACTACTTCTTAAACCCGTTTTCGGGCTCATTTCTGGAAATGAGCCCGAAAACGGGTTTTGCTTTTACAGGTTTCTTTAACTTGTTTCTGCTGATGCATGTGCCATGATCCTCGCAATGTAACCTTAGCCGGAGCCCAGCAAAAATCTTCATTTCCTAACCATCGTTCTTAACGGTGCGCTTCTTACCTTTACCGCAGTCAAACGCAAACCCATTTGTATGTCGGTTCAAAAACGCGAGGTCAAGATTGTCACCACCCACCAATTGCAGAGCATGAAAGTGCGCGGCGAGAAAATCTCCATGCTCACCGCCTATGACTTCTCCATGGCTACCCTCCTGGACGCCGCCGGCACCGATGTGCTCTTGGTAGGCGACTCCGCCTCTAACGTGATGGCCGGCCACGAAACTACCTTGCCCATTACCCTGGACCAGATGATCTACCATGCCTCCAGCGTGGTGCGCGGCGTAAAACGCGCGTTTGTGGTGGTGGATTTGCCCTTCGGTTCTTACCAGGGGAATTCGTCTGAAGCGTTGCGCTCCGCCATCAGGATCATGAAAGAATCCGGGGCGCACGGCGTGAAACTGGAAGGCGGCGTGGAAATCAAAGACTCTGTCACTCGTATCTTGAGCGCTGGCGTTCCAGTGATGGGCCACTTGGGCTTGACCCCACAGTCTATCTATAAATTCGGGACGTATTCTGTGCGCGCCAAGGAAGAAGAGGAAGCCGAAAAACTTTTAGCCGATGCCCGCGTGCTCCAGGAATTGGGTTGCTTTGCCATTGTGCTGGAGAAAATACCGTCAACGTTGGCCAAGCGCGTGGCCGAGGAACTGGAAATCCCCATCATTGGCATTGGCGCCGGTCCGCACGTAGACGGGCAGGTGCTGGTGATCCATGATTTGCTGGGCATCACCAAAGAATTCAAGCCCCGTTTCCTGCGCCGCTACGCCGAACTCCACGAGACCATCACCAACGCCGTTACCAGCTACATCAAAGACGTAAAAGCACAGGACTTCCCTACGGCTGAGGAAGCCTATTAATTTAATTGTTGATTGCCCATTGTTGATTGTTTTTATCAGCAATAAACAATCAACCATAAACAATCAACAATTGAGCAAGCTAGACATCCTTCTGGAAGACAACCACTTGCTAGTGGTAAACAAACCCAGTGGAATGTTGGTGCAGGGCGATGAAACCGGTGATGTGCCGCTTTCTGAACTCGCCAAAGAATACCTGAAGGAGAAATACCAGAAGCCCGGCAACGTGTTTGTAGGCGTGGTGCACCGCTTAGACCGACCGGTAAGCGGCGTGGTGTTGTTGGCGAAGACCTCCAAAGCGCTCAGCCGCTTAAACGAGCAATTTAGCTCGCGCAAGACGCAGAAAACCTACTGGGCCCTCACGCAACGCGCGCCACAGCCAGAAGCTGGCACCCTGGTGCATTGGCTTATCAAAGACGCCGCCCGCAACGTGACCAAAGCACTCACCCAGGAAAAACCAGGCAGCCAACGTGCCGAACTCAGCTACCAACTTCTCACCTCGCACGCAGGCAAACATCTGATTGAAGTCATACCCATCACCGGTCGGCCGCACCAGATACGGGTGCAGCTGGCTTCGCTCAAATGCCCCATCTGGGGCGACCTCAAATACGGCGCGCCGGAACCCATGCCCAACAAAAGCATTTGCCTGCACGCCCGCGAACTGGGTTTTGAACATCCCGTGCTCAAGACCTGGATCACCGTACAAGCCCCGCCCCCATCTCTGCCCATCTGGCAACCTTTCCAACCCTAGGCATTCCGTTTTCGGGCTCATTTTCAGAAATGAGCCCGAAAACGGAAGCAACCAATTTCCATTCGGCTGAAAATCACGGCTTACATAGCAAAAGGATGATATATATCAGTTTAGGGGAATTTTAGCAAAAGGGCATTGCGGGGTTGGCGGAATGCGTTGTAGTTTTGTGAACTTATTTACGGGGCGGCTGTTTTACTCTGCAAGCAGCCTATCCGGTTCTACCATTTTACATTGCCCATCGCACCATGATTATCATTCTTTTCTTTGTAGCCCATTGGTACTTGTCCCTGTTTGTTCAGACCTTTTACCTGCACCGCTACGCCGCCCATAAAATGTTCACCATGAACATATTCTGGGAAAAATTCTTCTTCCTGCTCACCTACGTGAGCCAAGGTTCTTCTTATCTGTCGCCCAGGGCGTATGCCATCATGCACCGCATGCACCACGCGTTCTCAGACACGGAGCGTGACCCGCATTCGCCGCATTTCAGCAGCAACGCCTTCTCTATGATGTGGAAGACTAAGAACATCTACAATGACTTTTTGAACAACCGCACCGCGCCCGAGCAACGTTTTGACGGCAACTACCCTACCTGGCGCTTTCTGGAAAACATTGGCGACCACTGGGGTTCCCGTTTGGCCTGGGGCGTGATTTACGTTTTGATTTATATTAATTATGCTGAGTTCTGGTGGATGTACCTGCTCCTGCCTTTCCACTTTTTGATGGGCCCATTGCACGGCGCCATTGTGAACTGGAGCGGCCACAAATACGGCTACCAGAATTTCGACAATAATGACAAGTCCCGTAACTCCCTGTTCTTTGACTTCCTGACCGGCGGCGAGCTTTTCCAGAACAACCACCACAAACTGCCTAACCGCGTGAACTT
This sequence comes from Rufibacter sp. LB8, assembly GCF_014876185.1. Classification (NCBI taxonomy): domain Bacteria; kingdom Pseudomonadati; phylum Bacteroidota; class Cytophagia; order Cytophagales; family Hymenobacteraceae; genus Rufibacter; species Rufibacter sp. LB8. The sequence goes on along the minus strand of NZ_JADALJ010000001.1, from coordinate 4,271,414 downwards.
CGGGGTGAAATGGTGGGAAGTAGACCCTACCTATCCGGTTATCTGGACATTAGATAAAATTGGCATCATTAAACTGAAGAAGGCCAGAGCGTAATCTCTGCTACTTGAAAAAAATAAGAAAAGCCTCGGCCAACGCCGGGGCTTTTTCTTTTTTCAGGCGGGCTTTATTCTTTCCAGCCGGCCAGTTTTCTGACCAGGTACTCCATGGGCCCTAGCTTAAAGTAGGCTGCATAGACAGCTGTTGCTACTACCTGACACGCCAAAAGCATTACATACACCAGCATCAATTGCCCCGGCGACAACGTGCCCATCAAACCAAAACCATAGCCGTATAGCAACAAGCTGAAGACTAAATTTTGCAGCAGATAATGCGTAAGCGTAAACTGACCCAGCTTTTGCAAGGGCGAAAGAATCTGAGGCAGCGCGAAGGGCAGCAAAGAATAACTCGCCACAAACCCGTAGAAGTAAACCGCCAGAAAACCATTCTTAAGCCAGCTTTGGGCAGGGTTCTCTTGCCCGCGCCAACTCATGACATGAAATAACAGCACCATGACAAGCACCACCCCGGCTTGCACTGCCAATGTTTTAAGGGCGATTGAAGGCCGTTGCAGTTTCTGCAAGAATCCGCTTTTAGCCACGGCGTACCCCAGCACCATAAAGGCGAAAATCTTGGCGTAAAACAGAAGAGCGTTCCACGTAAATACACTTTGACAATAGTCAGTTATTCTTGCGTTGGAAATTTCCCAAAAACTGCCTGTCTGGTAAATGGCGGGTGGCATGAGCTGCACGGTTGTGGATGGGAAAAGGCCAGCGCCTAAAAAACTAAAGGCTAAGAGCAAGGCACTTAAGGTTAGCAGCACCCTGACAGACAAGTTTCGGCAGAAAACCAGCAGCAAGCCCATGGCAGCGTATTGTAGCAACACATCGCCGGTCCAAACAAAAAGCACCTGCAATAGGCCTAATGCCAGAAAAACGCCTAATCTTTTAGTAAAATACAACGGCCCGTCTTTGGCTAAACTGAACGCGAAGGCAATCCCGAAGACCAGTGAAAAAATGGGGTAAAATTTGCCCCGTACCAGCAGCATCAAACCTGTGATCAAATAATGGTTGAGTCCTTCTGGATATTGGGTAGCATATTGCGCGAAGACTTCATTGGGGGAATGGATAGTAAATATATTTTCAAGGCCGATGCCCAGCAACGCAAACCCGCGCAGCATGTCCACCTGGGGCAGACGGCTACCCGTTTGGGGCAGTTGATTGGCAGTGTGAGACGGTTCCATTACCTTCGTTGCTTCTAATTGAGCCCAAGTTACATAAATCTATGCGGCAGCGCTTCTCTCCCTGGATTCCGTTATTTCTGCTAGGGGCGCTGGCCCTTTACGTAGCCACGGTAGAAATGCGCCCGGGCCGGCTCTACTTTCTGCTCAATTACCTGCTGTTCCAGGATAGTCTGACAAGCCTCCTCCTTTACCTGCTCACCTTCGCGGTATCAATTGGCAGCCTGCTTTTGCTGTGGTTCAACCAAAGCCGGAAATTATTTATCGGTTTCTTAGCCCTTCTAATCCCTAGCCTCACCATCAGTTTTGCCTATCGGTTAGTCACCGGTTATAATTTCATGTATTCAGATGCGGTGTTGGCCTGGAACAACTTGGCCCTGGCCAGTACAGCGGTACTAAATTACAGCAGTTCCCTTTTCCTTGCTTTGGCGGGCGCCGCTTTCATTGTTTTTATCTTATTAAAAGTCCGAAACCACGTAAAGTGGCGATCTGCACCCTCTACCGCCTTCATTTTCTTTCTTTCTGCTTTGGGGGCCTTCGCTTTTATAAAAACCAGCACCGGCGTAGTGGATGATTTTCCGGCTATGTACCGGGTACCGTTGACCTTGGCGGTGGCCGTTTCTGACCGAGTGCCACAACCGCAGCGGGAGCAAGTCACAATTCAGCCAATTGCCGAGGGCGTGCCCCATCTATTTCTTATTGTGGACGAAAGCATCACGGCCACCGAGCTGACGCTTTACAATCCGGGTTTAGCCACCACGCCCTTTCTGGCTTCCATACAGGAGCAGTTAAAGGATTTCGGGATTTCAAGGGCCTTTACCAACCAGAGCGGAGGCAGTAACCTAGCGTTATACAGTGGCGCGCAGCTTTCTGATTTGCCCGACAAAGCGTTTTCTCTGCTATCACGAAGCACCATTTTCCAGTTCGCCAAAAAAGCGGGTTACACCACGTATTACATAGATGCGCAACTCAATGACGGCCTGCAGAACTTCATGAGTCCGGAAGATTTGAAATACATTGACCATGTAGAACGTCCCGCCGGCGCGCACCCCAATGCGCCTTATTACCAGCGCGACATATTGGTGGCCGAACGACTTACGCAGTTAGCCAAGCACCCAAGCAAGGTTTTTGCCTACGTGGTGAAAGCGGGCGCCCATTGGCCCTATGGACAGACTTATCCAACTGATTCCACTTTTTTCATGCCTGCTTTGGCATCACGGAGCTTCTACAAAGACCCGGAACGCACCTTGAACACCTACCACAACGCCCTGCGCTGGACCGTTGATGAATTCTGGCGAAAAGTAACGCAAGGCATTTCCCCCCAAGACAGCACGGTGATTGTCTACACCTCAGACCACGGTCAGAATCTTTCCCAAGCCGGCATCAGCCTTACGCATGCCTCGGTGCATGAAACCTCTCCTCAGGAGGCGGCCGTCCCGCTTTGGATTTGGGACCCCGCCCAATTGGCACCTTCTACCGCATCCAAGGCTTTGATAGCAAGAACTGTTTTCAGCCACGCGCATATTTTCCCCAGTCTGCTGCAGTTGCAGGGCTATGCGCCAAGCTGGGTGCGTAAAAATTACGGACCGTCGCTGTTAGACACTTTGCCTTCCACATCTGGGGCAAACGTGTTTTTAGCGGGTGATATCTTCGGCCGCGGGCCGCATTCCTTGATTCCGTTTTATCCTTCAAAGGCAAATTGAAATAAATCCCGTTTTCGGCTTCATTTCCAGAAATGAGCCCAAAAACGGAAATCTGAAAACTACCTAGTCACCTACCAACTATCTCCCAAGCACTTGCGGAAGAATCAAATTATCTTCGTACATTTGCACCCCAATGCCGGACGGGTTCCGGCGACTTAACTAATTAGCTATGGCTGTTAAAATCAGACTGGCCCGCAGAGGCCGCAAAAAAGCTGCAATGTATGACATTGTAGTTGCAGATGCCCGTTCACCACGTGATGGTCGTTTCATTGAGAAACTGGGTACGTACAACCCCTTAACCAACCCCGCCACAATCAACTTCAATGAAGACAAGGCGCTGGAGTGGGTATTGAAAGGCGCGCAGCCTACTGACACCGTAAAAGCCATGCTTTCTTACACCGGTGTTATGTTCAGAAAACACTTACAGATTGGTGTGTTGAAAGGTGCTGTAACGCAGGAGGCGGCAGATGCCCGTTACCAGGAGTGGAAAGACGCCAAAGACGCTAAAATCTCTGGCAAAGTAGAGAAATTAGGTTCAGATAAAGCTGCTAAGAGACAAGCTGCTCTTGACGCTGAGGCAAAAGTAAACGCTGCCCGCGCTGAAGCTATCCAAAAGAAAAACACACCTGCACCAGAGCCGGTAGCTGAAGAAGCTCCTGCCGCTGAAGCTGAAGGCGAAGCCACCGAAGGTGCCGCTGACGCTCCTGCTGCTGACGCAACTGAAGAAGCACAAGCTTAATTCTACCTTGCCATGAACTTAGATGCCTGCTTCCAGCTAGGGTACATCATGAAGACGCATGGCACCAAAGGCCAGGTAGTCGCGTTTTTTGACGTGGACTTCCCCGAGGAATACGATGAATTGGAATCAGTTTTTCTGTTGATCAACGGAAAGCTGGTTCCTTTTTTCATTGAGGCCCTCAACCCCCAGGACCGCGGCCGCAGCATCATCAGGTTTGAAGATGTGAAGTCCGTACAAGAGGCCGAGAAACTCAAAGGCACCGCCATTTACCTGCCCCTGAACCAACTGCCTGAACTGGAAGATGATCAATTCTACTTCCATGAGGTGATTGGTTACACCGTGGTAGATGAAACCTTAGGCGAGCTGGGCGTGGTACAGACGTTCTTTGACTTGCCCAACCAAGATTTGCTGGCCATGGACTACCAGGGCCACGAAGTCTTGATTCCGGTGCAGGACGAGATTGTGCTCCGCACGAACAAGGAAGAACGTAAAATTTACGTGAACCTACCCGAGGGACTTCTGGAGGTCTACACCCAACCTTCTAACCGCCAGTTAGAGGAACCGCCTATTGACGGCGAGGAAGACGAGGACGATGACACGGTTTGATATCATTACCTGCCAACCCCATTTACTGGACGGCCCCTTCAGTCATTCTATCTTAAAACGTGCCCAGGACAAAGGCCTGGTGGAAGTGCAGCTGCACGACCTTCGGCAATACGCCATCAACAAGCACGGGCAGATAGATGATTACGCCTTCGGCGGAGGAGCCGGCATGGTCTTGATGGTGGAACCCATTGCCAAGTGCATACGGGAACTACAAGCCCAGCGCCCCTATGACGCGGTGATTTACATGACCCCAGACGGCCAGACGCTGAACCAGCCCATGGCCAACCGGTTGTCACTGCTGCAGAACATCATCATTCTGTGCGGCCATTACAAAGGCGTGGACCAACGCGTGCGCGACCTGTTTGTGACCCATGAAATCAGCATTGGGGACTACGTGTTGTCGGGTGGAGAACTAGCCGCGGCGGTCTTGGCAGACTCCATCATCAGAATTCTGCCAGGCGTGTTGAATGACGAAAGCAGTGCGCTCTCAGACTCTTTCCAGGACAATTTGCTGGCGCCGCCGGTATACAGCCGCCCCGCAGATTTTGAGGGACACGGCGTACCGGAGATTCTTTTGTCTGGCAATACGCCCAAAGTAGAGGAGTGGCGCTTTGAGCAGGCCGTGGCCAGAACGCAGGCCTTACGTCCTGATTTGCTGAACCCTTTATAAAAAAAGTGGTTCTTGATTTACATTTAAAAAAATAAATTCTATCTTTGCAATCCGAATTTTGCAGATAAAATAGACACTATACCATAGTCATGAGCGAATTAATCAAATTAGTACAGCAGGAATACGCTGAGAAGCGCGCGTCTATCCCTTCTTTTGCTGCTGGCGACACCGTGAACATCCACGTGAAAATACGTGAAGGTAACAAAGAGCGTATCCAGCAATTCCAAGGCGTGGTGCTGCAACGCAGAAATGCAGGCTCTACTGGTGAGACGTTCACCGTTAGAAAAGTGTCTAACCAAATCGGTACTGAGCGTATTTTCCCGGTTCTTTCTCCTAACATTGAGAAAATTGAGGTAATCCGCCGCGGTAAAGTGAGAAGAGCCCGTCTGTTCTACTTGAGAGGTCTGTCTGGTAAGGCTGCCCGTATCAAAGAAAGAAGAGGATAGGACTTCCCTTCCCCTAGATTTCCCTAGTTTTAGTTTCAGAAAAGCCGGTCTCAACAGACCGGCTTTTTTTGTTGTTGATTGCTGATTGTTTTTAAAGTCTGGTGCAGCGAGTTCTCCCCTTCTTTTCGCTGGTTTAGGTTTCCAGATTCGTTGGCACCCACTCATGTGTTTTTGGCTTCGTTTCCAGAAATGAGCCCCAAAACGCATTTTGAACAATCAGCCGTAAACAACCAACAATTAAAGATTTCTACGTAGACTTGTTTTTTGACACGAACCGAAGAACATGCAACAGAACCGTTGGAATTTAGAAGGCCGCCGGGCCCTGGTCACGGGTGGTACCAAAGGAATAGGCGCCGCCATTGCTGAAGAATTATTGACGTTGGGAGCCGAAGTCTTGATTGTGGCCCGCAAGGAACTGGACGTGAACCAGGCCGTGACCAGCTGGCGCAGCCGGGGCCTGAACGCCTCTGGCATGGTAGCCGACGTAAGCCTGCCCGCCGATCGCCACAACCTGATTCAACTGATAGAAAATACGTGGGGCCGGCTGGACATTCTGGTGAACAACGTGGGTACCAACGTGCGCAAGAAAGTAAAGGAATACAGCCCAGAGGAATACAACTTTCTGCTGCAGACCAACCTGACCTCAGCGTTTGAGCTGTGCCGCTTGTCCTATCCCTTGCTGCAGGGGTCAGAACAGGGCAATGTAATCAATGTGTCGTCGGTGGCGGGGTTGGGACATTTGCGCACGGGCGCTATCTACGGCATGACCAAGGCGGCGCTGGTGCAGCTCTCCAAAAACCTGGCCGTGGAATGGGCCGCAGACAAGATTAGGGTGAACTGCGTGGCGCCCTGGTACATCAGAACACCCTTGGCCGAAACCGTGCTGCAGAACCCAGAATTCCTGAAAAGCGTGCTGGACCGCACCCCGCTCAAGAGCATTGGCAACCCCGAGGATGTGGCGGCTGCCGTGGCGTTTTTGTGCATGCCCGCCGCTGCGTACATTACCGGCCAATGCCTGGCGGTAGACGGTGGCTTTAGTGTGAATTTGTTTTCTGAGTAAGCGATTTGTTTCCTGGGATATTTCAGGAAGAAAAAGCAAAACCCGTTTTCGGGCTCGTTTCAAGAAATGAGCCCGAAAACGGGTTTTTAGCTAAACATCAAAGTTGCCAGAAAAGAAGACTCCCTGAAAAGCCTACTTTGCGCCATCCCTTCTCCCTCTGGGAGAAGGTTAGGATGAGGGAGATTCAATAAACTGATTTTGAAGAATAAACCCTCACCCTAGCCCTCTCCCAGAGGGAGAGGGGATTTTTGGAATGTGTGCTAGAAAAAGAGGCGAGCAAGAATTTTTTAGTTCGCTCACAAGATTCCTTCAGAATGACAAAAGGAATGAATCTTGTGTGGTGATTTAACTGTCCAGAAATTCACTTCTGCATCAACGTCACCAACGCCTGGTAATAATTCTCAAGTGCGGGTTCATGGGTGTGCAGGAATAGGAACGGCTCAATTAATTCCAGTTCCATCAGTTGCAATTCTCCGTCCACGTCAATGCCGTCTACGCGGGCGTACAGGCAGCCTTGGGCAAACAGGTCTATCAGTTTCTGGGCTTGGGGCAATAGATGCACAGGAGCTTCCTGCGGATGGATGGTGCCCCCGAAGAAATGCTGCACCCTGAAATCGCCGGCCTTGGCAGACTTTAGCACAGTGTGGCTATAATTGCCGTTGAAAAATAAGAACGACCACTCCCCTTCTTCCTGAATCTGCGGCATGAACGGCTGGGCCAGGTAATCTTCAGAAACCAACAGTTCCTGCAACTTCGTCAACACTTCTTGCTGCTGGGCATGCTTCACTATAAAAGTGTTTTTAGCGCCACCGCTTACCGTGGGTTTGATGATGATTTTGTCTGTGTTGAATTTCGTGTAAAACTGCTCTAAGTCCACGACTTGTCCGCGCTTGAGCAACGCGGTGGGCACAATGGGCAAACCCGATTCCTGGATTTCCAGCAGGTAATGTTTGTCGGCGTTCCATTTCACGGTGGAGATGGGGTTGAGCGTGCGAAGGCCCACGTTTTCCATCTTCTCTAGCCACGCCTGGAATTGGTCAAACTTGTCAAAATAATCCCACGGCGATTTAAAAAGAGCCAGATCATATTGCTGCCAGTTCACGTTGGGGTCATCCCAGACCTCGGGGGTGATGTCAAGGCCTTTGGAGGTGAGGTAACTGGTGAGCACGCCGTCTTCTGCGCTGCTCACCGAACCGTAGCTGTGAATTTCAGAATAGGTAACTAAGGCTAGTTTCAAAGCAAAGAAAGGGTTAGAAGTTTTTTTATGGGTTTCCGTTTTTGGCTCCGTTTCTGAAAATGAGCCCGAAAACGGTTATTTTTTCAATGGATTGGCCAGGTATTCCACGGCTAGTGTGGCCAAGGCTTTCACACCCAACTTCATGCCGCTTTCGTCTATGAAAAAATCTGGCGTATGGTGCGAGGGAGCCGTTGCAGGATGCTGACCTTTCGGCATACCGCCTAAAAAGAGATACAGACCCGGAATTTGTTGCTGGAAATAAGCGAAGTCCTCGGCAATGGTCACGGGTTTGGTCAGTTTCACGTTGGCAGACCCGGCGGCGCGTTGCAGGGCAGACAGCATGTGGGCGGTGAGCGCTTCGTGGTTATAGGTCACGGGCGTCATCTCCTGAATGGAAACCTCCGCCGTGGCGCCCGCGCCGGTGGCAATACCGTTGACTGTTTGCCGTAAGCGTTCATGAATCTTTTGCTGCATGGGCACGTCCAGCGCCCGGATGGTGCCAATCATCTCCACCTGGCTGGGCACAATGTTGGCGCGCACCCCGCCATTGATGGCACCCACCGTTAAGATAGCTGCGGCATTGGTCACGTCCAGGCTTCGGCTCACAATGGTCTGCAGGGCGGTGATAATGTACGCCGAGGTCACCACTGGGTCCACGCCCATCCAAGGGGTGCCGCCGTGGGCCTGCTGGCCTTTCACGGTGATTTTGAAGTTGTCTGAGCTGGCCATCATGCCTTGCGGACGGTACGCGATGGTGCCCACCTCCACGTCTGAGCGTATGTGCAGCCCGAAAATGGCGTCCACTTTCGGGTTTTGGAGCACTCCTTCCTGCACCATCAGTTTCGCACCGCCTACTTGTCCGGGCGCGGAACCTTCTTCGGCGGGCTGAAACACGAATTTCACGGTGCCTTTCAGGTCTTTCTTGAGGCTGCTGAGCACTTCGGCCACGCCCATGAGCATGGCCACGTGGGCGTCATGGCCACAGGCATGCATCACGCCCACTTGTTGGCCCTCAAAGGTGGTCTTCACTTTTGACGTGAACGGCAGGTTATGCGTATTGTTCTCGGTCACTGGCAGCGCATCCATATCGGCGCGCAGCGCGACTACAGGGCCGGGCTTTCCGCCTTTTAAGATTGCCACCACGCCGGTTCTGGCGACGCCGGTCTGCACGTCCAGGCCCAGGGCTTTGAGGTGCTTGGCGATTTTCTCAGCGGTCTTGACTTCGAAGTTTCCCAACTCGGGATTTTGGTGCAGTTCGCGGCGCCACTGAATGACCTTGGGCTCAATCTTGTCTGCGAGCTGGGCAATCTGGGCCTGTAAGTCCTGCGCCTGAGCCAAAGCAGGAAAATTGATTAAAGCCAGCGCGAATATTATCTGGAGAAGTTTCTGGAGAGACATAGCGAGTTTCCGTTTTCGGGCTCCATTTCAGAAACGGGCCCGAAAACAAAGGTACGCGGTGGAGGTGGGAAAAGGAATTTTGGGTGGGGTTATAGAGTGAAGGAAATAGGGAAGGCTAGCGAATTCATTTACATTTCTAGAGAATCTAGTTAAATCTCTTTGAGTGCTTAATCTGACTTAAAACATGTTCCTGATAATCTTCTTTCGAATTATATTTAAATATATATTCATTAAAAATCTTATAAGTTTCGCCCCCTTGATTAATTTCTAATGCCACAAGAATTTTTCTTGCATTAATAACATCTATGCTTCCATATACATCAAAGAAACTGCTTGCTAGACTCAAAAGAATAAGTTCGTGCCATTTCTTATCAGCTATTAACTTAAAATAAAGTTCTTCTTTCTTAAAATATGGAACTGGGCCAGATATTGGTAGAACAGCTTCAATTATTTTTTCATTAGAACTATTGTTTATTAATTCCTCCCAAGCTTCATCACCAGTATCAGAACTTCCAAAGAAATCTACCCATAAGGAGTACTCAATTTGTTCTTTATGGCATAACATGTTAGAGTTTAGGTAGAATTTATATTTACTCCAAAATATGCTTTTGTTTAGACTAGAAAATTCCTTGTAATGCACAGCCCAGTGAAGCGCACTTCCATATGATGGATTTTCTTCAAAAAACTGGAATGATAAATTAATCTTATCAGTAATAGATAAACTAGATGAATTGTCCCAGATGAAGTAAGAAACTTCTCCAGAATCCTTTTCTTCCAAATTATTAGACTTGATAAATAAGTTTAAATCCATCATGTTAAAATTACTTTCCTACTTCTTCATCGGGTTATTCAAATAATCTACGGCCATGTACGCCAGCGTGCGCATGCCCAGCTTCATCCCGCTTTCGTCTATGAAAAAATCTGGGGTGTGGTGCGAAGGCGCTTTGGACGGGTCCTGACCTTTGGGCATACCGCCTACAAACAGGTACACGCCCGGCACTTTCTCCTGGAAAAACGCGAAGTCCTCGGCCCCGGTCACGGCTTTGGTGAGGTGTACGTTGGGTTTGCCTGCTACGCGCTCCAGGGTGGGCAGCATGTGCGCGGTGAGGGCAACGTGGTTGTAGGTGACGGGCGTCTGTTTGGTGATGGTCACTTCGGCGGTGGCCCCGGCGCTGGCGGCAATGAGCTCGGCGGTGCGTTTCAGTTTCTCGTGGAGTTGCTGTTGCATGGTAGCGTCCAGGGATCGGATGGTGCCGATCATCTCCACTTCCTCCGGAATAATGTTGGAACGCACGCCGCCATGGATAGCGCCCACCGTAATCACGGCCGCGTCTGAGGTGAGTTCCATCTGCCGGCTCACAATGGTCTGAATGCCGTTGATAATCTGCGCCGACACCACAATGGGGTCAATACTGGACCAGGGATACGCACCGTGCGCCTGTCTGCCCTTCACCTTGATCTTGAAATTGTCTGAGCTGGCCATGGTGCCCATGGGCCGGTATTTCATGGTGCCTACCTCAGTGGCGGCGTTGATATGAATCCCGAAGATGGCGTCAACGGTGGGGTTGCTCAGCACGCCTTGGCGTACCATGAGGTCAGCGCCGCCTTCCTCGCCGGCTGGGGCTCCTTCTTCAGCGGGCTGAAAAATAAACTTGATGGTGCCTTTGATGTCTTTTTTGTGCTGCACCAGGATTTCGGCGGCGCCCATGAGCATGGCCACGTGCGTGTCATGGCCGCAAGCGTGCATCACGTCCACTTCCTGGTTGTTGAACGTGGTGCGCACTTTAGAAGCAAACGGCAGGCTGTTGCGCTCGGTCACGGGCAGGGCATCCATATCGGCGCGCAGGGCGACTACGGGGCCAGGCTGACCGCCTTTTAAGATGGCCACTACGCCGGTTTTGGCTACTCCGGTCTGCACTTCCAGGCCCAAAGATTTTAGATGGGCGGCAATTTTCTCTGCGGTCTTCACCTCGCGGTTGCTCAGTTCGGGGAACTGGTGGAAATCGCGGCGCCACTGGATGACTTTGGGTTCCAGCTTGTCGGCGAGTTGGTCAATCTGGCTGTGCAGGTTACTTTTCTGGGCGTGCGCCGAAGCAACAGAAGCCAGCGTGAAGAGCGCCAAGGCGCATTTTTTGGGCGAGAACATGGGTGTTGTTTGGTTAGGTTGGTGCGAGGACGTTACAGCAAAGAATTCCGTTTTTGGCTTCGTTTTCAGAAATGAGCCCAGAAACGCATCTAAAATACAGGCTGGCGCGCAGAAAGCATAATCTAGTTTTGCCTTTCCGTTTTTGGCTTCGTTTTCATAAATGAGCCCGAAAACGGCAATCCATCTTCATAACAGGCCGGAAGATGAACGCAGAAACCAGAAATACAGGCCTTGGCTTGCCGGGGACAAGCCAAGAAAACGGGAAAGCCCTTCCAATCTGGAAATTTCCTCCTTCCCCAAGTTATTATTCAAAAGGAATGTAAACGGCCGAAATACAGTTTGAGAAGATCTTGCCGTTGAGTAGGTGTTGCGCCCTGGTGCGCTACGTTTTTTGGCGCCCGCCTTCCTGTTTTTGGCTATGTTTCAAGAAATGAGCAAGAAAACAGAACCTTTCCGGCAAAAAGAGGGGCTGCTTCAAAGACTTTGACTTAATTTTATGCCGAATTCTCACCGTTTCTATGGCTCAAAGATTTTTTACCTTTTTACTTTTTCTACTTTCCCTTTCGGCCGCGGGCCAAGCCTATTGGCAGCAGGAGGTCAATTATAAAATGGCGGTCACCCTCAATGACGAAGAGCACCTCTTACACGCCAGCCAGGAGATTGAGTATGTCAACAATTCGCCTCAGACGCTTACGTTCCTGTATTTCCACCTGTGGCCCAACGCTTACCAAAACCGCAAAACAGCCTTCGCGAAGCAGCAGTTGCTCAACCAGGAGCCCGAATTCCACTTTTCAAGGAAGTATGAGCGGGGTTTTATTGACAGCCTTGATTTTAAGGTGAACGGGCAAAAGGTGAAATGGGAACTAGACGCCAAGCACCCAGACATCGCCAAACTGACCTTAAACCAACCGCTGGCCCCGGGCAGCCGCATTACCATCACCACGCCGTTCAAAGTGCAATTACCGGAGTCTTTCTCGCGGCTGGGGCATGTGGATCAATCGTACCAAATCACGCAGTGGTACCCTAAACCGGCGGTGTATGACAAAAACGGCTGGCACCCCATGCCCTACCTGGACCAAGGCGAATTCTACTCGGAGTTCGGGACGTTTGACGTGAAAATCACCTTGCCGGCCAATTACACCGTGGGCGCCACCGGCGTACTGCAGACCGCCTCAGAAGTAGCCCGCATGGACAGCCTGGCCCAGGTCACGAAAGCCATCTCCACGTTTCCGCCGGATGATCTGGAATTCCCGGCCTCGGCCAGGCAAACCAAGACCCTGCATTACAAACAAGACAGAATCCATGACTTTGCGTGGTTCGCAGACAAGCGGTTCAACGTCTTGAAGGGCCAGGTCACGCTTCCGGCCTCTAAACGCACCGTCACCACCTGGCTGCTGTTCACCAACACAGACGCGGCCACCTGGGTGAACAGCCTGCAGGACATCAATGACGCGGTGTATTATTACTCGCTGTGGTTAGGAGATTACCGGTATGCGCACGCCACCGCCGTAGACGGCGCCTTGAGCGCGGGGGCCGGCATGGAATACCCCATGGTCACGGTCACAGACCCAGACGCCATTATCCATGAAGTGGGTCACAACTGGTTTTACGGCATTCTGGCTAGCAATGAACGGGAATTCCCCTGGATGGACGAAGGCATTAACACGTATTACGAAACCCGCATAAAGCTGCGCCGCATTCCGTACGCCGGCATGATGTCAAACCAGGTGGAAGATCCTTCGCTGCGCGAACTGCTGGGCTTGAAGGAAGTGCCCGCCGCCGCCGTTGACGCAGAAGGTTTTCTATCTGGGTCCAGCCGCGGGTTGGATCAAGCCGTTTCTTTGCCGTCTCAGCAGTTCCGGTACATCAACTACGGTTTTGGCGTGTACCTCAAAACCAGCTACCTGTTTCAGTACCTGGAAAAATACCTGGGCACAGACCGCTTTGACCGCGCCATGCAAGCCTATTACCAGAAATGGAAGTTCCGGCACCCTTATCCTGATGATCTGCAGCGCGAGCTGGAGGCCTCCACCGGGGAGAAGCTGGACTGGTTTTTTAAAGATTTGCTGCCTTCCAGGGCTATTCCAGACGCGAAACTGGTCAATGTTACCAAAACCATTGACCAAATTACGGTGCAGGTGAAACAGACGGGCAAACTGGCGCTGCCCGTGGAAGTGGCCGTGCTGGATGCCAAAGGCGGCATCTTGTCCTCCGTCTGGACCAAGCCCGGTACCTTTGACCAAACCGTGACCCTGCCCACCCATGCCGCCGCTGACCGCGTGGTGCTGGACCCCCACTATTATTTCATGGAGCAGGACCGCCGAGACAACCAATACCGTTTCAACGCCACCTTCCCGAAGGCCGAGCCCCTGCACCTGAAATTCCTGGCCAGCGTGAACCGCATTGACCGCAAGCAACTGTTCTGGCTGCCCAGCGGCGGTTTCAACACCGTAGACGGCCTGCAACTGGGCGCCGTGTTCTACAACAGCCTGGTCACTGAACGCAAAGTCAATTTCCTGGTCATGCCTATGTACGGGTTCAAAAGTGGGCAGGTAACGGGTTTGGCCGACCTCTATCTTAAATTCAGGACCGAAGGCGCCGTGCGCAAAATCATACTAGGCGCGCATGCCCAACGGTTTGCCGATTACCACACCGTGGTGCCCAGCCTCACGTTCCATAACCGGCTCAACACCGCGGCCACGCCCCGGCAACAGCTTTCCCTGGCCTGGCATTATGTGAAAGAGAAAAACCTTTACACGCTGCACGCGCCGCGCATTGCATATTCCATGGAAGTCAAAAACGCCATTGCCGGCAGCCGCGTGGAGGTAGACGCCACGCAGTTCAGGCAAGAAGTAGAGACGCCGCTCCTGCTCCTTTCACCTAACGGCGACGCCACGTGGTCTTCCTCTAAAAAAACTGTGGTGGGGCCCACGCGCTTCCGGCTTTCCATTGACAACTGGCACCATTACAGACCAGACAAACAGGTGAGGGCCCGCGCGTTTATAGGATTTCTAGGAACCGATGAACAAATCAACGGCCCCGTGGTGCTGAGCATGGCTGGCAGCCCAGATTACCTGAAACAGACGCCCTTCCTTAACCGCGCTGACTTGAACACCCAGGGCCCAGGCGCCATCCGGCAGACAGACCGCCAGGACGGAGGTTTCCGGAACCCGCTCTCGCTCTACAGCCGTGAGTGGCTGGCCGCGCTCAACCTTTCAGTAGATTTACCGGTCACGCCCTTTACCGCTTACCTAGATTTGGGCCGAATTCAGGAACTGGACAAAACCTTTTATGGGGCTGGCCTGGAATTGGCCATCTTGAACAAAGCCTTTAAACTGTACTTGCCGGTGGCCGGCAGCAACTTTGAGAAGAGCGTGCCGCAGAGCCCCAAGGAATTCGCCAAAAGCATCAGGTACTCGCTCCACGTAAACATGCTGCACCCGTTCAAACTGATAGACGAACTGCAGTAATAACCCTGCGAAATCATTAGTAGCGCATAGAGTTTGCGTTTTCGGGCTCATTTCTGGAAATGAGCCCGAAAACGCAATTTTTTTAAACGGTTTCGTTACCTTATCGGCCCCTGGCGCTTACATTACCAAAACCCAATTGCAGATGACGTTTTTTACCCGATTGCGGTGGCCCTTGCCGCTGGTCTCACTATGTTGTGTTCTCCTGCTCATGGGCTGCAAGAAAAACCTGCAGGAACTGCCGGCCTTTACTGAGACCAAGCATTGGCAGGCCGTGGTGGTCACCCCCGCCGGTTCCACGCTGCCCCAGAAGTATGATGCCCTCAACAACGACTTTCTTCCGCAGATAGAAGCCGGACAACCCCGCAAACTGGAGTTCCTGCCTTACCCGGGCAACGAGGGCTTTATTCCGTCCACGCTGGTAGATTCTGTGCAGGGCAGGCCCGCCGCGCCCTTGCCGGTGCTGGTGCTCTGCAACACCAAGGAACCCGGCACCGTGCTGGAGATTCTGCCCGTAGGTGTGCTGGTGCTGGAGCGTGACAGTGAGTTGTATCATTTGCTGGTGGCCGTGCCCGCCCGCCCCAGCGAGCAAACCATCTCGCCCAACTCCTACAGTGATTTCAGTGCCCGTTACCCCGCGGTGAAGAAGATTCTGGAGCAATGGTACCTCTCAGAAAACCCGCGCCTCCCCACCCGCCTCATGGGCTGGAAAGACGAGCAGTTCGCGGAGCGCTTGCTGCAGCAATGGGTGAAGTAACCGCTGGCTGTTTTCGGCCTCGTTTTCAGAAATGAGGCAGAAAACGGAATTACACCCTGATGCTATAACCCACCCCTAGCCCCTCCGAGGAGGGGAATAAATCTGTTAAGTAATTAAAGAGGATTCATACTCGTGCTGATAACTCCCCTCCTCGGAGGGGCTAGGGGTGGGTAATACTGCAATGGAAAATTAAACTTTACTTAATTTCTTCAGCTTTTGCAGATACGCCAGCCGTACTTGACTTTCCTAAACAGCCTGCCTTTCCTATCTTCGCTCCTATACACTTATAAAAGATATTCCATGTTTCCATCCATAGACCCCACTTCTACCGCCGCCTGGAAAAAACTCACCCAGCATTACAGCCAAATCAAAGACACGCACCTGAAAGACCTGTTCGCCCAGGACCCAGCGCGCTTTGCCAACTTCAGCCTGACGTTTGAAGATATTTTACTAGACTACTCCAAGAATAGAATCACAGAAGAAACCCGTGCGTTATTGGTGGAACTGGCGCAGGAATGCGGGTTGAAAGAGGCTATTGCAGGGATGTTCAGCGGGGAGAAAATCAACTTTACTGAGGACCGGGCGGTGCTGCACGTGGCTTTGCGCAATCAGTCGAACACGCCTATTCTGCAGGACGGGAAAGACGTGATGCCCGAGGTGAACCGGGTGCTGGCGCAGGTGGAGAACTTCTCTACTAACCTACTCAACGGCACCTGGAAAGGCTATACCGGCAAAGCCATCACCAGCGTGGTGAACATTGGCATTGGCGGGTCAGATTTGGGCCCGGTCATGGTCACCGAAGCACTTAAACCTTACCAGAAATCGCACATCACCACCTATTTTGTCTCTAACGTAGACGGTACGCACATTGCCGAGACGCTGAAAAAAATTGACCCCGAGACCACGCTGTTCATGATTGCCTCCAAGACGTTCACCACGCAGGAGACTATGACCAACGCCCACAGCGCGCGCAGCTGGTTCCTGGAGCACGCCCAAGACGAGGAGCACATCAAAAAACATTTCGTGGCGCTGTCTACCAATGCAGCTGCGGTCAGTGAATTTGGGATAGACACGCAGAACATGTTCGCGTTCTGGGATTGGGTTGGCGGAAGGTATTCATTATGGTCTGCCATTGGCTTGTCTATTGCCTGCACGTTGGGCTATGAGAATTTCAAGGAATTGCTGGCCGGGGCGCACGCCATGGACAACCATTTCAAGAGCGCGCCTTTGGAAGAGAACATGCCGGTGCTGTTGGGTTTGCTGGGCATCTGGTACAACAATTTCTTTGGCGCCCAAAGCCACGCTCTGTTGCCGTATGACCAGTACATGCATCGCTTCGCGGCGTATTTCCAGCAGGGCGATATGGAAAGCAACGGCAAGTACGTGGGCCGAAACGGCAAGCCCGTGCCTTACCAGACCGGCCCTATCATCTGGGGCGAACCCGGCACCAACGGGCAGCACGCCTTCTACCAGTTGATTCACCAGGGCACCAAACTGATTCCGTGCGATTTCCTGGCCCCGGCCATCAGCCACAACCCGCTCGGCGACCACCATCCTAAACTCATGGCCAACTTCTTCGCGCAAACAGAGGCGTTGATGAACGGCAAATCTGAGGCCGAAGTAGTGGCAGAAATGGAAAAACAAAGCTGTGCGCCAGAGGAGATTGAGAGCCTGAAAGCGTTCAAGGTCTTTGAAGGGAATCGGCCTACCAATTCCATTTTGTTCAAGCAATTGCCCCCCAGAACCCTGGGCGCCTTGATTGCCATGTACGAGCACAAAATCTTCGTGCAAGGCGTCATTTGGAACGTGTACAGCTTCGACCAATGGGGCGTGGAGTTGGGCAAGCAACTGGCGAAGCAAATCTTGCCGGAGCTGACGTCAGCAGAAGAAGTGACCAGTCATGACAGTTCCACCAATGGCTTGATCCAGCAGTTTAAGGCGTTCAGGAAGTAATGAGAATCGTACGGCGTATTTATTGAATTTTTTAGATACGCCAAATAAAATTCTGGTTGGCAGTTGGTTGCTTTTCTCAAAACAAGACTAGATACAGCGATGATAGAAATTGAGGAACACAAAATCAAACTTTCGGAAGTTGGTTTTACAACCATTACAAATATCTATTCTGCAGACCAAGTGGAGCAGATGGCAGCTATGATTGATAAGGCGGACAAGGCAAAGGCCACTTTCAGAAGATCGACAGAACTTTTTGCTATTAGACAGTTCTTAAAGGAAATCCCCGAAATGGCTGACCTGATATTTAACTCTAAGTTGAAATCAGTAATAACACAAATCTTCGGCGATACCTGTTTTGTGGTCAAGAGTATTTATTTTGACAAACCTGAAACTTCTAATTGGTATGTTCCCTATCACCAAGACTTGACCATTTCGGTTGACAAAAAACTTGATCTTGCTAATTATGGCCCTTGGACCACAAAGCAAAATCAATTTGCTGTTCAGCCACCAATAAACATTTTAGAGAACATATATACCGTTCGTATTCATTTAGACGATACAGATGAAAATAACGGAGCATTGAAAGTGATAGAAAAATCGCATTTAAAAGGAATTTACAGACCAGAAACCATTGATTGGACAGCTGAAACTGAAACAGTGTGCCAAGTTCCAAAAGGTGGCGTAATGCTTATGAAACCTCTATTATTACACAGTTCAGGCAGAACAACTAATCACTCAAAAAGACGAGTGATACACATTGAGTTTTCAAACATAGAATTACCTGAGGAAATAGAATGGGCAGAGCGGCTTAGATGGAACTGAACAGCTAAACTCTATTCTTCATTTGAGCGGTAGTACTAAAAATCCAGCTGTGATCGTTACCTCAGCCATAAAACCTAAAGTTTCTCCAATGAAAAACGCCCTACTGCTTTTAAGCCTATTGCTGGCCTTCACGTCTTGCACCCAAGAAAAAACCCAGAACCAGGAAAGAATACGCGTGAGCGGCGAAGGGAAAATCAGGGTAAAGCCCAACATGCTGATCATTACGCTACAGGTGGCTTTCACGCAACCCAGAATGGCCGACGCGGTGCGGCAGACGCAGCAGACAGTAGATTCGGTGGTTAGTATTTTGGGGCAGTTTGGCAACCTGGGGAAAGACCTGAAAACCAGCAGCGTATCGGCGAACAAAGAATATTCCTATAATACGGGCAGGTCGGTGTTTGTGGGGTACCAAGCGTCGCAGTCCATAGATTTCGTGCTCAACGACATCACTAAATTCACAGAACTGACGGCTAAGTTATTGCAGACCAAAATCAGCAGTATCTCACAGCTGCAGTTCGGGCACACCCAGGCCGACAGCCTTTTCAGGGAAGCCGATTTGCTGGCATATGATGATGCGTTCAAATCTGCGAACAAACTCACCAAACGCGCCAACGTAACCTTAGGCCGAATGTTATATCTTTCCAACACTTCTGACCCTTCCAGTTCTGGTTCAGGGGCAACCAGCGTAATGCGTCAGGAAATGAACGCGGAAGCAAAAGGTTTTGGCGGAAGCGGGTTCAAGATTTCACCGGAAGTGTTGGAGTTCAAGCGCATGGTGGTGTCTGAGTATGAGATCAAGCCGTAGATTGGCAGAATTACTTGCTTTTCGGCTAAATCCAGAGCTTCCCACCAGAGAAACTTTCTGGCAAAAACCAGGTTTAGAAAAGAAACAACATTCCCCATTCCATGAAATCCATCAAGAAAATCCATAACGCTGAGTATGCGCCCATCGCAGATTTAATCACGTATTCGCCGTTACCTTCCAGAAGCCTGCAGCAGATTGACCCGTTCCTGTTTCTGAACCACCACGGTTACCAAGAATACAAATCCAACAACCGCGGCTTGCCGTTCGGGCCGCACCCGCACCGGGGCATGGAAACCGTCACGTTCATTCTAGCAGGCGATATTATGCACAAAGACAGCGGCGGCCATGAGAGCGTAATCACCGCGGGTGGCGTGCAATGGATGACCGCCGGCAGTGGCTTGATTCATGCCGAAGTTTCCTCAGACCAGTTCAAAAAAACCGGCGGCCCGCTGGAGATTCTGCAACTCTGGGTGAACCTGCCAGCCAAGCACAAAATGACCAGGCCCCGTTATGAAGGCCTGCAGAAAGAAGACATCCCGTCCGTTACAATAGACGAAGGCAAGGTCACGGTCAACCTTATCTCGGGTGAATATAACGGCCAGAAAGGCGCTTTTGAAACATTGTCAGACATAATGCTGAGCACCGTGTATTTTCAGCCGGGCGGAAAACTGAGCCTGACCATTCCGGCGGAGCGCAACGTTTTCTTCTACATCATCAAAGGCGCGCTCACGGTGAACGGGCAGCAGGTGGCGTTTAGAAATCTGGTGGAGTTCAACAATGACCAGGAGGCCTTGGAAGTGACCGCTTCAGAAGACAGCATTCTGTTGCTGGGCCACGCCATGCCGTTTAAAGAGCCGGTGGTGGCGCAAGGGCCGTTTGTGATGAACACCCAGGAAGAAATTTACCAGGCCTACCAAGATTACCAGCAGGGCAAGTTCGGGAGCTGGCAGCACTAGCCGTCCGCAACACGCATAGTTTAAAGTGGCAAATTCCGTTTTCGGGCTCATTTTCAGAAATGAGCCCGAAAACGGAATTTCCATTTCAGATACTGCCAGCTTCTTCTTAAATCAATAAACTGTTGATTATCTGTTGTATATGAAAAATATATACTTACATTTAGCATAGGTTCTACACATGGTGTAAACCACCACAGAATCACTTCCATAAACCTAAACGCTTGGCCCCATGAAAATCAGGTTCAGAAGCATAGAATTGGTGGTGCTGCTGGGAGCCTTTCTGGTGATTGGGTTTACGGCGGGGTATCTGTATGCTAACGGGTTCAGTTTTGCTTACACGCAACTCATTACAGAGCAGATGATCCTGATTGCCGCCTTCGGGATGGTGATACCGTTTATCTTTGGCCTGTATATGATTAGCCGGGGAATCTATGGGATCAAGGTGGTGCCAGAGCCGCCGCACTCCAAGCGCCACGCTAAAAAGAAAATGCTGGAGAAAATATAAGGACCTTCTTCCGTTTTCGGGCTCATTTCTGGAAATGAAGGCAAAAACGGAACGCAATTGCTCGCAGAGAAATCATAACATTATACAATAAGAAAGCCCGCCGTTTTGCAACAGCGGGCTTTCTTATTGTATAAGTGTTGAGTTTTAGTTGATTTTATCCATTTTGCCTTTCACAATCTCTACGGCGCGGCGCATGTTTTCCACTTCCTGCTTGGCGGCTTCCTGCTGCTTGAGGTTGGTTTCCACGTCGCGGTTGAGTTGTTCCAGTTCCTGGGCGTTGGCTACCAAGGCGGCTTCTAGTTCCAGTTTCTTCTGCTGGTTTTTGGCAATCTTGTTTTTGATTTCGTCAGCTTGGCGCACCACGCGGTCGGCTTCTGATTGGGAGTTCACCAACACTTTCTCGGCGTCTGCAATCTGCTGGTTCACGTCTTGCTTGTACACCTGCCGCGCAAACTGCTGTAGCATGGCCTCGCCGCGCTCCCATTCTTTCCTGGTTTCTTTCTTGCTCAAATAAGCGTTGCCCATGTCCATGGTCCACCAGACCACGGTGCCGTCTTGGGTGCCTTCCACTTTAGACATAATGCGCATGGGGTTGGCCGTGATGGTGTCTATCTTGGCTTTCTCCACGGTGTAAATGCCTTTAGTGGCCTGGCCTTTGGGCGTGGGCAGCAAAGACGGACCTTTCACGGTGCCGCCAGATTTGTCTTTCAAATAGCCAGACCAGGCTTTCTCCACCAGTTTGCTGTCCAGCTGAATCAAAATGCGCTGGCCCTTGCGGGTGATGCCGTTGATCTCTACTTCGGTTTCTTCTACCACGGAGCGGGGCGCGGTGCTCTTCACGGCCACTTCTGTTTCTTTCACGGCCGGGGCCTGGGCCAAAGACTGGGTGGATATTCCGCCGGTGAGCAGCAAAAAAGCGACTAGGGCATAGGTACGTGTACTCTTCATAAAACTGGTATTCTAAAAAATTCACCCTGAAATTACCGCTAATTTTTAGAATCTTCACGCGGGGCCGTAATTTTTTAACCCAAAGCAACAGGCGGAAAACTCAGCTTCCAAAACTAAATTGCCCCGTTTCCTGTTTCAACGCCTATGAACGTCACCGTCTGTAGAAAAGAGAATTTCAACGCCGCGCACCGGCTGCACAACCCCAATTGGTCGGCTGAGCAGAACCAGGCCGTGTTTGGGTCCTGCAACAATGCCAACTACCACGGGCACAACTATGACTTGATTGTCAAGCTCACCGGGCCCGTTGACGAGGAAACCGGCTATGTCTATGACATGAAAAAGCTGAGTCTGCTGATAAAAGCCGAAATTTTAGATAAATTTGACCATCGAAACCTGAACCTGGACACCGAGGAATTTAAAACCCTGAACCCTTCCGCTGAAAACATAGCTGTTGTGATTTGGCAGCGCCTTCGCCCCCACCTGGCCCCTACCCTCGCTTTGTCCGTTACTTTATTTGAAACCGAACGAAATTTTGTTGAATACCATGGATAGAAGGGCTTGGAACGAAGAGAATTCCGCCGAGGAGGAAGACCACCTAAGCGGCGCTTTGGACACGCCCATGCGGCCAGACGCCTTCGTGCTTTCTGACGAAGAGAAGATTGAAGGCATCACCCAGCACTTCACCCAAATCATGCACCTGCTGGGCCTTGACCTGGAAGACGATAGCCTGAAAGGAACGCCGCGCCGCGTGGCCAAAATGTACGTGAACGAAATCTTTGACGGCCTCAAGCCCGAGAACCGTCCGGTGGCCCGCCTGTTTGAGAACAAGTACGGCTACCGCCAGATGCTGGTGGAGCGTGATATTACCCTGTACTCCAGCTGTGAGCACCACTTCGTGCCCATTATTGGCAAGGCGCATGTGGCGTATATTCCCAATGAACACGTGATTGGCCTGTCTAAATTGAACCGCATTGTGCAGTATTTCGGCCGGCGGCCCCAGGTACAGGAACGCCTCACCCGCCAGATTGCCCAGGAACTACGTGACGTGCTCAAAACCGAAAACGTGGCTGTGTTGATAGAAGCTGACCACCTGTGCGTGATGAGCCGCGGCGTGAATGACGTAAGCAGCAGCACCATTACCTCAGAATATTCCGGGTTATTTGAGCAGGAAGGCTACCGCTTGGAGTTTCTGCAATCTGTGCGCCATAATAAATAGTTTCAGAACGTGCTTTACATGAATTTTTCAGACGCAGCCTGCGTTTCATCTTTCACTACTATTTTCTAATCAGAAAGCTTCCTGCCCGAGCCCGGATATTTACCGTATATCCAGAGCTAGGGCAGTTTGTAGAGAACGCAACATGTCAGAAAAGATATTGATTGCCGGAGGTACCGGTTTAGTGGGCACGCGCCTGTCAGAGATGCTGATTGACAGCGGCTATGAAGTGGCGCACCTGAGCCGCACCCCCGACAAATACGCCCGCTACAAAACCTTTAAATGGGATGTAGCCAAAGGCCACATTGACGAGAACGCCATCAAATACGCAGATTACATCATCAATCTGGCGGGCACCAGCGTGTCTGGCGATAAATGGACGGCCGCCCGCAAAAAGGAAATTCTCAACAGCCGCGTGCAGAGCACCAACCTGCTCTGCGAATACCTGGAGAAAACCACCCACCATGTGAAAGGCTTTCTGGCGTCATCGGCGGTGGGCATTTACGGCAACTCCGGTGACAAACTGGTCTTGGAGGAAAGCAGCTACGGTTCAGATTTTCTGGCCGAGGTCTGCAAACAGTGGGAACATGCCTCCTGGGAAATCCACCGCCAGGGCATAAGAACCGTCATCTTCAGAATTGGCATTGTGCTCAGCAACAAAGGCGGCGCCTTGCCCCAGATTGCCAAGCCTGTGAAAATGATGGCCGGCGCGCCCTTGGGCTCTGGCAAACAAGTCATGTCCTGGATTCACATTGACGACTTGTGCCGCCTGTTCATCAAAGCCATTGAAGAGCCGCAGTTCACGGGAGTCTATAACGCTGTTTCTCCCAACCCCGCCACCAATGAGGAACTGACCAAAACGCTGGCCAAGGTCATGCACAAGCCCATGGTGTTTCCCAACGTGCCGGCCTTCGGGTTAAAGTTGATGATGGGCGAAATGAGCGAGATTATTCTGGGCGGTTCCCGCGTGAGCGCCAACAAAGTGCTACAGACCGGCTTCACCTTTGAACACAGCCAATTAAAAGAAGCGCTGGAGTCTTTGTATGACAAGGATAGTTGAGAGAAGGCACTTCCCACTAAATAGTGTATATTAGATTTGTTTAGCTTCGTTCACCATGGTTTCAAAAGCAAGTGTATTAGAATCTTTGCAAGCCCTTCCAGAGCATTTCTCCATTGATGATTTAGTGGAGCGATTGATTGTGGTGCAGAAAATTGAAGAAGGACAGCGCCAGGCCCTAGCCGGAAAAGTTTTTACCACGCAAGAAGCGAAAGATAAGCTAGGAAAATGGCTGCAGTAATCTGGACAGCGCAAGCCTTGGAAGACATAAATGCCATTGCCGAGTACATTGCGGCAGATTCACCCAAGTACGCAGCTATCACTGTCCAAAAATTCTTCAGCAAAGCCGCTATGTTAGAAACGCTCCCAAATTCTGGGAGAGTGGTGCCTGAACTGAATAATCCTTCTATCAGGGAATTGCTGGAAGGAAATTATAGAATTATTTACCAGATTACGCCTCAAGGGCAAGTTCAAGTTTTAACCGTACATCATAGCGCCAGGCAATTGCCACCTATTTAAAACGACATTTTTAAAAACAGAAAGGCCAACCTTGTTAGGGTTGGCCTTTCTGTTTTTGGCTCCGTTTCCAGAAATGAGCCCGAAAACGGGATTTAGAACTGCGACGAGATGCTGTCGTTCATTTGTTCCAGCATGGTGTCTACG
Source organism: Rufibacter sp. LB8 (assembly GCF_014876185.1). Classification (NCBI taxonomy): domain Bacteria; kingdom Pseudomonadati; phylum Bacteroidota; class Cytophagia; order Cytophagales; family Hymenobacteraceae; genus Rufibacter; species Rufibacter sp. LB8. Next base: position 4,246,986 of record NZ_JADALJ010000001.1, on the reverse strand, counting down.
GCGGTAGAGTCTTCTACTTTAGGTTTGCGCGGCGGGGCCGGGGTTACGCAGTTGTAGGGCTTGTTGATTTTGACTTTCGCCTTGGGGAACACGCCTAACTTAATGCCGAGGTCTGGGTCTTGGTACACTTTCTCCATGAACCGCCCGAAGATAGGCAAGGCCGTCTTGGAGCCTTCGCCCATGGCCGAGGTCCGGAAGTGGATGCTTCTGTCTTCGCCGCCCACCCACACGCCGGTCACCAGGTCTTTGGTCACGCCCACGTACCAGCCGTCTGAGTGGTTAGAGGTGGTTCCGGTTTTGCCGCCAATCTGGTTGCCTTTCTTCCAGAGGTCATATTCCCAGAGTGCTTGAGACGTTCCGCCGGGTTCTTCCATGGTGCCTTTGAGCATATGTACCATCAAGAAGGCGGTTTCCTCGGTGATTACCCGTTTCTGCTGGGGGTTGAACTGCTCAATCAGGTTGCCGTTGCGATCTTCAATGCGCATCACCAGCATGGGTTTATTTAAAAAACCGTTGTTCAGGAAGGTGCTGTAGGCGTTCACCAGTTCATAAATGCTCACATCTGAGGAACCCAAGCCAATAGACGGCACGGCCTCCAGCGGACTGGTGATGCCCAACTTACGCGCGAATTTGCGAACCGTGTCCCAGCCAATGGCCTCAGTTAACTGCGCGGTGACGGTGTTGATGGAGCGGCCCATGGCGTGGCGCAAGGTCATCTGGCGGCCCGAGATGGAATAGTCGGCGTTGTGCGGGGTCCATTCCATGGGTTTGCCGTTCTCCACGTATTTAATGGTCACGCGCTTGTCCTGAATCTTGTCGCAGGGCGAATAGCCTTGGTCAATGGCGGCGCCGTACACAAATGGCTTGAACGTAGAGCCCGGCTGGCGCTTGGCCTGTTTTACGTGGTCATATTTGAAGTTCTCGTAGTCAATACCGCCCACCCAGGCTTTGATGAACCCGGTTTTGGGGTCCATGGTCATCATGCCAGCGCGCATAAACCGCTTATAGTACCGCAAAGAATCCATGGAACTCATGGTCATCTCCTTGGGCCCTTTCCAGCTGAAAACCGTCATTTTCTTGGGTGTGTTGAGTGCCAAATTAATAGCGGCCGTGTCAGAACCGTACTTGGCTTTCAGGGATTGATACACGCCGGTGCGCTTGATGGCATTCTCAATAAAGCCCGGAATCTCCTTGTCCTGGTCATCTACCCAAGGGTTCTTGCCGCGCCAGTGGTTCTCAAACCGGTTCTGCAGGCTCTTCATCTTCTCCTTCATCGCCTCCTCAGCTAACCGCTGCATGCGCGAATCAATGGTGAGGTAAATCTTGAGGCCCTCAGAATACATGTCCAGTTCCTTGGTTTCGGCCCATTTGCGCACAATCTCGTTCACGGCCTGGCGGTAATAAGCCGGCACGCCGTCTAAGTGCTGTTCTACCTGATATTTGAGTTCTATGGGAATCTGGCTCAATGAATCTGCCTGCGCGGGCGTGATGACCTTGTTGCGGGCCATCTGCTGCAAGACCACGTTTCTTCGCGCCAGCGCATTTTTAGGATTGAAGCGCGGGTTGTAGGTAGTAGGTGCTTTGAGCACGCCCACCAACATGGCAGCCTGCTCGGGTTTCAGGCTGTCTGGCGTGGTGCTGAAAAACGTTTTGGCCGCCACTTTAATCCCGAAGGCGTTGCTCCCGAAGTCAACCGTGTTCAGGTACATGCCCAGAATTTCGTCTTTGGTGTAGCGCTGCTCCAGTTTGATGGACGTGTTCCACTCCTTGGTTTTGGCCACCAGCGTAGAAATGCCCGGCACGTAGCCCAGCGGCCCTTTGGTGTTCTTGGTTCTGAGTTTGTAGAGGTTCTTGGCCAGCTGCTGCGTGAGCGTGGACCCACCGCGATTCTCGCCTTTCAGGTTGTCACGCACAGCGGCTAACACGGAGATAGGGTCAATGCCCTGGTGTTCATAGAAACGTTCGTCCTCAGTGGCTACCAGCGCCTTCACCATCACCGGCGAAATGCTGTCAAAGGGAACCGGGTCGCGGTTTTCCCTGAAGTAGCGTCCTAGCAACACACCATCGGCGGAGAAAATCTGCGAAGGCAGGTTGTTGCGCGGGTTCTCCAGTTCGTCCAGCCCCGGCGAGGCCCCGAAAAGGTAGAACAAATTCACATCTACGGCAAAAAAGTACCCCACCGTGAACAGCACCCCGACCGCGAACAGCTTCCAGAGGTTTCTAATCCATTTGTTGATTTTGGTACGCGGGGGCTTTTGCTTAAATTCTTCTTCTGACATGCGGGTATGGCACGGGCGGCGGCCCGCTCTCTCAAAAACGTACAAAGTTACGCGAAAGTGTTGGGTTTCCCGTGGTTAGACTTCTATTTTCGGGCTCATTTTCAGAAACGAAGCTGAAAACAGGAAATTGTTAATTGTTCGTTGTTGATTGTTATGGCCGTGGTATCCAAACACGAAGAAGCGACCTATCTCTACCGTCTGCGGATTCGGCTTCATTTCCAGTTTAGAGCCCGAAAACGCAAAATTTGTCGTTGCCTACTACATGGTTGTGCGAAGAGTTAGCGGAGCGCTCTTCGGACTTGCCGGACAGCCAATCTCCTGATTGGCGTAATTGGCAAAGACCTCGTAGGAGCTGCGCATACTTCGAGTCTTTGAGCAGGCGGTGTTGTCCATGGCAGCAACTGTAGAGACAAGGCGGTGCCTAGTCTCTACAGTTGCTGGTTTTCGCCCCATTTCTATTTCAGGGCCCGAAAACGTGAGATACAAACAACAGAAAATTATTTCTGTCTAATCTGACTGCTACAAACTCTTTCGGTACAAGTCATACAGAATCTTCAGGTCACGCTCGGTTAAAATGGCGTTCACTTCAGACTGAATAAAATGCAGCTTAAACGCTTTCACCGCAGCGGCCATATTCCGCGTGTCAAACCCGATGATGCGCAGCGCGTCTTTTGGGTTGAAACTGGCCGGAATGGTGTCTGTGAGCGCAGCCGGAGTTTCTTTGCTGAAATCCTTATAATAAACTGGTATTGGATTATGCATTCCTGGTTCATTTCCAGTTCTTGCCGTGGAATCTGAAACTGCAATAGCCACTGACTCTTTAGGCAATTGGCTTTCCAGCACCAGGCGGTTCACGGCGGCTTCATCGTACCAAATGCCAAAACCGGCTTCTGCCAGGCGCTTCCAGGGGAAGGTGGGGTTAGGGTCTACCTTGCGGCTGGGGGCAATGTCTGAGTGGCCTATGAAATTGGCGGCCGGTATGCCGTGCGTTTTCTTGAGAATGGCCAGCACCTGCAACAAACTTTGCACCATCTCCTCGGGGAACGGCTCAAACCCGTTGTTGTCCAGCTCAATGCCAATGGAGGTGGAATTGAGGTCGGTGGTGGTGCCCCAGCGGGCGTTGCCGCCGTGCCAGGCGCGCAGGTAATCATGGAGCATGTGGTAGACCTTGCCGTCGCGGCCGATGACGTAGTGCGCGCTCACCTGCGTCTTAGGCGTGGTGAAGGTCTTGAGCGTTTGCTCGGTGGAGTTTTGCGCCGTGTGGTGGATCACCACATAATTAGGTTTGCGCATGCTGAAATTAGTGGTGCCTACCCAGTAATCGCCTTGGTGCAGGCTGTCTTCGCCGGGGTTGGTGACGGGCGTGGCGCGCAGGGTTTTGGCCATGCGTTTGACCTGTTTTTTATAGACTTTGTTGGTAGCCAAGTACGGGTGTAGGGTGCAGGCTCCGGTGAGCAAGAGCAAAGACAAACTGAACAGCAGGCGGAAGGCAGGGAATTTCATGGCATGGGGCTTAGAAGAGCCAAAGATGTTCAATTATCTGGAGCCGGAAACCACGCTTGCTAATAATTTTTACGAACTCCTTGAAATAGGGCTTCCGGCGGCCAGGTTGTTATTTAAAACAGCCAGAATTTGATAACTTGAGGTTTAAAACGTTGCCCACCTGCCCATGGACCTGCCATCGCTTCGCCTTTCCCACGAGTTTGAGCCCATTCCCAAGCTGTTTCATTCCACGGCCACCGGCCAGTGCTTTACCCATTGCGTTACTTGCAACAAAGCGCTGCTGCAAGACGGAACGCCCTATCTGGTGGAAAAAGCCGTCCGGAATTACCCGGGTACCGGCGTGCATGATATTCTGCTGGAGTACGCCATGTGCCTGGGCTGCGCCGAACAACTGCGCCAGGAACTGTCTGTGGAGTCAAAAACGCGCATTGACGCCTACATGGCCAAAAACGTAGACTTGGCAGCGCGCCGCGAAGCCCTGGTTTCTTTGCCTGACCCGTTTTTGCTGGACAATTGGCTGGCGAACTGTCTGGTGACCGGCGAACCAGTAAACAAATGCACTGAATACCAGATTTTCGCGCAGTGCGATGGCCCAGATTTGCTCTACGGGTACATGCCCTACGTGCTCAGCGAACAGGCCATGTCCCAGATTCAGGAACTGATTTCGCCGCACACCCGCCAGATTCTGGATGATTTCATGGACACGCACTTCGGGTTGCCGCCGGAGCTCAGGGCGCTGCTGCAAGACCGGTTGGTGCTGATTTGAGCCGCTGTTTCAGAATATGCCGGAAACTATTTACCTTCCGGCCACTAAACCCTAACTACTTGAAGACCATGCGTTCCTTCTTCCTATTGCTGGCCTTTGCTGCCCTTAGTTTTTCGGCGGAAGCCCAAACCAAAAAAGCCGCCGCGCTCGCCTTGAACCTCGAAGCCAAAGCCGTGGAAGCAGCCGTAGTCAAATTCTTTGACGGCATGCGCGCCGGCGACAGCACCATGGCTCGGTCAGTGTTGGCCCCGCAGGCGCGGTTGCTCTCAGTGGGCAAGGGCAAAGACGGTGTGGTGCAGCTGCGCGAGACGCCCATGCAGAAGTTTCTGGAGATGATTGGCACGCCCCAGCCCAAGGTGGTGGACGAGCGCATCTGGGACGTGCGCGTGCAGATTGACGGCGACCTGGCCACGCTCTGGTGCGAGTATGCCCTGTACGTAGGCGAAAATTTCAGCCATTGCGGGGTAGATGCGTTTCAACTGCACCGCAGCAAAGACGGCTGGAAAATCTTCGCCATTGCAGACACGCGCCGCAAGGAAAACTGTGACCTCAAAGCCGCCGAGGCCGCCAAAACCAGACGTTAGCCGTAAAATACTCCGTTTACCTACACATTTCCTTTGCCACCTACCAATGTGAACGTTTCCTCCATTTTAGAACAACTGGTAGAAATTCCGGCTGGCCAGGTAGAATTACGTGATGACAGAACCAAGCAAAAATGGACGGCAGTCGTTAAGCCTTTCTGGCTAGGAAAATATCCTGTTACCCAGGAACTGTATTTTGACGTTACCCAGGAAGCACCCAGTCTGTTCAAAGGCAGAAACCACCCCGTGGAGAACGTGACGTGGGAAGACGCCGTCCTTTTTTGCAACGCTTTGTCACAGATGGCTGGGCTGCAGCCGTGCTATGCGCTAAATGCTACTACAGAAGAAATACAGGTAAATGTGACGGCCAACGGCTATAGATTACCCACCGAGGCCGAGTGGGAATATGCCTGCAAGGCAGGCACTGCCGGCGCTAGGTATGGACTTCTAGAAGACGTGGCCTGGTTTAAAGGGAACTCTGGTAGAAGCACCCAGCCCGTAGGGCAAAAATCGCCCAACGCCTGGGGACTGTATGACATGCTGGGGAACGTCTGGGAATGGTGTTCAGACATTTATGACCAAACCACGTATGGTTCCTACCGCATCTTCAGGGGTGGCGGCTGGTGCGATGAAGAACGCAGCGTGATGGCCACCACCCGCCGCCGAAGCCACCCTTCCAAGTTTAAAATTGATGACCTGGGCTTTAGAATTGCCCGTAACCAAATAAATTAATATCATGGACATTGTAACTGGTTCTATCCTTTCTATCATCGCGTTTATTGGGTTTGTATGGCTCCTGCCTTTTTTGGTGATAGGCTTTTCCAGCAAAACGTCTGGGCTTGAAAAACTCGGCTGGTTGTTGGCGGTGGTTTTCATTTCCTGGTTCGCCTGGATTTTTTTCTTGCTCTTCGCCCCGCTGAACAAAAATTCTGGGTACCCAGATAGAAATAGTAGGTAAGCACTGGTGCGTTTCCTGGGCAAGCGAAGGAAAGTGTTTCGCACTTGGCTTTGGAAGCCGTCTGCAGTATTAGGTCAATTAAAAGTCAGCAGAAAAGCTTCCGCTAGCATACTAATTTGTAGCGTTTTGGGGCTTATTTCGGGAAATGGGGCCGAAAACGGAGATGGCCTTTTCCTTTTTTATACTTTTTATTCTTGCTTAGGCAATAGGAATATGGACGTAAAAGGTAAAGTTATCTATTGAAAACAGCAGATAAATATACCTATTCCTTTCAATTTGTATACCCAATAACTGTACTGGTGTAATTATCCAGGTGTTGGCAGAAATAGATAAAATGAAAAAAGTCATTGCGATTTCCGTTGTCATTTCTGTAGCGATAGGCTTGACTTGGTATCTTGACCCATTCCATAAGCCAGTAGAATCTATAAAAGAGCTTGAAGGTCAAGATTATGAATTCGCACGTAAGAAATACTTTGGAAAAGAACCTGACGAGAAATATGATATCAACATCAACAAAGGCTTATACGAATTCCATTACGGAATTATGTACAAAAAAGAATTACTTCTCGATTCGATAGTTCAGGTTATTACTTGGGAATTCCCTCGGCATAAAGAAACTATATGGGTTAGTAGGACGGCCCAATCGGACAAAGAAATCATTGACGCTATCCGTTATAAAGATGGCGTTGAGTTCTAATATTGATTCATGATTTAATGAAAAATACGTTTTTAGCCTGTTTTTCTTAAATCAAAGCAAAACTAAAAAACTACTTCTGCCAACACTGTATAAACATCAAGCTACGGCCGACGGCCTTGCTCGTTGTTTATACTAGTCCGTTCACACCCATTGACCAACCAAATACCCTTCCATTCAAACACAAACCAAACCCACCGTGACCGTACAAACCACCGTGCAGCAACCCCTGGAAAAAGTCTGGCAGTGTTGGACTGCGCCGGAGCACATTATGCAGTGGAACTTCGCGGCAGATACGTGGCAGTGCCCCAGCGCCGTGAATGATCTGCAACCCGGCGGCCGCTTTTCCTGGCGCATGGAAGCCAAAGACCAGAGCATGGGTTTTGACTACGCCGGCACCTATGAAGAAATTATGATGCACCAGAAAATAGTGGCCCGCTTAGATGACAACCGCCAAGTCACCGTCACCTTTGACAGCCAGGGCCCCGCAACCACCTCACCGAAACTTTTGAAGTAGAAGACCTGAACACCCTGGACATGCAGCGCTCCGGCTGGCAAGCCATTCTGGACAATTTCAAAAAACACACAGAGGCGCAACCGTAAAACCACCAACCATACACCAGAAAAGCCAATGGGCCCGCAAATACGTCTGCGGGCCCATTGGCTTTTATAGGAATAAGCAGAAAGCTTAGTTCTGTGAATAAGCCCTTGAAAGCTGGTTTTCTTTGGCCTGGCATTGTTTCAGCCAGGTTAAGGCTTCTTTTTTGGTGTAAAACATGCAATACTCCAGGTTCTGGCCAATCTTGCTGAATTTCATGACTTCGCCGGCTACTTCACCGTAGGAATGCGGGTTGGCCACGTGCGCCAGGTAGCGCAGGCCCGCCGCCATGGCTTTGGGCAACCATTCCTTCTCCAACCATTCCACGGCATCGCTCCAGGGGCCGGTCAACTGGCTGTTGTCATTGAGCTTGTAGGCACACCCGGTTTTCTCCAAAATCTCCAGACCCGCAGAACAGGCGTTTTTCAAGTCTTGCTGCGAGGCGTAGCCGTACCACAGCGTGTCAATAATATCCAAATCCTGCTTATGCTCTACCACATAAAAGGTTCTATCAAAAGAGTTAACCGCTTCTAAGCGCATATATTAGGCATGTGTGATGTAGAAAAAGGACCCTTGTAAAGATACAGGAATTTCAGCAAAAGGTACACTGTTGAACGGCGGTGCAACCCAGATTTTCTCCCAGCTTCTGCCTCAGCGTATCTGCAGCCTGAAGACCCCGTCTACGCCAGGAAAATAGCCGGAAAAAAATACGATTTGCCTGTACCTCCAGCACACAAACCCTGCGGGCACCAGAATGTTTTGGAAGAAACGGCACGCCGAAATAAAATTGATGCTACCCTCGCCACCCAACTCCCGTTTTCGGGCTCATTTCTGGAAATGAAGCCGAAAACGGCTACCCGATGGTGATGGCGTAATGGGCTTCAAAAGTTTCCTTCGCGCCAATTGAATGAATGCCTTCTTTCTCGCTTAACTCCAGGGGCTGGCCCACGCTGCCAGCCAGGCCGTGCCAGGGCTCCAGGCACAGAAACGGCGCACCCGCGCATTTGGTCCAGATGCCCAGGTACGGAAACCCGCTGAACTCCATCTGCACAAAGTGCGGGTGCTGGTCGCATTTTAAGGTCACGCGGGCAGACTTGAAATCTTTGAACACCAGGGCGTCTTTCTCAAACAAACGGTACCGAAGCGGCAGCAGCGCCATGTTGTCCAGCACGGGTTCGGTTTGGCCGTTGAACAGGCCGGTGGCTTGGTCCAGCAGGTAGCGCGAGAGGGTTTCTGGTTGGGAGAATTTCAGGTAGTAGTCTTCAAAGCCGGCGCCGGGCAGCAGCGGCACGTTAAAGCCCGGGTGCGCGCCAATGGAAAAAAGCATCTCCCCTTCGCCGGCGTGGTGCACCTGCCAGGTCACGCGCACGGTGTGGCCTTCTAAGATGTACAGAATTCGAAGCACGAAATCAAACGGGTACACGGCTTTGGTTTCTGGGGTGGCCTTCAGTTCAAAAACCAATTGTTGCGCGCTTTCCTCTACCAAATCAAACGGCAAATCCCGCGCAAAGCCGTGCTGTGGCAGGCTGTAGGTGTTGCCTTGGTGCAGGTATTGGTTTTGCGGCAACCGGCCCACCGTGGGGAACAGCACCGGGGCATGACGGTTCCAGAAAGCAGCATCGGCTTGCCACAGATACTCCACGCCCGTGTCTTTCTTCACCAGCGAGCAAAGTTCGGCGCCGTGGTGGTGCACGCCCAAGCGCACAAATTCATTCTCAAGGTAGGTGGTCTGCGGCATAGTGATTTGAGATGACATGATTACAAAAGTGGGGCGCTGGTTTGGTCTGAAAGCAAGTGGTCCACGGCCTGCACGGCGTTGAGCAATCGTTCCTGCGCAGACCCCGAAATCTCCACGTACGGCACGCCCATGGTTTCCAGTTCGCGCTTGTACCAGCTGTAAAAGAAAGGCCGAAGGTGCGGATGCTCGCGCTGCGGGTCTGGTTCCCAGGGCAAATCCACGTTCAGGAGCAGGTACAAATCTGCCTTCTGCTGCCTGAGTTCGTCCACAATATACCCCGGGCAAATGCCGTAGGCGTGTTCAGACCAGATTTTGAGCACCAGCATCTCGGTGTCCAGAAAAAGCAGTCTGGGGGTTTGCGCAGCGGCCTGCGCCCAACGCTCTTTCTGGCCGCGGGCAATCTGCTCCAGGTCAGAGGCCTCGTACGGACGGCCCAACTGATGCAGGTATTCGCGCGCGTATTCGGGCACCCAGTCTGCGTGGTAATGGTGGGCTAACTGGGCTGCCAGCGTGGACTTGCCGGTGCTTTCTGGTCCGGTAATGGCGATGGTGAGCAAGGGCGTACGGTTGAAAGGATGACGTTTTGGGGCTCATTTCCGGAAATGAGGCCAAAAACGGAATTTCTGCAAGTAACAAATTTCTGGCGGGCGGCGGCTACGGCACAGGCGTGGTTTCTTTCTTCCGGAAGTCCAGGTTATAGGTCACGCCCACCTGCAGTGTGTGGTTGTTCTCAAACCAGATGCCGTTGCGCTGGGCCACGTGCTGGTGCAGGTAGCCCACTTCTAGGTTGGCGTCTTTGTGAAAGCGGTAGCCCACCACGGCAGACGCGCGGTTCTGGTCAAAGATGTTGTTGGTCACCTTCGGCCCAAAATTCACAAACACTTCGTCATAAAAACTCAGGTAAAACTCCTTGTCCTCTACCGTGGGGCCTTGCAGCGGCAACGTGGCTTTGAACTGGTAGCGCACGCGGTTGAGGTAAGCATACGTGTCTGTGCCGGCAAACTTGATCCAGCGCTGCTCCAGCCTGAACCGGTGCTGTAACCCAAAAATGCCCTGCTGGTCTTTGAGCTGCAATTGCTGATACGTGCGCTGCTCCGGAAATTCTTCACTAGCCGGGTTGTCGCCGTACGGATAAGTATGCACGTAGGCGTAGCCCGCCGCCACTGAGGCCTTGTCTGAGAGGTTGTAGGTGAGCGCCACGCGCGGCATGTACTGTTGGTTGGCCTTGATGATCTGGTAGCGGCGCCACTGGAACTCGGTGTGCAGGCCCACTTTATCGGTTAATTTATGCGTACCCGAAAACATGTACCAGCCGTTGTAATTGGTGTCATGCCGGCGGTTGTTCTGGGCGAAGGCTTCTGTAAGCGTAAAAAGGCAAAAAGTGAGGGCAAGGAATAAAAATTTCTTCATGGGTAACAGCCGCAGGTGTTTGGTTGGCGATGTTGTAAAAATTTAAGACTTCATAAATACATACGCAGCTGTTTTAGGCCCCGTTTCTGAAAATGAGCCCGAAAACGGAATTTTGGTGGTTACGCCGCGGTGGTTTTTCCTAGCTGCGTCTTCTTCCAATCGCGGTACCCGTACCAGGCCAGCGGCACAAAAATGGCGTACAGCACGGCCGTGAGGTAGAGTTCTTTGTACAGGTACAGCGGCACATAGATGATATCTACTACAAGCCAAATAAGCCAGTTCTCTAGTTTTTTTCGGCTCATGAGCCACTGTGCGGCCAAACTCACGGCGGTGGTGCCGGCATCCCAATACGGTATGTCTGCCGAAGTGGTCACGTCTAAATACCGGCCCAACCCAAACCCGAACGCCGGCGTGAGTACCAGCAGCCATAGCCATTGCGTTTTGGTGGTGTTGGTCACGGGTCTTTCCACCCGCTCGCCGTTTTTGAAAAGCCACAGGTACCAGCCGTAGATATTCAACACCCCGAACATGACCTGCAAGCCCATGTCGGCGAACAGCAGCGCGTCAAAGAACACGGCCACGTAAAAAGCCGCACTTATAAGCGCGATGGGAAAGGTCCAGACGTTTTGCCGGGCCGCCAGCCACACGCACAGCAGGCCGGTCACAAAGCCCACCCACTCGCTTATCTTATAAATGCCCCACTCAGAAAAATACTCCATAGGCGTTTTTGGCCCCGTTTCCACAAATGAGCCCCAAAACGAAACCCCTGGCCACGGCAGGCGCACAAAAATAGCAGCTTCTGCCAAGTCTGCCCTTTTGTAACGGCCTATGACCTCATAAATTTCGCGTATTTTGCGCCATGCTTCCAGAAATCACGCCCCAACAGCTAAAAACCCGCCTAGACAACCAGGAAAACCTGCAACTCATTGACGTGCGCGAACCCAAGGAATGGGCCATCTGCAACCTAGGCGGCACCTTGATTCCCCTGGCAGACCTTCCCAAGAAAGCCGCCGAGCTGGACAAAAACGCCACCACCGTTTTAATCTGCCACCACGGGTTCAGGAGTGCGCAAGCCTTACTGTTTTTGCAGCAGCGCCACGGGTTTACCAATCTGTTGAATCTGAAAGGCGGCGTACATGCCTGGGCGCTGGAAGTGGACCCGGCGTTTCCGGTGTATTAGGTTTAGCATTATGGCGGAAAGAGTGATTCAATAAAACTTAAAATAAAGCGTATATTGAAGTATGAATTGGCAGCAACACATTATAGAAGACGAAAATATTTTAGTTGGTAAACCCACTATCAAAGGCACCAGACTTTCAGTAGAATTTCTGGTTGGCCTTTTAGCCCAAGGTTGGTCAGAAGCACAAATACTTGAGAATTATCCGCGCCTTCAGAAAGAGCACCTTCAGGCCATGTTTTTGTATGTACAGGACTGTTTTCGGGATGGATTGATGTATAAAAGAACAAATGTTGATTAATGAAGCTTCTAGCAAATGAAAATTTCCCTAAAGCTTCTGTTCTTGCTCTAAGAAAGCATGGTTATGATGTTTTGTCAATTGGGGAAGATAATCCTAGCATTCAGGATGACGAAGTAATTAATATTGCCCTTAAAGAAGAACGACTCATAGTAACCTTTGACAGGGACTATGGAGAATTGGTTTTTAAAAAGGGTTTTAAACCGACAAAAGGAATTATCTACTTACGATTTAACACTTTTGCCCCTGCAGAACCTGCTGAAATAGTCCACAAGTTAATTCTCTCCCAAAAATTTGACTTCGACAGGCATTTAACAGTAGTTGACAATAATTTTGTAAGGCAACGGAAATACTGAGAAAATCTCTTCCTCTCGCAAGTTACGCTGCCGCTAAACTTGCGGCAGAGACCAAACAACATTTCCATTTTTGCTCTCATTTCCCAAAATGAGCCCGAAAACGGAAAATCCTTTCCTCCCTACATTATCCAATTCCGCTGGAATTCAGGCAATCACCTATCTGTCTTATCACAGAAAGATTTCCGTAAAAATCTAGTTTACTCAACTTTTCCCTTAATTTTACGTGGCAAGTACCATAAACGCTATTTGCCATGCAGTCTCACGCACCCAACCTGTTGTTTGAAGCCCTCACCTACGACGACGTCCTTCTCTTACCGGCTTACTCTGAGGTACTTCCAAAAGATACCAACACCTCTACCCAACTCACGCGCAACATCAAGGTCAACATTCCGCTTATCTCGGCGGCCATGGACACCGTGACCGAAGCCGACATGGCCATTGCCATGGCCCAGGAAGGCGGCATTGGAATTATCCACAAAAACATGAGCATCAAGCAGCAGGCCGAACTGGTACGCAAGGTGAAACGCTCAGAAAGCGGCATGATTCTGGACCCCGTGACCCTGCACCAAGACGCCACCCTGGGCGAGGCCATTGCCATCATGAAAGAGCACAAGATTGGCGGCATTCCCATTGTGTCGGCAGACAAAAAGCTGGTGGGCATCATCACCAACCGTGACCTCAGGTTCGAGAAAAACTACTCTGTGAAAGTGTCTGAAATCATGACCAAAGACAGGTTAGTCACCGCGCCCAAAGGCATAGAACTAGACAAAGCCGAAGACATTCTGCAGGAATACAAGATTGAGAAACTGCCCGTGGTAGATGAAAACGGTGTATTGGCCGGGTTAATCACCTACAAAGACATCCTCAAAAGAAAACACCGCCCCTATGCCTGCAAAGACGAATTCGGGCGGTTGCGCGTAGGTGCCGCGGTGGGCGTAACGCCAGACGTGCTGGAGCGCGTGGGCGCCTTGGTAGAAGCTGGCGTTGACGTGATTAGCGTAGACACCGCCCATGGCCACTCTAAAGGCGTGCTGGAAGCCGTGACCAAAATCAAAAAAGCGTTCCCCAACGTAGATTTAATGGCCGGCAACGTGGCCACCGCTGAAGGTGCCAAAGCCCTGGCAGACGCCGGCGCCGATGCCGTGAAAGTGGGCGTGGGCCCGGGCTCTATCTGTACCACGCGTATTATTGCCGGTATTGGCGTTCCGCAGTTATCGGCGGTGATGGAAGCTGCCAGAGGCCTGGAAGGCACCGGCGTTCCCGTGATTGCCGACGGCGGCGTGAAATTCTCCGGTGACATTGTGAAAGCAATTGCGGGCGGCGCCAGCACCATCATGATCGGTTCTTTGCTGGCCGGCACAGAGGAAGCCCCCGGCGACATGCAGATCTACGAAGGCCGTAAATTCAAAACCTACCGCGGCATGGGTTCCATTGAAGCCATGGGCGAAGGCTCCAAAGACCGCTACTTCCAGGATGCCGAAGACGACGTAAAGAAACTGGTGCCCGAAGGCATTGTGGGCCGTGTGCCCTACAAAGGCCTGGCCGGCGAAGTGCTTTACCAATTGGTGGGCGGTTTAAAGGCGGGCATGGGCTACTGCGGCGCACCAGACATAGAAACGCTTAAAAAAGCGAAGATGGTGAAGATTACCGGTGCCGGTTTGCGCGAGAGCCACCCGCATGATGTGCAGATTACCCGCGAAGCCCCCAATTACAGCCGTTAGTATCCTGAATTTTTTTTAGTTATTTTTAGAGAATTCACGTATTCACCCTGATTAACTCTAAAATCACCCCAGCCCAGGCAACCCAACCAATGCCCCAAAAAGACAGAATCAAGCGTTTGTCCTTCTTTACCGCAAGCGTCAGCTGGGTGCTGCTTTTGGTGAACGTGCTGTTGCTGGCCTACCAGCGGCATACCGGCGAAGAAACCCTGGGGCAAGACTACCTGAGCAATTTGTTCTCGGTGGTGTTCATCTTGTCAGTGTTCACGTTCCAGCGTTTCAGGCTGGAGCCGCACGCCACCGCCGGGTTCACCAAACCGCTCTGGCACCTGTTTGTGAAGGGCGGCCTGGGCGCTTATGTCTGCCTACTCTTAAACGTGGGCTACCCCAACCTCAATCTGTATTGGGCCAATCCTTACCTGCTTGACATTTTTTACCAGATACTCTTCGGGTTTTTGGTGTATTTCCTGGGCAAGGCGTTCTATACGTGGCGGCAGTTCATTCTGTACCAGAAAACCAAAGACCTGCAGACCCAGTGGAAGTGGTTTGAGATTTTGTTGTACGTCTCGTTGCTGGTGCCTTTGCTCAACGTGGAGTACATGAAGTTCATCTTCCTCATGCTGGACCTGGCCTTGCTGCTGGCGTACAGCGTGTACATGAGCGTGCATTTGCGCTGGGTGGCCTTTCTTAGCCTAGACCGAAAATGGGGCAGTATTTTCCTGTTGACCGCCATTCTGGCCAGTGTGGTTCTCTTCGGTAATTTCCTGTTCCAGTACTCAGATTCCCCAGAGCTGGTCATTGACTACACAGACAACCCGTTCATCTTGCTCACGCTGGCGTTTGTGTTCACCTACACCTTGTCTTCTTTTTTGGTGGCGGTGTTCAGTTTGCCTACCTCCAAGGTGTTTGAGCAGAAAAACGCCGACCTCCGCAATTTCCAGCGCCTGAGCCAGACCATTCAACAAGGCCAGAGCGAGGAAGAAGTCTATTCCATTCTATTTGACAGCGCCATCAAAGCCTCCGGGGCCGACTCTGCCTGGCTGGAAACTGGAGAAGAAGGCCGCTCAGGCATTCCGCCCGCCCATAACGAAGGTGCGGAACAAGCCTTGATGGACCACATCAAAAGCGGCCTGACCCGGGCACACAAAGAACGAGGCACCCTTCACCAGGATTCTATCTTTTTGGAAGGCGATTTGCGGCACAACCCGGCATTTGTGGGCGCAGACTTGCCCTTCTACTCCTTGCTGGTAATGCCGCTGGTATCTACCAAACGAAAATATGGCCATTTATACCTGCTGCGTGAAGTAGAGCAAGGCTTTGACCAGGATACCATTGACGTGGTGCAGTCCTTCACCAACCAGACCGTGCTTACCATTGAGAACCTGCGGCTGGTGCAGGAATCTCTGCAGAACGAACGCTACAAAGAAGAGCTCAAGATTGCCAGCTTGGTACAGGACCGGCTCATTCCTAAAACATTCCCCACTGATACCTGGTTTGAGATTAGTACCTACTCCCAGGCGGCCAAAGAAGTGGGCGGTGACTTTTATGACTTCCTGCAGCTGAGCGAGTCACGTATTGCCATTATCATTGGTGATGTGTCTGGAAAAGGGATTTCGGCGGCGTTTCACATGGCCCAGATGAAAGGCATTTTCCATGGCCTCATGCAGCAGGATTTACTTCCAGACGAGTTCATGGTGCAGGCCAACAGCGCGCTTAGCCGGTGTTTGGAACGTACGTCGTTTATTACTTCGGCGCTCTACATCATTGACTACAAAATGCAGGGGGTTTCTTTTGCCCGGGCAGGCCATTGCCACACGCTGTACTACAACTCCATGATGGAAGATACGTTTTACTTCCAGACAGAGGGCCTGGGCCTGGGCATCATGCGTGACGCGTCATATGCCAAGCGCATCCACCGCCTGCACTATGACTACAACCCCGGTGACGTGATGGTGATTTACACAGATGGTATTGTGGAGGCCCGCAGCGAAGACCAGGACGAGTACGGCGAGGACAGACTGAAATACATGCTCTCCCAAACGTACCATTTAGAAGCAGAGGACATTAAGAGTGCCATCATCAATGACGTCACAGACTTTACCAATGACACCTTGCATGATGACCAAACCTTGTTAGTGATCAAATTCAAACAGCGTCAACCTAATAATTGATGTTTCGTAAAGAAGGACGATGAAAATTAAACACACTATTTCCGACAACACCATCACCATCAGCTTAGACGGTGAATTGGACGCCAGCTCATCTGTCATGCTGGATGAAGAGCTTTCCAACCCCAGCATTATGATGTTCAGCAAGATTCTTGTGGACTGCAAGAACCTCAATTACATTTCTTCTGCCGGCCTTGGCGTGTTCATCTCGCACCTGCAACGGTTTGAAGATGCACAGATCAAGCTTATTTTCTTCAACATGCAGGAAAAAGTACGCAATGTATTTGAGATCCTGGGGCTTGACCTGCTCATGACGATTGTCTCTTCCTATGAAGAAGCCGTGACCATCGCAAATGACTAACACAATTAGGGTTAGCTGTGACAGGAAAAACCTGAGAGTCATCCGCACGTTTGTGACGGAGACTCTGGCGCCCATTCATCTGTCTGAGATCACGCTCAACCAGATTATTCTGGCCGTGGATGAGATATGTGCCAACCTCATCATTCACGCCAACAAAGAAGACAGCAACCAATTCCTCACACTCACCATTGAGTATGACAAGCGGCAGCTGGTGTTCAAACTCCTGGACCAGGGCAAAGCATTTGAGCAGGCCAACTACCGGGAGCCCAACATCCAGGAGAACATACGGCAGGGTAAAAAAGGCGGCGTGGGCGTGGCCCTGGTGAACCGAATCATGGACAAAGTGGAATATTTTGCCGAGGCAGGCACCAATATTTGCATCATGCAAAAGCACGTCAACTAATCTCCAGCCCACATTTTCGCACGTGGGCACAATAAATACAGCATACTGCCAGTTTTCACCAAAAGGTCACGTTAGTCCCAGGGTTTCGCCCTGGGTTCTTTCTTTGGCGTATGTTTTTTAAAATACCCGTTTCTGTCCAAAAAAATGAGTAAAATTGCATAACGTTCAGGCCTAGCGGGCTTGGGCGGCAAGCATTTTGCCAATTACTATGCGCGTTTCAAACCTTTACCTGGGCCTTGGCGCCCTGCTCCTCACCCAGTGTACTTCTCCCAAGCAGACTACTGAGCCTGTCCTGCTTACTATTGGCGCAGAAACCATTCCTGCGGCAGAATTTGCCTATGTCTATGAAAAGAACAACGGCAACGCAGACAGCGCCTATTCCGCAGCCAGCATCACAGAATACCTGGACCTGTACACCAATTTCAAACTGAAGGTAGCTGAAGCAAAGGCCCGTGGGTTAGACACCACGCAATCTTTTGTGAAAGAACTGAGCGGTTACAAAGAGCAATTGGCCCAGCCGTATCTTACAGAGAAAAGCGTGACCGACCAACTGGTGCGGGAAGCCTATGAGCGCCTGAAGAAAGAAGTAAACGCAGCGCACATCCTCATCACCGTTGACCAGGAGGCTGATCCCAAAGACACCTTAGCTGCTTTTCAAAAAATAACGGATTTACGCCAGCAGGCCTTGAGCGGCACCCCGTTTGAGACTCTGGCTAAGCAGCATTCCCAAGATCCATCGGCGCGTGAGAACAACGGCAGTTTAGGATACTTTACGGCCTTACAAATGGTATACCCGTTTGAGAACGCAGCTTTCACCACCCCTGCCGGGCAAATTTCGCAGCCGGTGAGAACGCGCTTTGGCTACCACCTGGTAAAAGTAAACGAGGTACGTCCGGCCCAGGGCGAGATTAAAGTGGCCCACATCATGGTGCGCGCCCAGCAAGGCCTGCCCAAGGCCGATTCATTGGTGGCCAAAAAGAAAATTGACGAACTCTACAAGCGCGTGCAACGCAAAGAGGACTGGAACATGCTGGCTTCACAGTTCTCTGAAGACGCTGCCTCCGCGGACCAAGGCGGTGAATTACCCTTGTTCGGGACGGGCCGCATGATTCCTTCATTTGAGGAAGCTGCCTTTGCCTTAGACAAACCTGGGGCTATTTCTCCGCCGGTGCAGACGGCCTACGGCTGGCACATCATTAAACTGCTGGAACGCAAAGAACTACCTTCTTATGAGGAGATGGAGACTTCGCTACGCAACCGCATTGCCAAAGACTCACGCTCAGAACTAAATAAAACCGCTTTCATCAGAAGAATCAAAACCGAAAACCAGTTCAAGGAAGTACCCGCCATTAAAGCAGCCACGCTACAATTGGCAGACTCTTCCTTAATTACTGGCACCTGGAAATTCAACGTACCGGCTGAGCCTAAAAATCTGCCTTCGGCCACGCTGTTCACCATCAAAGACCAACCTTACACCGTGGGGGCTTTTGCCACGTTTATTGAAACCAACCAACGCCCGCGCCAGAACGCTTCGGCTACGCACGCCATGAACCTACTGTATGACCGTTTCGTGGAAACCAGCCTGCTGAACTATGAGCGCGACCACCTGGAGGAAAAACACAAAGACTACAAAATGCTGGTGAACGAGTACCATGACGGTATTCTGCTGTTCCAACTCATGGAGGAGAAAGTGTGGGCCAAAGCCGTGGAAGACACGGTGGGCCTGAAAGCCTTCTTTGAACAGAACCGCGACAAATACATGTGGGGCACCCGCGCCAAGGCTACCATTCTGAGCGCTGCCAACCCCACGGTGCTGGCCCAGGCGCAGGAACAATTACCGCAAGGCAAGTACCTTTCAGTGCGCCATAAAGTACCCGAACTGAAATTTGATGCCAACTCAGACGTTCTTTCTAAAACAGCTACTGCTGAACTAGACAAACTGGCGGCGGCTTTACAGGCAGATTCTACCTTAATGGTTGAGTTAAATGCAGCCGTTGATGCCCGTGAAGCCGGTAACAGAACCAACAGCTCATTGGCCCAGCGCCGGGCCACGGCAGTGAGAAATTATTTGCAGCAGAAGGGCGTAGGCGCAGAAAGCCTGCAGGTGGCCGCTGTCACTGGCAAGAATGGCCGGGCAGTAGGCGTGAAGGTTTATTCCACAGATATCCAGACCCTGGCCGACCAGCTAAACCAAAACAATGCCTTGGCGCTGCAGGTGCAGTCTAAGAAATTTCAGCGGGGGGAGAACAAGGCGCTAGACGCGGTGAATTGGGCCCCGGGCACTTACACTGCCACCGTAGACGGCAGAACCGTCTGGATTAAGATTGACCAGGTGGAGGCCCCGGCCCCCAAAGCCTTGAATGAAACCAGAGGCCAGGTGATCTCAGATTACCAGAACCACCTGGAGAAAGAATGGATCAAAGAGTTAAAACAGAAATACCCGGTGAGTGTAAACCAGACAGAAGTACAGCGCCTGCTTAAAAAGTAAGCACACCTGAAGTTTCTTAAAGTGAACCACTTTGCCTAGCTTTGTCTGTTTAAGACACATTATTATTTTGCAAGATAGCGGCGCCTTTGGGGCGTTAGCTTTAAACACCAACATGAGAGCCCACTTTTCTTTTTCCTTCTTAGTTAAAGGTATTTTTTCTTTCAGTTTCCTTTGCCTTGGGTTTAGCGCCCAGGCGCAGCAGCCTACGCTTATTGATAATATTGTAGCCAAAGTTGGCAGCCATATTATCTTGCGCTCAGAGCTGGAGTTCCAGCACAGCAACGCCCTTTCCCAAGGCTACCAGTCGCCGCAGCTGCGTTGTGACATTCTCAAGTCTTTGGTGCAGAACAAATTGCTGTTGGCGCGCGCCGAGATGGACTCTGTGATTGTGGAGGAATCCATGGTCACCGGTGAACTGGAAAACAGGCTCAGCACCTTTATATCACAGATTGGCAGCGAAGAGCGGTTGGAGGAATACTTCAACAAGCCCATGAATGAGATACGGTCAGATTTGCGGCGCAGCATCAAAGAACAGATGACCCTACAACGCATGGAGCGTGAAATTGCCGGTAAAATTGCCGTAACGCCCAAAGAAGTACAGACCTATTTCAACTCCATTCCCAAAGACAGCTTGCCCTATTATTCCACTGAGGTGGAAGTAGGCCAGATTGTGAAAATTTCCCAGATTGGCAACGCCCAGAAACAGGCCGCCCGTGAGCAGCTGGAAGAGATTAGAAGAAGAATTGTAGCCGGCGAAGATTTCGCGAAACTGGCCATGCAGTATTCACAGGACCCGGGTTCTGGGGCTGCCGGCGGCGAACTGGGCATGCTCAAGAAAACCGACCTGATTCCAGAGTATGTGGCAGCTGCCTTTAAACTCAAGCCCGGAGAGATTTCGCCGGTGATTGAGTCTATGTACGGGTACCACATCATTCAGCTTATTGAGAAGCGCGGCGAGGAATTCAACTCCCGCCACATCCTCATCAAGCCCGCCACCGGCCAGGCAGACGTGGCGTTGACCACCCAGCAACTGGACAGCATCAGAACATTGATCATGAAAGACACCCTCACGTTCGCCAAGGCGGCCAAGGATTTCTCTGATGACCGTTCTACCAAAGGCAACGGCGGCATGATCACCTTGCCCAACTCGCCAACCACCTACATTCCGGTAGACAAGCTGGATCCTTCAATCTTCTTCGTGCTGGACACCCTGCAGGTTGGTTCTATCAGCAAGCCGCTGCCCTACCGCACCGAGGACGGCAAAGAGGCATTGCGTATTCTTTACCTCAAGTCTAAAAACCCGCCCCACCAGGCCAACCTCAAAGATGACTACCAGAAAATTGCCGCCGCGGCGCTGAACAACAAACGCAACAAAGCCATTGCTGCCTGGTTTGAGAAAAACAAAGACACGGTGTTTGTAGATGTAGTGCAAGAGTTCCAGGCCTGCAACCTAGAAAATTAAATTCTCCCTTATGCCTTCATTTGCCTCTGACAAAGAAGCCGCCGATGCGCTGCACCAGGCCTACCAACGCCTGACCACCGAAATCTCCCAAACCATAATTGGTCAGGAGGAAGTGGTGAAACTAGTGCTCACGGCCGTTTTCTGTCAGGGGCATTGTCTTTTGGTGGGCGTGCCTGGCCTAGCCAAAACCTTGCTCATTCAGACTATTTCCAACTCCCTGGATCTGTCTTTTAACCGGGTGCAGTTCACGCCAGACTTAATGCCCTCAGACATTCTGGGTTCTGAGACGCTTGATCAGAACCGGCAGTTCCACTTTGTGAAAGGCCCGGTGTTCGCCAATATTGTGCTGGCCGATGAAATTAACCGCACGCCGCCTAAAACCCAGGCCGCTTTGCTGGAAGCCATGCAGGAATACAGCGTGACCGTGGCGGGGCACCATTACAATCTGCCGCGCCCGTTCTTTGTGCTGGCCACCCAAAACCCCATTGAGCAGGAAGGTACCTATCCCTTGCCAGAGGCGCAGCTGGACCGTTTCATGTTCCACGTGGCCCTCTCCTACCCCAGTTATGCCGCTGAACTCCAGATTGTCAAAAACACCACCGGTGACCGAAAACATGAACCCAAGGTGGTGCTGCAGGCCGAGGAGATTGTAGCCTTCCAGCAACTGGTGCGCCGCGTGCCCGTGACGGATAATGTGGTGGAATATGCCGTGAAACTGGTGCACAAAACCAGACCCAACACAGAATTGGCCGGTGCCCAGACAAACCAATACCTGGAGTGGGGCGCAGGTCCCCGAGCGTCGCAGCACCTGATCATGGGCGCCAAATGCAACGCACTCATCAACGGCAAATATTCGCCAGACATTGAAGACGTGAAAGCGGTGGCGGTGCCCATCTTGCGCCACCGCCTGGTGCGTAATTTCAAAGCTGAGGCCGAAGGCATCACGGTAGAGCAGATCATCCAAGGCTTGCTGTAATTTCCGTTTTCGGGCTCATTTCTGAAAACGAAGCCAAAAACAGAGAAGGCCAGTCAGTACCCTGTAAGCTACGTGGTTCTAGACAGTAAAAACCGTTTCCCTTTTTGCGCAATTTTGCCTTGAAAACAGGCCTTTGCTAATAGAGACGTTCCTTTTTCATAGGGCCACGTTGGTACTGGCTATGGACACAACACTTCTTCCGTTTTTGGGCTCATTTCTGATAATGAGCCCGAAAACGGCTTTTCCGTCCCTAATTTGCCCCAACCTTTTTTCTTCTTTTGGAGTTTGACAGGCATTCGCGCCTGCTAACCTACATTTCAATTCTGTTTTAAGGTGTATATTGGCGCGTGCCTACACCCATTATCCTGCAGTGATTAAGCTGTAAGGCTAGGTGGAGGCCAGGGAATTCCAAGGTTTTAATAGGTATCAGCCAGTTGTATGCAAACAGTCATAGCCATAGTAGGAGGAGGTTTCAGCGGGACCATGGTGGCCGTGCAATTGCTTCGGCAACAAGAAACGGCGCTCCACCTCTGCCTGGTCAATGACGGCTACCCCACGGGCAAGGGTATTGCGTATTCGGCGGCCTCAGATGTGTTTCTGTTGAATGTGCACGCCGGCCGCATGAGCGCTTTCCCAGACCAACCCCATCATTTCGTGGACTGGCTTCAGCGGCAGCCTGCGTTTGCGAACGTACCTGCGGCAGAACTGGAAACGTCTTTCATGCCCCGCCGCCAATATGGTTTGTACCTGGAGGAAATTCTGAAGGAAACCATACAGGCTGCCAGCGGATTTCATAAAATAGAAGTTCTTTCTACCAAGGCTAACGGCTGCAAAGCAACGCCTGATGGTCAATACGCGCTTACCTTGACCAATGGCCAGACCCTGAAAGCGCAGCAGGTGGTGCTGGCCACCGGGAATTTCTTGCCGGCCGCGCTGCGCTGCCAGATTCCGCAGGAGGCGGTGAACTCCCATTTTTTCCCAGACCCTTGGGTGCCTCAGGCCTGGCACGGCCTTACCGACCAAGACACCATTGCGCTGTTGGGCACCGGCCTCACCAGCATTGACATTATCATGGGCTTGCTGGAAACTGGCTTTCAAGGGAAGATTCATGCCATCTCCAGCAACGGCCTGCTGCCCCGCCCCTACCAGACCGCCGAATCAGACTCAGTTTTTAGCCAAAAGGTAGAGAAAGCTTCTTCCTTGCCCGAAGTGCTCAACCTGTTTAACCAAGCCCGCCGGCAGCACGGCAAACACAGTTGGGAGCGCTTGGTCAACGGCATCAGGCCGCACACCCAACAGTTGTGGCGCCGTTTTTCTTTGCCAGACAAAAAAAGATTCATGCGGCGCTTCGGCTCCTTGTGGGCGGTGGCGCGCCATAGGTTACCGCCGCAGGTGCACCAGGTAGTGCAGGAGGCCATTACGCGCGGGCAGTTGCAGATTACAGCAGGCCGGTTGCAGGCGGTCTCCACTGGGGCGCAGGGCCTTCAGTTGGCCATTCAATCAAAAACCGGACTTTGGGAGCTAGACGTGAGCCGACTGGTGACGTGCACCGGGCCGCAGCAGAACTACCAACACCTTACAGACCCGCTTATTTCTTCCCTCAAAACACAGGGCTTGCTGCAGCCGCACCCGTTGGGCATTGGGGTGAACGCCACCGCCCACGGGCAGTTGCTGGACCGGGCCGGCAAACCGGTGCCCGGGTTGTTCACGCTGGGGGCCACCATGCGCGGCGAACTGTGGGAGTCCAACGCCGTACCAGAACTCAGGCAACAGGCCCAAGCCTTGGCGCGGGAACTTCTGTTTTCGGGCTCATTTCTGGAAACGGAGCCAAAAACGCCCCAGGCCCTGTCATCTTAATGCCCCGCCGGGGTGAAAAAGAGAAGAACCTTGCGTACTTTTGTTTAATTACCGTAACCACCAACCCACACCATGGAAGCAGCCGCGCTCTACGAACGCTTTGAGAACAACCTGGACATCATCTTCGGGTACATAAAAAAAGGGCTGGACGTGCGCACCACGCCCTACCACATCACTATGCCCCTGGAGGTGAACCTGCTCTGCGACGTGCTCAACCACAAAGGCTTTGACTTTACAGTGACCAAAGACGGTTTTGACGCCCTTTCTGAGTTCCATGACCTGTTCATGAAAGACAGCAAGCGCGTGTATGAGGCCATGCACCAGATTTTGGAAGACAAACGCGCCTACCTGCGCACCCCCGAAGGCACGGTGCTCCTGAAAGAACAACTAATCAGACGGTTGGAGTATTTCAACGAGATTGCCCATTCCATGGAAGTGATTGCCCGTCTTCAGCAATTAGGCAGCCCGCTGCAGTACAACTACCCGTTCCTCAATAAATAAAATCTTGTAGTGGCGGCTTCTGCCGAAGAAAAAAATCCGGCCAGAGAATCCTATTGATACAGGTTTTCTCTGGCCGGATTTTTTGTTTTCCCCAAGGAAAAGGCTGAATATAAGGTGGCCCTAGGGTTTGTTGTAGCCTAAAATATGGACCTTGGTAGATTGCCCGGGTGCGCGCGTGGTCCTGAAAGTAACCCAGGCTTGCTTTACGCTGCCGTTGGGCGCCATGGGAAAGGCGGTCTGGGTGGTCTCCAGTTCCTGGCCGTTCTGCTCTAACATCACTTCCACGGCCACATTCTCCGCTACCTGCTCGCCCAGGTTTTCCAGTTCCACGCGGTAAATGTTCTGGTCCTGTTTTCCTTGTTCTGGAATAAGGCGCACCTGCAAGTCTGGCGGCGTGTCTTGGTAATGGTAGGTTTTCACGCTGAGGTAGGCAATCAAGGCGAGGATCAGCGCGGTGCTGACACCAAACACCACCCACTCAAGAAGGCTCTTTTTCATGTTCTTCGTCTTCATTGTCCATAAATTCCTGGTCCAGCAGGAACCTGCCCGCCGAAGCCCCCAAAGAGGTCACCACGGTGAGCACAATGGTTACTTTTATCCCAGTTTCCCAACTGCCTCCTTCAAACCGGCCAAAAAACCACAGCACCCCGGCAGACACCAAAAAGGCCACTGCGTAAGTCACGCTCAGGCCGCTGGCCACGTCAATAAACCCAGGCCGTGGTTGCGATTTGGACTTGGCGGTTCCTTTGAATTCTATGTAAAACAGTACGCTGGCGCTCAATACCAAAGATACCAACACCAACAGCAGCAACTGGAAAGGCGTGGCGCTCAGGCCAATCTCCAGCACTTCATCAGTTGGGGCTATGTTGGCGCCGAACAGCATGCCAGCGCAGGTGGCCAGCATAATCTGCTCCAGCAGGCTTTCCCGGTCTGGGGACGGCGCGTTGGGTTCGGCTTCTGGGGCATCTTCCTGGTCTTCTTCCTCGTCCTGGGCAGAGGCACCTAACTGCGCCGTGCCCACAGATACGCCAATGGCAATGGGCATGGCCTCCACCACTGTGAGGTACACCAAGCGCTCAAACGACATGGCCTCTGGGTTAAACTGCCCCAACAGCCACAGAAAAACAAAAGACAAGACCAGCCCCAGCCCCATCTCTTCCACAGAGTCAATGGCAATCTCTTTCCAGGAGGCGGTGGCCCGAAGCCCGGCATAGGTATTATAAGCCAGCAGCAGCACATAGGTCACCAGCAGGTACAGCAGCAATTGGTACGGTTTCACGTCAAAGCTGGTCCACCAGACCTCCATGGTGTAGAGCATGGGCAAACTGAACAACAGCCCGCCTATAATGCCACGGCCGTATTCCTGCAGAGAGCGAACGTACTTTTTGGTGGTCATGTAAATAGAAAAGCCGAAGCCAGGTGGAGAAAAGATGCTGCCAAACTGCCGGGATTAGGTGTGCGGGGTAAGAAAATGCTTCTACGTATTTATACCAATAGTAGTTTTTCTAGCCGCTGAGGGTCAAGGAATTGCAATCAGTACTTTCTGCGCCTTGGTTTCACGTGCTTCTCCGGTAAAAATTATTTTGCAGAAACCGGCCATGGCTCGTTATCCAGGCATAGGTAGATGCGTAGAGAGAAGGAGAAAAACCAGCGGCTTTCATATGCACTCATCGCCTGTTTCCTTTATTCTTGTTACTGAGTTAGAAACAGAGCGGCTGTGGCTTCGGCCGTACAAGCCCGAGATGGCGGCGGTTTTCTGCCAGCTGCTGCAGGAAAACCTGGACCGGTTAAAAGCCGATTTCCCGGACCGCACCAGCGCCGTGAAAACCGTGGAAGACGCCCAGGAGCGCATCAATGTGCTCACCACCCAGCGGCGGCGCGGCGATCTGTACGGTTTTGGGCTTTGGCGCAAAGACAACGGCGACTATATTGGCGATATTTCTTTAAGAAGACTGGCCCGTGGAAAACTGTTCGCCGAAGTGGGGTATTACCTGCACGCCAGCCAGGAAGGCCAGGGCTTTGCCACAGAGGCCCTGAAGGAAATCTTGCGCTTTGGGTTTCAGGAACTCCGGATGACGAGCATTAACGTGCGCTGCGCCCAGGAAAACACCAAAAGCCAGCGCGTAGCAGAGCGCAGCGGTTTCAGCCAGCGCAAGATGCTGGCCCCCACCGCCCATGAAACCAGCAACGGCGAGAAACGCCACGTGTACTGCTACACGCTGTACCGCAATGAATACCTGGTGGAATCACTAGACCGGTAATTTTCCTTTCACGCAAGTAACGCCTTCCGTTTTCGGGCTCATTTCTGGAAATGAGTCCGAAAACGGCTTATCTTTTCTTGAGCCGCGCCAGGAAAATATCGGTGTTAAAGTTCAGGTAGAGGCTGTTAGCGAATTCCAGTTCGGGCCGGTCCAGGTCTAGGTAAGGCTCCAGGCGCATGGTGAGCGTGAGGCCGTCCATGAGGTTCAGGTCGTGCAGAAAGCGTAAAATCAGGAGTTGGCGGGTTTTGTCTGTAAAGGCAGGCGTCTTGAAATTGTTGGACACCGAAGAAAACAGTTTGCCGCCCAACTCTGCGTAATACCCGCTGCCGCGCCAGTAACTCAGCATCACGTTCTGGTATTTGGTATCAATGCCCGCGTTCAGGTAAATACCGCCGCCCTGCTGAAAAGGGAATTCCGTTACGTTGGAGAAATCCTTCCAGCCCACCACGTACGGCTGAAAATGCAGCGCTTTCAACACTTTTCTATCATAGGTTTTCCTGATCACCAGACCAGCGGCCACGTTGGCTAGGGTCACCAGCGGTAATTCGGTCATGTCTATCTGCCCGCCGCGGTGCTGGGCCGTGAATTGCAAGGGCAGGCCAATGTAGGTTTCCGTTTTTGGCTTCTGTTCCGGAAATGAGAGCGAAACTGGCGTGCGGTACAAACCCAGCTCCGCTGAAACACCGCCGGCCACTTCTTCCTGGAACGGGTCAAACCGCTGCAGATAGCGCTGCCAGTCAAGCCAGATGTCTACCTTGGCGTTGGGCTTGTTGATGAGCACTTGCAGGCCGTTCTCCAGGCGGTTGGTCATGAGGCGCTCAAAGTCATACAGCGGCTCAATGTAGCCGTGGTGCACGTTGCCCTGCAGCGTCCCAAAAATCAGCGCTATGTCGTCTTTCTCATACCTGATGGTGAAGGTGGGCTGCATGAGCGAATACCGCTTGGAGCCAAAGTCCTTCTGCACCTGCACGCCGGCGTCTACCCGTACATGCTCAGACGCGAAATACGTGAGGCGAGGGTTGAGGTGGTAGCCAAACAGCGTGTAGCCTTCCGCAATGTCATTGAAGTACTCGTTGTTTTTCTGGTAGCCCAGCGCGCTCAGGCCCAACTGCAACTCCCCCGCTTGCGCAGGTTTTACGGGTTGTTTGGCTTCCAGCGCCCGGTTGTCTAGCTGCGCCACGGCCTGGCCACAGACAAAAAAGGCTCCCAGAGCCAGTAAAAGGTGTTTAGTTGACATACAGCAGAATCACGTGCAGAAAAGGTCCAAGACAGACTACAAGGGGCTGCCTGCCAGGCCAATCAAAAAGCTAGTTGAACGTTAAAGATAATCAGAATTGTGACGCCCCAACCTGTGCCTGCCTTTCCGGTAAAGTATGGTAAGCCAAAAGGCTTAATTTCTACAGCGTTAAAGCCAAAATTTCTGCGCGCCACGTAACTAAAAACGGCGGTAGTGGTTTAGAAAGTATGATGGGATAAAAGCTGACAGTGAGTTGTTTAAGATGATGGAATGTTCGAAGTCCTCATCAAAATAAACTGTCCCCACTGCCAGAGCAGTAAGGTAGTAAAAAACGGAAAGAAAAAGAACGGTGCCCAGAACCTGCTATGCCACAGCTGCAGAAAGCAGTTCCAGGCCACGTACCAGTACAAAGGCGCCGATCCGGCCACAAAGCAGCTAATGGTGCGGCTTTTGGAGCGCAACAACGGCATCCGCGACATAGAGGCGCTGCTGGGGGTGAGCCGCAAGTGCATACTGGACAACCTGTGCCGGCAAGGCAGCCGACTCAGCATCGCACCGGCGCGGCGCTGCTACGAGTCGGTGCAGATAGACGAGGTCTGGAGCTACGTGGGCAGGCGCAGGAAAGGGAAGTACTGGCTTTTGTATGCCTACTGCCCCGAGACGGATGAGGTTTTGGCTTACAGTTGCGGCCCCAGGAGCGCAGCAACTGTGAGGAAGCTGCTCAAGAAGCTGGAGAAAGCACACATTGGAGAATACTGCACCGACCATTGGAGAGCCTTCGCCCAGGTGATACCTACAGAGAAACACAAGGTGGGCAAGGCTTACACAAAAAATATAGAAGGGGTAAATACCTGCCTCAGGGCCAGGAACAGGAGGCTGGTCAGGAAAACGACCTGCTTCTCCAAGAAAAAGGAGAACCATGATGCGAGCTTAAACCTAATGTTCAACTACCGAAACAACCAAAAATCAAAGCATCATACATTGTAAACCACTACCAAAACGGCTGAAGGGTGTTGCATACTAGAGACTCAACCCAACCAAAACTTTAATTCTTTACCAAAAAACCGCCTTGCTATTTTAATTAGCATTTCGCTGTAAGTCAGCCAAAAATAAAGCTAAATAAAATAGTAAATGATGGCACAATTTCGGTACTTTGGGTGTTTCTTTTATACACCTCCGGCATGCGTCTGGGAAGCAGCTGAAACGCCGCGGCAA